>NZ_JAGRLA010000014.1 GCF_020442045.1 Bauldia sp. | reverse complement strand
GTCGAAGGCAAGCTGCCGGCGCTGGTCAGGGCCGTCGAACGCGAGGGCAGGACCGTGGTCTGGTCCTGCGACCCGATGCACGGCAACACCGTCAAGTCGGAGAGCGGCTACAAGACCCGGCCGTTCGAGAGGGTGTTGCGTGAGGTCGAGAACTTCTTCGCGGTTCATCGCGCCGAAGGCACCCATCCCGGCGGCATTCATATCGAGATGACCGGCAAGAATGTCACCGAATGCACCGGCGGCGCGCGGGCGATCTCGGATGCCGATCTCAAGGACCGCTACCACACCCATTGCGACCCGCGCCTCAATGCCGACCAGTCGCTGGAACTCGCCTTCCTGGTCGCCGAACTGCTGAAGCGCGACAGGCGCGGCCAGTCCGCGCCGCAGCAGGTCGCCGCGGGGGCCTGATCTTGTCCGCCGGCCAAACGGCCAGGCGAAATCTTACCAAGGTTTAATCTGGCGCGGTTTCACTTCGCCAGATTTCCGCCCAAATCGAGGCCAGACTCGATTGCCGTCAGCGACCTGCTAAAGCCGTAACCCATCGGCCTGGGGCACTGGCACGCCAAACGCATTTTCATTGCTAATAGGATCAGGAGGAAGATCATGCGATCTGCCTGCGGTATTGTCGCGGCCTGCTCGCTGTTGGGGGCCCTGGCGCTGGCCGATGTCGCCTGCGCTCAGGAACCGACCCCAATCCCACCTCACGAGACCCGGATCGTCGGCTTGTGGCTGACCACGGACTATCCGGTTCTCTCCGAACCGATGGGTAAGGACGTAAAGCTGTCGCTTGCCCTCGAGAACAAGCAGCTGCCACCGGTGCGCGTGGCGTTGTCGGTGAAGGGGCTTCCCGATGGATGGGAGTGGAAATTCACCGGCGATAACCGGCCTGTCGGGGCGGCAATCGTCGACTCCGACAGCAGCGTCAAACTTGGCCTTGATCTCACGCCTCCGAAGGGCGCCGAGGCAAAGACCTACGGTTTCATGATCATTGGCAAGTCGGAAGGCAGGGTCCTCGAACTGCCGGTCTCGCTTTCGCTGACGGCGGCGGAGCCCGCAAGCGTAACGATCGAGCCGAAGCTGCCGGCGCTGCGCGGTACCCCGAAATCGACATTCGACTATCAGGTGACGGTCAGGAATGAAGGCGCCGAGGAGCAGCTGTTCAACCTGCTGGCGCAATCCCCTCCCGGCTTTCAGGTGGTGTTCAAGGAGCAATATGGTTCGCAGGAGCTGACCAGCCTGCCGGTCAAGGCGGGGGAGTCCAAGGACCTCAAGGTCAGCGTGACGCCTGCGAACGATGCCGCCGCGGGCCAGTATCCGGTGATGATGCAGGTCGTCAGTCCCGAGTCGTCGGCCCAGACGCAACTCGTTCTCGACATCACCGGACAGGCGAAGCTGGCTCTTGCCGGCCCTGACGGGCGGCTTTCCGGCGAAGCGACCGCGGGCAAGGAAAAGACCTTCACCTTCGCGATCGGCAACACCGGAACCGCGCCGGCCCAGGGCGTCAAGATGTCGGCGAACGCGCCCAGCGGATGGAAGGTCGACTTCGCGCCGGCGATGATCGACGTCATCCAGCCGGACCAGAAGGTTGACGTGGCCGCGACCATGACGCCCTCCGACAAGGCGATTGCCGGAGACTACGTCGTCACCGTCCGCGCCAACGGCGACGGCGCCTCGGACAATGCAGCCTTCCGGATCACGGTCCTGACCTCGACCCTGTGGGGCGTGGCCGGCCTCGGGGTCATCGGCGCCGCCGTCATCGTCCTCGCCGTGGCGGTAACCCGGTACGGCCGGCGATGAGCGCCCCGGTCATCGAAGCGAGCGGCCTGACCAAGCGATACGGCCGGGCGCTCGCGGTCGACGGCCTCGATCTGACGATCGGGGCCGGCGAGGTCTTCGGCCTTCTCGGTCCGAACGGGTCGGGCAAGACGACGACGATCCTCATGTTGCTCGGCCTCACCGAGCCGACCGGCGGTAGCGTCCGGGTGCTCGGATTCGACCCGCTGCGCCAGCCGTTGGAGGTGAAGCGTCGCGTCGGCTACCTGCCCGATCAGGTTGGCTTCTATGACACCCTCTCGGCCCGCGAGAACCTTGTCTATTCGGCGCGGCTCCTCGGCCTTGCTTCCGGGGATGCCGCCCAGCGGATCGACCGGGCCCTCTCGGTCGTTGGACTCGCCGAGGTGGCGGATCGCCGCGTATCGACCTTCTCCCATGGCATGCGCCAGCGATTGGGGGTGGCCGAGCTGCTGGTCAAGGAGGCGCGGGTGGCGATCCTCGACGAGCCGACCAATGGCCTCGATCCGCAGGGTACCAGCGAACTGCTTGCCCTTATCCTCAACCTCAAGGCGGAAGGGATGACGGTGCTCCTGTCGTCGCATCTGCTTGGCCTGGTGCAATCGATCTGCGACCGCGTCGCGCTGTTCCGCAAGGGACGGGTGGGGCTGGTCGGGCCGGTGGACGAACTCGCCCGGGACGTTCTCGGCGGCGCCTACGTCGTCGAGATCGAGACCGAGGGCGTCGATCTCGCCGGCGTCCTGGAGGGAATGGACGGCATCGCCGGCGTCGCCCGGTCGGAAGATGGCCGAAGCCGCGTCGACGCCGATCGCGACCTCAGGAAAGAGATCGCGCGGCGGGTGGTCGAAGCCGGTGGCGGGTTGCGCAACATGACGCTCACCCGGACCAGCCTCGACGAGATCTACAGCCGCTACTTCGAACAGGAGGAGATGTCCGATGCGGCGTGAGGGATCACCATTCACGGGCCTGTCGACGGTCGCCCTGAAGGAAGCCGCCGACCACATGACGAGCGCGCGGATGCATCTGGCGATGCTGCTCGTGTTGCTCACCGCGATCGGCGCCATCTACGGCGCCATCGGCCAGATCAAGAATACGGTGGGGCAGGATCCGTTCCTGTTCCTCCGGCTCTTCACCACGGCGCGCGATCCGCTGCCGTCCTTCGTGTCCTTCCTGGGCTTCCTGTTGCCTCTACTGGCCATCGCGCTCGCCTTCGATGCGATCAACGGCGAGTATTCCCGGCGCACGATGAGCCGGATTCTCGCCCAGCCGATTTATCGGGACGGGCTTCTTGCCGGGAAATTCCTCGGCGGTCTGATCGTCCTGACCATCTGCCTTGTCACGCTGTGGCTGCTGGTCACCGGTCTCGGCATTCTGACGCTTGGCCTGCCGCCAAGCGGCGAGGAGGTGCTGCGCGGCATCGGATTCCTGCTCTGCTGCATCGCCTATAGCGGGGTGTGGCTCGCGGTCGCGCTGCTTTTCTCGACGGTGTTCCGGTCGCCGGCGACCTCGGCGCTCGCAGCGCTGTCCCTCTGGCTCCTGTTCACGGTCTTCTGGTCGATGCTCGCGCCGTTGATCGCCAGCGCTGCTGCCCCGGTCGACCAGTTCGATCCCATGTCGGTGGTGACCAATGCCGAACTCCAGCAGGGCATTGCCAGGGCCTCGCCATTCACGCTGTTCGGCGAAATGACCCTGGGGCTGCTCCATCCGGCCACCCGCGCTCTGGGCCTGATCTTCTTCGGTCAGCTACAGGGGGCGGTTATGGGCGCGCCGCTGCCTTTCTCACAAAGCGCGCTTCTCGTCTGGCCCCAATTCGCCGGCCTGATCGCCGCCATGATCGTCGTCTTCACGATCGCTTATGTCGTCTTCCAGCGACAGGAGATACGGGCCTGAGACCGGTCGCCTGACCGGGTCTCGCTCCCGTTGCCGCGGCGCAAATATTGGTGCCGCGGCAATGGAGGGCGGCACCGCATGCGGGCGAGGCGAGCGAAGTCGGGACGAGGACGGACGCAGCGCCGGCCGGCTTTCAACCGGGCCGGAAATGCCGCCTGGCGCACACCTTCAGCCGAATCGGCGCATAGGCGGACCTTCGCTTTCTTCGGCGAATACCTCGGCGCCGGCGGATGACGATTGCCCGCCATGGGCGGTCGCGCTAAACCGGCGATATGGCAGCAAACCTGACCGATACCATCCGCATCACCGTCGCCCAGCTCGACTCCGTGGTTGGCGATATCGATGGAAACCTTGCCAAGGCGCGGGCCGCGCGGCAGGCCGCCGCCGCGGCGGGCGCTGATCTCGTGGCATTTTCCGAGCTCTTCGTCGCCGGCTACCCGCCGGAAGACCTGGTCCTCAAGCCGGCATTCCAGGATGCCTGCCGCAAGGCGGTCGAGGACCTCGCCGCCGACACGGCGGATGGCGGCCCCGGCGTGGTCATCGGCACGCCATGGCCCGAAGCCGGCAAGGTCTACAACGCAGTCGCCCTGCTCGACGGCGGCAGTGTCCAGGCGATGCGCTACAAGGTCGAGCTGCCGAATTACGGTGTGTTCGACGAACTGAGGGTCTTTGAGCCCGGGCCGCTGCCGGGGCCGGTCGATTTCCGAGGTGTCAGGCTCGGCCTGCCTGTCTGCGAGGACATCTGGTTCGATCAGGTCTGCGAATGCCTGCTCGAAACCGGTGCGGAACTCCTCGTGGTGCCGAATGGGTCGCCCTACTGGCAGGGCAAGGCGGACGCCCGGCAGCAGGTCGCCATCGCCCGTGTTGTCGAGACCGGCCTGCCGCTGATCTATATCAACCAGTGTGGCGGCCAGGACGAGCTGGTCTTCGACGGCGGCTCCTTCGGCCTCCATGGCGATCGGACGCTGGCCTTCCAGATGCCGCAATTCGTCGAGGCGACCGAGACGGTGACCTGGACGCGCGACCGCGTCGGCGGGTGGCGCTGCGCAGATGGTGCCTTCGCCGCGCTGCCCGACCTCGATGAGGCCAACTGGCGGGCCTGCGTGCTGGGACTGCGCGACTACGTCGACAAGACCGGCTTTCCCGGCATCGTCCTCGGCCTGTCCGGCGGGATCGATTCCGCCGTCTGTGCCGTGATGGCGGTCGATGCGCTCGGGCCCGAACGGGTCCACTGCGTGATGCTGCCTTACCACTACACATCGAACGAAAGCCTGAGCGACGCGGCGGCGCTCGCCGAGAATCTCGCCGTTCGCTATGACCAGGTGCCGATTGTCGGTCCGGTCGAAGGCTTCGAGGCGGCGCTCAAACCGATGTTCGGCGATCGGGCGCCGGATACCACGGAAGAGAATCTCCAGTCGCGCGCCCGCGGCACCATTCTGATGGCGATCTCCAACAAGTTCGGCTCGATGGTGCTGACAACCGGCAACAAATCCGAGAACTCGGTCGGCTACGCGACGCTCTATGGCGACATGAACGGCGGCTTCAACCCGATCAAGGATCTCTACAAGACCGAGGTCTACAAGCTGGCGGAATGGCGCAACCGGCACGAGCCGGAGGGGGCGCTGGGACCGGGAGGCGTCGTCATCCCGGCAAACATCATCATCCGTCCGCCGTCGGCGGAACTGCGGCCCGACCAGACCGACCAGGATTCGCTGCCGCCATATGATATTCTCGACGATATCCTCGAATGCCTCGTCGAGGACGAGATGCGGATATCGGAGGTCGTGGCGCGCGGCCACGATATCGATACCGTAAGGCGGGTCGAGCGGCTGCTCTACATCGCCGAATACAAGCGCCGTCAGGCGGCGCCCGGCGTCAAGATCACCCGCAAGAATTTCGGTCGCGACCGGCGCTATCCGATCGTCAACAAGTTCCGCGATCGCGGCTGAGGTCGTCCGGTCTGGCCGCGCCTTGGCGGACCACCCGCCCTCCGGGCCGGCGATTGCCGATCGATACCATGTCGAAACACCGTGGTCGGGCCGATGGCCACCACGCGTCTTCGTCGTTGACCCGCCGAGTCGCCGGATTCATACTTCAGGTGATTTGTTCGCCAGGCCCGCGCCGGTGCGTCATGCGCCGGGAAGAACGGGCCGGGGAGGGGTCCCAAACACGGTAAAGGGCCGGGTTGTCCGGTCGGTGCGAGGACCTTGCGGATGCGATATTGGCGGATACTCGCCCTGGCGGTCGTCGCGACCCTGACGCAGTCGGCCGAAGGTTCGGCCGAAACGGGTGCCTGCGCCGCGCTCGAGGCACGCCTCGCGGCACTTGACCGGGTGAGTGACGATTACTGGGACAACGACTTCCGCAACACCGAGACGGCGATCGATCGCAAGCAGGCGGAACTCGACACTGCGATGCGCCAGGCGCGGCGGGCCGGCTGTTACGGACGGACGATCTTCCGGCCGAGGGGGGCGGGCAGCAACTGTCCGGCGCTGACCAGCCGCATCGAGAGAATCCAGGCGGAGCTCCTCCAGGAGCAGGGGCGCAGCCACTCGATCGCCGACGATCCCTACAGCGTCGACCGCGAGCGGTCGCAGGTGGTTGGCGAGCTGGTCGCGAAGCAATGCGGCGACTATGCCTCCTTCGAGCGCGGCGGACGCCGCCGGACCGGGCTCCTCGCGTCACTCTTCGGCCGGCGGGGATCCTATGACGGTGTGCGTTTCTATGGCGGGGGATACGATAGCGGCTTCGACGGCGGCACCTACCGGACCGTCTGCGTGCGGACCTGCGACGGCTATTATTTCCCGATCAGCTTCCAGGCTACCGCCGCCGAATTCGGCCGCGACGAGGCGGCGTGCCACGCGCAATGCCCGAGCACCGACGTGTCGCTCTACGTGTACCGGAACCCGGGAGAGACCACGTCGCAGATGATGTCGCTTGCCGGTGAGCCCTACACGGCCCTGCCGACCGCCTTCCTCTACCGGAGCAAATATATACGGGCCTGCAGCTGCGGGGCGTCGCCGGTCGATGCATATGCCGCGACACCGGTTCCCGCACCGGTCGCTCCGCCAGCGCCGCCGCTGATCGCGGAAATGCATGGTGGTGTCCTGACGATCGCGCCAGCGCCGCCACCGGAAAGACCGCCGCCGCCGGAAGCGCCTCCGGCTGATCCGCCGGCGACGGAGACCGCCGGCGCTTCCCCCGACGGCCACGTCGCGCCGTTCTCGATGAAGCCGCCCGCCAGGCCACACGCGGCTGCCGCGCAGAAAGCCGGAAATCAGGGCGACCGGCCCGTCCGGGTGGTCGGTCCACCAAGCTACCTGACGGTCGAATAGCCGTTTGCCGGGTTGTGCCATATCGGCACCGCCAAGCCGCTGAACGGATTGTGAAACCTTTTGTGACAAGGATCACTTCCTTGGCGGCCCGAGGTTTGCCATTTTTGCAGTGTGTTATGCGGCCTGCGAATTCAGGGGAATCGCAATTTCTTTTTCTGTTACAGTATCTTGCCGCAATGCGGCTGGGGGAGCAGCACAAGACGTGACGTCGAGAGTGACCAGTTGGCGCGAGCGCCGTTCTCTTTTACGTGCCGCGGCGCTCTGCGCGATCGTCGCGCTCGGCGGCTGTTCGTCCATGACCACGACCAAGGACGGCCAGCCGATCGATCCCCTTGTCGTCGCCATGTATGCACCGGTTCAGGGCGAGCCTTTTCCCGTTCCCGCGATCCCCATCAACCGGGTCGATTCCAAGCTCTTCCGCCAGACGGTGCCGACGCCCGCGAAGATCACGGCAGGGCCGGGAACGATCGTCGTCGATCCCTACGAGAAGTTTCTCTATCTGGTCCAGGATGGGGGGCAGTCGCTCCGCTACGGGATCGGGGTCGGCAAGCAGGGCTTCGCCTGGGCCGGCGAGGCCCAGATCGAGGATAAGCAGCACTGGCCGAAGTGGTTCCCGCCGGTCGAGATGCAGGCGCGCGACGAGCACGCCGCCAAATATCCCGACGGCATGGATGGCGGCCCGCAGAACCCGCTGGGGTCGCGTGCCATGTATCTCTACGAAGGCAATTGCAAGAACGGCAATATCCGTACGCCGCAATGCCGTGATACGCTTTACCGCATTCACGCGACCAACGAGCCGCTGTCGATCGGCAAGGCCGTCTCGAGCGGCTGCATCCGGATGTGGAACCAGGATGTGATCGATCTGTATGATCGGGTTCAACTCGGCACCAAGGTCGTGGTGCTGCAGGGACCGGGCGGTGCCGCTCCGGCGCCCGCGGTCGCCGGTGCCCCAACGGTGATTCCGATCGACCCGGCGGTGCCATCGACGCCGGGTGCCGAGCCGGTTGCCGTGTCGCTTCCCAGCAACTCGACGATCTGATCGGCGAAGCCGCGGGCATCCGCAACGGCGCGCGGGGCGCGCCTCGCCCTGGCGCGACCGACACCTTCGCCGGGAGAGTCGCCCCGAAGGGACGAATGACCGCCGCATGGATGCAGCCGGACTGACTGGAATCGCTCTGGATGCTGCGGATCCATCGGAGGTCGCTGGTGCGATCGACACCGCCGTGGCGGCCGCGGTCCACCGATCTCATACGCGCGATGGGGAGGACCTGATGGCCGCCGCGATCCATGCGGTCGGCCACCTCGCGCGCCGGTTCGGCGCGGTTGATGCGGCGTTGCTCGATCGGGTGGTGACAGCCGCAAGCGGCTTCGGGAGGTCCCGCAGGGTCGCCGGCGCGCTGTATGACATGCGGGACGACATCGGACATTTCATTCCAGAAAGCCCGCCGGCGGTTCCGTCGGTGCGCGACGGCACCTGCCGCGACGGGCCAGGCTAGCGCACGACGCGGATGCGCCTGGCAGCCCTGGTGATGCCGGTGTAGAGCCACCGTGCTGCATTCTCGCGGAAGGCGAAGCTTTCGTCGAAGAGGATCACATCGTCCCATTGCGATCCCTGGGCCTTGTGGACGGTGAGCACATAGCCGTAGTCGAAGGCGTCGGAGCGCCGCCGCGCCGGGGGGGCCAGCGCCTCCGCCGTGCCGTCGAAATAGGCCGGGTTGATCGCCACCACCGTGTTGGCCCGACCGATCGCGCCATCCTCCGGCGCCAGGGCGTAGCGGAGCAGGCCCTTGCGCGGTGCCCGCACCTTGTCGACGCGCCACAGGCTGCCATTGAGCAACCCGCGTTTGCGGTCGTTGCGGAGGCAGACGAGGATATCGTCGGCGACGGGATGGGGCGTCGCGCGCCCGAGCAGTTCGCGGATGCGGCTATTGTAGTTGCGACGGGTGACGTTGCGGCCGACCAGGACCTGATCGGCGCCGGTGACCGCTTCCGGGTCGATGTCGTCCCGTGAGATCACGGCGCTTTCGCCATAGACGCCATAGTCGAGCCGGCCGCCTTCGCGGACGATCATCGAAAGCCGGACGATCGGATCGCCGGCGGCCTGGCGGTGGACCTCGGTCAGCATCACGTCCGGTTCGGCGTCGGTGAAATAGCCGCCGCCGGCGACCGGCGGGAGTTGGGCCGGGTCGCCAAGGACAAGCACCGGCGCCCCGAAGGAGAGCAGGTCGCGGCCGATCTCGTCGTCGACCATCGAGCATTCGTCTATGACGATGAGCGACGCCTTGGCCGCCGCGCTGTCGTCGTTGAGGATGAAGGTCGGGCCGGTCTCGTCCTCGCCGCGCATCCGGTAGATCAGGCTGTGGATGGTGCCCGCGCCCCGACAGCCCTTGCCCCGCATGACATGCGCGGCCTTGCCGGTATAGGCGGCAAACAGGGTCGGGCCGTCGACGCTGTCGGCGAGATGCCGGGCAAGGGTCGTCTTCCCGGTGCCGGCATAGCCAAACAGGCGGAAGACCGGCGCTTCGCCGGCCTTCAGCCAATCGGCGACCGCCTTCAGCGCCGAATCCTGCTCACGCGACCACTGCATCGGCGTGGTCTAGACGAGGCGGCGCCATCCGGCCAGCCCATGGCGGCCGGCATCGTTCCTAGACGATCAGGAAGTCGCCGTAGCCTATGTCATGGTGGCCGGAGAATTTGGCGAAGAGCACCTTGGCGTCGCCGCCCGCGCCGTCTGCGTCGTAGTAGAGCTTCTGCTTGTTCTCGCGGAAGACGAGGTACTGGTCGGCAGTCTTGGCCTTGCTTCCAACGACGAAGTTCTTGCTCGAGATGCCTTCGCCGTCCATGCCCTTGAAAGCCGTGAATATCTTGTCATCGAGCCAGATCGAGTCGGTGCCGCCGCCCTGGCCCTTCAGGTAGTTCCAGTCCCTGATCGTATCGACATTGTGCTTCGAGTTGAGCTTCTCGTCGAAAACGAAGGCGTCGTTGCCAGTGTAGCCCTTGAGGATGTCGTTGCCCTTGCCGCCGTGCAACTCATCGTCGCCGCCATAGCCGATGAGCTTGTCCTTCTTATTGAAGCCGTACAGCTTGTCGTCGAAGAAAGAGCCGAGGATGCCATCTTCCTCCGCGAACATTTTCGGAATGTATTTATGCCACTTGTCGCTGCTGCCGTAGGCGGCGTCGAGAAACTTGTCGACCTTCACGTTCATGTGGGTGATTCGGTAGAGTTCGTCGCCGCCATATTCCTTGACGACGACGCCGAACAGTTTGCCTTCCTTGACCTTGTTGTTCTTGTCCAGCTTGAAATGGCCTTGCAGGCGGACTTCGATGCCATTCTTGACGACGACGAGCTCGCCGTTGTCTTCGACGAAACCACGGTGCTTCAGTGTCTTCCGGATTTCGGTGAGCTTGCTGTTGTTGGAGCCAGCGGTCGCATCGAACGTCGACATACTTTCACGAATCCCCTCAGGCCGCCCCTGCGCGGCCGCACACACTCTCGTTGGAGGTCAATCGTGTCAAGATTTGGCCAAACCGGCGGCCAATGGCCTCATTTTTGTCACCGCGGAACCAGCGCCGCGAGATAGACCAGCGCGCTGAGGGCCGTGATGCAGAAGCTGACCGGCCAGTCGCTGTAATAGGCAACGACGATCCCGATCCATGCCTGGCCGAGCCCGAGAGCGCAGGCGAGGGCGATTCCCGGCCATAGCCGGCATGTCAGGCGCTGCGCCGCGGCGGGCGGTCCGACCAGCAGGGTGAAGACGAGCAGCACGCCGACGATCTGGACCGACTGGGCGACAGCCAGCGCCACCACGGCGAGGAAGAGCGTTCCCACCAGCCGGAGCGAGACGCCACGGGCCTCGGCTAGTTCGGGCTGGAGGCTGGCGAAGAGGAGCGGCCGGCCGATCGCGCCAAGCGCCGCCAGAGCGGCGACGCCGAGCAGGATCAGCCAGCCGAGCATGGTCGCGGAGACCGCCAGCACGTTGCCGAAGAGGATGGAGGTCGCTTGAAGGGTCGTCGCGGTGTTGAGGTTGAGAAAGAGCAGGCCGAAGCCGAGCGCCAGGGTCAGCACGATGCCGATCGCGACGTCGCGGCCGCTGAGCCTTTCTCCCAGCAGCCCCATGGCCGAGCCGGCCGCCAGGGTGAAGGCGAGCATGCCCCAAAGCGGGCCGATGCCGACAAGCGCGGCCCCGGTCGCGCCGGCGAAGCCGACATGGGACAGCGCATGGCCGGCGAAGGTCTGTCCGCGCAGGACGAGAAAATAGCCGACCGCACCGGCAACGACGGCGACGATGCCGCTCGCGGCAAAGGCGCGTAGCATGAAGTCATAGGTGAGCATGGTCGTGATGATCGCGTTCGATATGCTCGCCACCGGACATGACGAAGATCCGGCCCTTGGAGCGGATGACGTCGATCGGCGTGCCGTAGAGCCGGCTTAGCGTCTCCGGATTGACGACTTCGTCGACGGTGCCGAGGACCGCGGTCCCGCCGCCGAGATACAGCACCTGGTCGATGGCGCCGAGAAGCTGGTTCAGCTCATGGGCGCTGAACAGCACCGTGAGGCCGAATTCCTTCGAAAGGCGTCGGACCAGAGTGACGATGACATGCTGCTGGTGCTGGTCGAGGCTGATCAGGGGTTCGTCGAGGAGCAGCAGCCTCGGACGGCCGATCAATGCCTCGGCGATCAGCAGCCGCTGGCGCTGGCCGCCCGACATCGCGGAGAAGGGGCGTTTCGCCAGCGCGGTTCCGTCCACTGCCTCGAGCGCCCAGTCGATCTCCCGCCGGGCCGCCCTGGTCAGGATGGGCAGGCCGTAGCGATGGCCGTTCAGCGAGCTGGCGAGAAAGGCCCGCCCGGACAGGCGGATATCGGGACGGGCGGTATGGGTCTGCGGCAGATAGCCGACCGCCGGATTTCCCTGGCGGACCGGATGGCCGAGGACGGAGATGCGGCCCCTGGCGGTTGGATGGAGGCCGAGAATCGCGCGGATCAGCGTCGTCTTGCCGGCACCGTTCGGTCCGAGCAGGCCAACGAAGGCGCCTTCGGCGATATCAAGGCCGACGTCGGCGAGGAGAGGGGACCCCGCGCCGACGGACAGCGTCACATGATCGAGGGATATGGCGCTCAAGACGATGGCGTGGACAGCGCTCTTTCGGTGGCGTCGAGCTGATCGAGCATCCACCCGGCATAGGTTGCGCCAACCGGCATGGTCTCGGTGACGCCGACGACCGGCACGCCCGCTTCCTCGGCGGTCGCCAGCAACCGCTCGGTCAGCGGGTCGACGACCTGGTTGTTGTAGAACAGCACCTTGACCCGGTGGTCGCGAAGATCGGCTTCCATTTCGGCGATCTGGCGGGCCGAGGGCTCGGTCTCGTTCTGGATCGCGCGCTGGAAATCGACGTTGCGCATTTCCAGCCCCAGCGCCTCCGCCATCAGGCCGAAGACCGGTTCGGTCGCGGTCACCGGCGCACCGGCGTAGCGGCCGCGAATGTCCCCGATCTTCTCATCCAGCGGCTGAAGCGTTGCGAGGAAAGCCTTCTTGCGACTCTGATATCCGGCGCGACCGTCCGGGTCTGCGGCCGAGAGCGCCCCAGCGAGCGCATCGGCCAGCGCCGGCACGGCGCGCGGATCGTACCAGAGGTGCGGATTGTCGCCTTCCTTCGCGCCGATCAGCGTCGAGACCTCGATCACCGTGCGGTCCGGAGCGTCGGTCGCCTCGACCAGCCGCTCCATCCAGTGATCATACTCGATGCCGTTCATCACCACGAAGCGGGCATCGGCGACCGAGCGGGCCACGGAAGCCGGCGGCTCAAAATCATGCGGATCGGCCTCGGCGCTGACGACGACGCTTTCGACGGACACGCGATCCCCGCCAATTGCCGAAGCGACCTCCGCGTAGAAGTTCTCGGCGGCGACAATCGGGATGGGGAGGTCCGCGGCCCGTGCCGAGACCGGCATGGCGAGGAGGAGGGCGGCGGCAAGGGCGGATTTCATGGAGTTGCTCCTGTAGGGAGATGCAACGTTATAACATTACATTTTGGAATGCAACGACGAATGGCCATCGGACGTGTTGCTTGCGAGACGAGCTTCCGAGAATCGTGGGCGACGATGGCTCTAGGCGGCGCTGGAAGCCGGGCCGGGAACCAGCCGCCGGACACCGGAGGGCTGGCCGACGACCTTGAGCAGCCGGCGGAAGGCCTCGCCGGTCGGCTCGACGACCACGCGCATATGATGGCCGCTCGAATGGATAACCGTGTCGCGATCCCGAATGATCAGGGCATGGCCGGGCCAGATGACGATGTCTCCGCGTTCCAGAGTTCCGTCGAGCCCGTCCGCCACCGGATCACCGATCGTCTTGGCCTGAAGGTCGGTGTCGCGTGGGACGGAGCGGCCGGTGAGCGACAGGACAAGCTGGACGAAGCCCGAGCAGTCGACGCCACGGCTCGTGCGGCCGCCCCACAGATAGGGCGTGTTGATGAAACGTTCGGCGACGGCGACGAAATCGGAGGCGAGCGGTGTTTCCAGCGGCTCGACATCGACGTCGACCACCGCTCCGTCACCACCGCGCAGCAGCCGGTAGACGGTTCCCCGGGTTGTCGCCTGACCGTCGACGGCAATCCGGCTGCCCGCGACCAGGGTGGCACGGGGCGGCAATTTCAGGTCGGGTGATGGATACAGGAACGTCCTCGGCGCCGTCACCCGATGCGTCGGCTCCGGCTCCATGTCGCCAAGCACCTGGGTCGGAATGAAGCCGACATAGGAATCGAACGCGCACTGGCAGAAGGACCAGCCGTCCGAGGTGTCGCCGAAGACGCGGACCACCTCGCCAAGGACGACTTCGCTGTCCATTGGCGCCGCCACAAGCGGCGAGCGCTTCAATGGCGCCTGACTGACGGCGACGCGCTTGAGGGTTCCTTCCGCGAAGGATTGCGCCTCGACCCGCCCCTTCAGACGCACATCCGCCAGCTCCGGTCGGAAGGCGTTGATCCGCGGATCGAGCGCTTCGGCGTCGCCCATTCGCGCCGTTCCGGCGAGAGCGGGTCAGTCAAACATGAAGTTGTGGAAGGTCAGGTGCAGATGCGCGTCCAGCTTGGCGACCTTGTCAAACCCTCCCGGATCGGACCCGTTCTGGTCGGTCCACACATATCCGTTTTTCTCGTTGTAGCCGAAATAATCGTTCCCGTCCTTCGGGCCCTTGCCGAGAGCGAAATACTTCTTCTTGATCTCGCCCATGGTGCCGTCAAAGCCGGCCATGAAAACGTTGTGGTTAAAGTGGAGGTAATCCTGCTTGACGTTGAAGTCGACGATCATGTCCACGTTGGTCTTCGAGTCCGGCGTGGTGTTGAATCCGTAGTGATCCTTTCCCTTGCCACCCTTCATCCAGTCGAGACCGAGGCCGCCGAAAAGCCAGTCGCCGCCTTTTCCACCCTTTAACTTGTCGTTGCCGTCAAACCCCTGGAGGAAGTCTTTACCATTGCCGCCATTCAAGACATCGTCGTAGGCGCCACCAGCGGCCCAGTCATTGCCATTTCCGCCGATCTGCTTCACCTGACCCATCCCGTAGTAGGCAAGGGTATCGTTGTCGTCGCCGCCGTATATCTTCACGAAACCGGCAGCCGTAAGGGTAGAGCTAAGCTGATCGTTCCCATCGTATCCGTACATCGTCATGTAGGAGCCGGATTCGTTATTGTCTTTTTCGTCACCAATATATGTCGCGATATCTGCAACCATTACCGTCTTCCTCCAACGTGGCTTACAATCAATCTGTCGTCATCGGGTTTCTTGGAGTTACTGCCTAGAATAGAACCAGCCATGCGCGTCATAGTGTCACCCCGAGGCGCCAACGGCAACCCGGTTCGTGTCGTTGTGACGGACAAAATTCCGGTGTCATTTCAGGGGCGACATGGCCGGAGGGCGAGCTCGGCGTCGACCCTGTGGGCAGCTACGACGCAGGGCGACCCGCGAACCAGGCATGGGTGTCCCTGAGGGTCTCGGCGAGGGCGCGGGGCCGGTAGCCGAGCTGACGCTTCGCCTTGGCGTTCGAGCAGTTGCGGGATCCATGCGTCACGATGGCGAGGCTTTCCGCCGTGAAGAGCGGCTCGCCGCCGGTCAGGCGCGCCGACAAGAGGCTGAAGGGCAGTCCCAGCCGGGCGATGCCCGCCGGCACCACCCGGCGCCGGACCGGTCGTTTCGCAATATCCCCGCACAGCCCGCCCAGCTCCCCAAAAGAGGCCCAGTGGCCGGACAGGAGGTAGCGCTCGCCGCGCCGGCCGCGATGGATGGCATCGCAGGCGGCCCGGCAGACATCGCGTGCGTCGACCCAGTCAAAGCCGCCTTCGACGAGGAGGGGCATGCGGCCGGAGAAGAGCGCCCGCAGCATCGCGCCCGCCCGCGACGGCACGAAGTCGTATGGCCCGATGACCCCGGTCGGATTGAGGATGACCGCATCGAGTCCCTTTTCGACGCCGGCGAGCACCTCGCCCTCGCCGAGCGCCTTCGACTGGTCGTAGCGGAAGGAGGTCGCGTCGGCGGGCGGCGCCGATTCATCGATCACCCCGTCGGTGCGGGTGGTCCGCAGTGCGTGGATCGAACTGAAATGAACCAGCCTGCCGACATCGGAGTCGAGGCACGAGGCGACGACATTTCGCGTTCCCTCGACATTGGTCCGCATGACGCGGCCGTCCGGGTCGCCACGGATGCTGATCAGGCCGGCGAGGTGGAACACCACGTCGATGCCGGCGAAGGCCGGGGCGAGTGTTGCGGGATCGCACACGTCGCAGGCCATTCGCTCGACGGCCAGGCCCTCCAGCGCCTCCGATCTTGCCGTCGAGTGGTGGAGTGCGCGGACCGCATGACCATCGGCAAGGAGGAGTCGGACAAGATTCGCTCCGAGATGCCCTGTGGCGCCGGTGACGGCTATGTGCATGGCGGTGCCGCCATCGCTAGAGGAAGCCGGGGATCACGGCCCGGCGTCCCGCGGGATAGTCCGGGAAGTGCTCGCCGTACCATCGATGATGGCTGAGCGAACGCGGGATCAGGTTGGCGGCGGTCCAGATGGCGAAACTGAGCGCGGGGAGATTCCAGCACATTACGGCAAAGCCGGTCCACTCGACGATCTCTCCGAGGTGGTTCGGGCATGAGAGATATTCAAACGGGCCGCCGCGCGGAATCACATAATCGGCGGAACCGGGCCGCCGCAGATGGATCAGCCGGTTGTCGGCCCAAAGGTTCAGGAGCGCACCGGCGACGAACAGCACAAGTCCGATGATGAAGCGCGGGTCGGCCAGCCAGGAATCGGGATAGAGCGCGGCGATCCAGCCGAGATAGCTGCCGTTCAGGCCCGCATTGACCGCGTTGAAGCCGACGGCCGAGACGACGATCAGGAAGGGCATCCGGCGGCCGCGATTGCGGGCGCGGAGAGGAAAGACCAGGCCGCGCTGCAGGTAGTGCGCGACCCAGAGGGCGAAGAAGACCCACATCGGCGCTGTCTTCGCCGTCGGGCCGGCAAGGAAGAGGGGCACAAAGACGAGGAGCGGCACGAGCTCCATCGTGATCCATCCGAGACGGGCCGGCACCGTCGGTCCCCAGCCGTGGCGGAGATGACGGCCGTAGGGGGCCGTAATTCGAAGCTGGATCGGCATGAGCGCAAGCGCGAGCGCCATCCACGCGAGGACAATGAGGTCGAAGCCCGAGGGGGTAAGAGACACCTGTCAGCGCGCTCCCCGTCTCCCGGCCCGTGCGCCGGGCCGGCAACGATTTCGCGCCTGTGGCGGAAAGGCAAGGCCCGGGCGCGCCGTGTCTCGTTGTGCCCGGACCGGTGTCGGTGGCCTAGCGGCGCTTGAACTGCTGCCGGCGCTGGCCGGTTCCGCCTGCCGAGCCGCCCTCCGCCTTGTGCCGGAAGTTGATGCGGCCCTTGTCGAGGTCATAGGGCGTCATCTCGACCCGCACCCGATCGCCTGCGATGGTGCGGATGCGGAACTTGCGCATCTTGCCGGCGGCATAGGCGAGTATCTGGTGATCGTTGTCGAGCGTCACCCGGAAATTCCCGTCGGGAAGGACCTCGGTGACCGTGCCTTCGAATTCCAGGAGTTCTTCCTTTGCCATCTTTTTCTCCTTCTAGGGCAGGTTCAGCTTTGCGGATCAGCCGCGGGAGGGTGCGGTTCCCGCAGGAAGGCGACGGCGCCGATATTGTCGCCGGCATAGGACTGACGGGGTGGCCGTTGCCCGCCGCCGCGTCTCCGGTTGCGGCCGCGCGCTGCACGCCGCGGCTTCGGCTTCTGGGACGGGGCAGGGCGCTCCTCGGCTCGCTCCCCGGTCGCCGGGATGTCGAGCTTGATCAGCCGCTCGATCGACCGCAGGAACGGTGTCTCGTCCGCGCTGACCAGCGAGATCGCGATCCCCGATGTCCCGGCGCGGGCGGTCCGGCCGATGCGGTGGACATAGGTCTCCGGGACATTCGGCAAATCGTAGTTGATGACGTGGCTGATGCCGGACACGTCGATGCCGCGGGCCGCGATATCGGTGGCGATCAGCGTGGTGACGCTGCCGTTCCGGAAGGCCGCAAGCGCCCGCTCACGCTGGCCCTGGCTCTTGTTGCCGTGGATCGCGTTGGCGTCGATGCCGGCCTTGGCCAGCACCCGGACGACACGGTCGGCGCCGTGCTTGGTGCGGGTGAAGACGAGCGCCCGGTCGACCGAGCCGTCTTTCAGGGCGTCGGCGAGGAGGCCGGGTTTGTCGGCGCGATCCGCATGGATGACCCGCTGTTCGATCTTCTCCGCGGTGGACGAGGGAGGCGTGACGCTGACCTTCGCCGGGTCGGTGAGCATCTCGCCGGCAAGCCGTGCGATCTCGGTCGGCATGGTGGCCGAGAAGAACAGTGTCTGGCGTTCCTTCGGCAGCATCGCGACGACGCGGCGGATGTCGTGGATAAAGCCCATGTCGAGCATCCGGTCGGCCTCGTCGAGGACGAGGAACTCGACCTGGTCGAGCTTGACGGCCCGGCTCTTGGCGAGGTCGAGCAGGCGGCCGGGCGTGGCCACCAGCACATCGACACCGCCGCTGAGCTGGCGGATCTGCTTGCGGATCGGAACGCCGCCGATCGCCAGCCTGACGCTAAGGCGGAGATGCTTGCCATAGGCGGTGAAGGACTCGACGATCTGTCCGGAAAGCTCGCGGGTCGGGCTGAGGACCAGCACCCGGCAGGACTTCGGCGTCAGCGGCTTACGCGACGTGGCCAGCTTGTGGAGGATCGGCAGCGCAAAGGCGGCCGTCTTGCCGGTTCCGGTCTGGGCGATGCCGATAAGGTCTCGCCCGTCCAGCGCGATCGGTATCGCCTGTGCCTGGATCGGCGTGGGATTGGTGTAGCGGGCTTCGGAAAGCGCGCGTGTTATCGGCTCGGCAAGGCCGAGCGCGTCGAATGACATGTAGCAGTTCTTTCTATAAGCGGATTCAGCCCGTCGGCTCACTCAAGCCGGGAACGCAATTCGCCGTCTGTCGGGGACATCCCGCGCGGCCTGGGCTGTCGTCTCTGGGTGTTTGTGGGCAGGCAGAAAACCGTGGTCGGGTTCCGTGCAACGCGGCCTGCAGAAGCGTTATGGCGGCTATATCGGTGCTCGGCGCCGAAAAATCAAACGATTTCTTTGCCGTGGCGGCCATCCGACAGCACGGGTCGGCCAGCCGCGATAGCTGAACGTATCGCCGATCCCGGCTGAATTGGTCGCTTCTCTCGCGCCCCCTGGGCCGATCGGCCGGCCCGACGCATAGCCGCTATGCAGCGGCGATATTGCGATGCAGCAACGCCCGGGCTACCCGTTGGCCCTGTCGGAATTCGACTATTCCGGCGATTCGACGCGTCTTCGCTTCCGGCGAGGGCGGCTCTTCTCCAGTCACCAGACGTGCTGATGCGCGGATTTCACACCCCGCATTCGTGTCGTGCGTTCTCGCCGGATGGTTCATGAGGTCACTGACTGCCTATCGCGCCCAATGGTTCGGGAACATCCGTGCCGATCTGCTCTCGGGCCTTGTTGTCGCGCTCGCCCTGATTCCCGAGGCCATCTCCTTTTCGATCATCGCCGGGGTCGATCCCAAGGTCGGCCTCTATGCCTCCTTCTCGATCGCCGTGATCGTCGCGATCACCGGCGGCCGGCCGGGCATGATCTCCGCCGCGACCGCGGCGACGGCCGTGCTGATGGTGACGCTGGTGAAGGAATACGGCCTCCAGTATCTGCTGGCGGCCACGGTTCTCGCCGGTCTCATCCAGATCGCCGCCGGCCTCCTGCGGCTCGGCTACGTGATGCGCTTCGTGTCGCGCTCGGTGATGACCGGCTTCGTCAATGCGCTGGCGATCCTGATCTTCATGGCGCAACTGCCCGAACTGATCGACGTGCCCTGGCTGACCTATGTCATGGTCGCCGCCGGGCTCGCGATCATCTACCTGTTCCCGAGGGTGACGAAGGCCATTCCGTCGCCGTTGATCTGCATCCTCATCCTGACCGCGGTTGCGATGACCTTCGGTCTCGACTTGCGGACGGTCGGCGACATGGGTGAATTGCCGTCGACGCTGCCCGTCTTCCTGCTCCCCGACATCCCGCTGACCTTCGAGACGCTGACGATCATCCTGCCCTATTCGGCGGCGGTGGCGGCGGTCGGCCTGCTCGAGTCGCTGATGACGGCCACCATCGTCGACGACCTGACCGATACCCCCAGCGACAAGAACCAGGAATGCATCGGCCAGGGCATCGCCAATACCGCGACCGGGTTCATCGGCGGCATGGCCGGCTGCGCGATGATCGGCCAGTCGATGATCAACGTGAAGTCGGGCGGGCGCGGCAGGCTTTCCACCTTCTGCGCCGGCATCTTCCTTCTCTTCCTGATCGTCGTTCTCGGCGACTGGGTGAGGCAGATCCCGATGGCGGCGCTCGTCGCGGTGATGATCATGGTCTCGATCGGCACCTTCAGCTGGTCGTCGATCAAGAATCTGAGGACCCACCCGAGGTCGTCGTCGGTGGTGATGCTGGCGACGGTGCTCTGCGTCGTCTTCACCCACAACCTGGCGATCGGGGTGCTGGTCGGGGTTTTGCTCTCGGGCATCTTCTTCGCCTGGAAGATCGCCCAGATCTTCCGGGTGACATCGACATTGTCGCCTGATGGCAAGGCGCGGACCTATGTCGTCGAGGGCCAGGTCTTCTTCGCCTCGGCTGACGCCTTCACCGCCGCCTTCGACTTCAAGGAGGCGCTGGAGAAGGTGACCATCGATGTCAGTCGCGCCCATATCTGGGACATTTCCAGCGTCGCGGCGCTCGACATGGTCGTTCTCAAGTTCCGTCGCGAGGGGGCGGTGGTGGAGATCGTCGGCATCAACGAGGCGAGCGAGACGATCGTCGACAGGCTCGCCATCCATGACCAGCCCGGTGCCCTCGAACGCCTGATGGGGCACTAGCGCGCGGCCTCCGTTTCGTTTCTCCATCAGGCCGGTCTGTCGCATGTCCGGGCCGAAAAAACGCGCGGCCTCGCCTGTTTTGCTCTAGGAGTAAGCCATGTCGAAATTCATCGCCCTGGTCGACGGCTCGATCTATTCGAAGAGCGTCTGCGACCATGCCGCCTGGATCGCCGCGCGGACGGGGTCGGAGGTCGAGATTCTGCACGTGCTTGGCCGGCGCGACGTGGCGACGGCGCAGTCGGACTTGAGCGGCAGCATCGCGCTCGGCGCGCGGACCGCGATCCTCGAAGAGTTGAGCGCTCTCGACGAGCGGCGCGCCCGGCTGTCCCAGCAGCGGGGCTGGGCGATCCTCGACGATGCAAAGGCGCTGATCGAGGCGGCCGGCATCGCGGGCGTGACGACCCGGCTCAGGATCGGGGACCTCGTCGAGGAAGTGGCCGCTTGCGAGGCGCATGCCGACATGGTCGTCATCGGCAAGCGTGGCGAGGCGGCCGATTTCGCGCGGCTCCATCTCGGTTCGAACCTCGAGCGCATTGTTCGCTCGGCCAGCAAGCCGACATTCGTTGCCTCCCGCGCCTTCAAGCCGATCGAGCGTTTCCTGATCGCCTTTGACGACGGCGCCAGCAGCATGAAGGCCGTCGATCACGTCGCCCGCAGCACGCTTTATGCCGGCCTGCAATGCCGGCTGGTCATGGCCGGTGTCGAGACGGACGAGACGAGCCGCCAGCTGAACAACGCCAGGGCGATACTCGAAGCCGGCGGCTATGACGTGGCGGGAGCGGTTGTCGCCGGGCAGCCGGAGAAGGTGATCGCCGAGGCGGTCGAAGCCGACGGCATCGACCTGCTGGTGATGGGGGCCTATGGCCACTCGAAGATCCGCAACCTGATCATCGGTTCGACGACCACGGAGATGGTCCGGTCCTGCCAGGTGCCGGTGGTTCTCTACCGCTGATATCCGACCGAAAACCGTCCGGCTTCAGCCGGCCGGCCCGGACTCGACCGGCAGCGGCCGGACGCGATGATAGGCGTTGACCAGCACGCCGCTCGCCACCGGCGTCGTGCTGACGAGGGAAAGTTCGCGGGCGTCCGCGCCCTCGGGGAAGAAACGTTTCCCGTGCCCGAGCAGAACCGGACAGACGAGCAGCAGCACCTTGTCGGCGAGCCCGTGCCGCAGCAACACCGGCGTCAGGGTCGAGCTGCCCCAGACGATCAGGTGAGGACCGTCCTTCGCCTTGGCGTCGGCAATACCCGCCACGATGTCGGCGCCCAGGCTCTCGACCGGTCCCCATTCCAGGCTTTCCGGCCGATGGGTCGCGACGTATTTCCTCGCCGCGTTCAGGCTGTCGGCCATCGGGCTTTTCCCGGCCTTTGGCCAGTAGCCGCTCCAGATATCGTAGGTACGGCGCCCGAGAAGAAGATCGAAGGCCTCGCCATGCGCGACGACAATCGCCTCGCGGACCGCCGGATCGGCATGCCGCATCGACCACCCGCCAAGGTCGAAGCCACCATCCCGGTCCTCGTCCGGCCCGCCCGGACCCTGTATCACGCCGTCCAGCGAGATATGTTCGATGATCGTGATCGTCCGCATGGGTGAAACTCCCTGGGTTCACTGTCCGATACGGCGGTGACGAACGAAGTCGCGCGGAATCGACATCGGCCTGCTTGAAGCCGGCCGGCACTCGGGTATGACCATACGGAAGATGATCGATGTCTCACCGTCAGTGGATGCTGCGGATCATCCCGGCATCCGGCAGGCAGGTGATCGTGTCGCCGTTCTTGGCCTGCCACTGGCCGACCGTGATCCGGGTCTTGAAGCCGACCAGGCCGTCCGAGCCGCCGACGTCGAATCCTTGCGCCTCGAACTGCCGCTGCATCCTGGCAACATCGGCGCGGCTGAAACCTCCGACCTTGCCCCATTTGGCGACGAACGGCTTGTTGTCGGCGAAGCGGTCGGCGAGGTGCCCGACATAAAGGGCATAGAGGTCGGAGTAGTTGTACTCCTTCAGCACATAGAAGTTGCCGCTGACGATGAAGGCGGGGCCGAGGCGGCCGGCAGGCATGAGCAGGAAGGCTTCCCGGTTCTGCTCGATGCGGGGGAGCGGACGGCCATCGATCCAGGTCACGCCAAGCTTGCCCCATTCCGCCATGCCGCGGCCCTGCTCGGGGCCTTCGAGATAGCAGGGGACCGCGGCCGGAACCGCCGCCTCGATGCCCCAGCCGCGCTCCGGGTCCCAGCCCTTGTGGAGCAGGAAATTGGCGATCGAGGCGAGGGTGTCCGGCACCGAGTTCCAGATGTCGCGATGGCCGTCGCCGTCGAAGTCGACCGCATAGTTCAGGTAGTAGGACGGGAGGAATTGTGGCTGGCCGAGGGCGCCGGCCCACGAGCTCTTCATCTGCGATGGCTTGATGTCACCGGCCTCGACGATCTGCAGCGCCGCGATCAGCTCCGGCCGGAAGAACGCCTTGCGCCGCCCCATATAGGCGCGCGTCGCCAGCGTCCGGATCGCCGAATAGGGCAGCTTGGCGTTGCCGAAGCTCGTCTCGCGCGCCCAGATCGCCAGCGGGATCTCGCCGGGGACGCCGAAACGCTGCTCGATCGCGGCGAGCGTCTTGCCCCATTTCTTGATCAGCCTGCGGCCGATGGCGACCTGGGTGTTGAGGTTGTTCTGGTTGAAATAGGCGCCGGGACTGCGGAACTCGGCCTGGGATTCCACGGTATGCGGTGCGGATGTGCCAGGTGGCACCAGTTCGGGCAGGTCCCAGTCGAGCGTCACCCCGCCAAGCGCGGCGTTGAAGGCTGTCCGCGACACGCCCGCGGCCTGCGCCTCCGGCCATATCTCATTGGCGAGGAAGGCCTGGAAGTCGCGCTCGATCGCCCGGCGGTCGACCGCATGGGCGAGGCCCGTCGCCATCATCAGGATCAGCCCGGCGAGCCAGGCGTGGCGCCAGTCGCGCCGCCGAGCGGGCGGTCGCGCTTCGGCATCGGATCGAGGCGTGTTCGGTCGGCGCGGGATCGGCATCCGGTGAGGATAGCAGACCGATCCGGGCGATCGAAAGGCCGGCGGCGCGCCGATCTCACATGAAGGAGGCGACCGAATAGCCGAAGAGCATCCCGGCCATGATCCAGGTGAGGAAGGCGAGGGTGACGAAAGCGAAAAGGGTGTTGGCCATGACAAGGTCCGCCGCATTGAGGGTTGCGGCGGAGCCTCGCATTTTGTGGCGGTACCAAGGCTGAATGCCTTGTTGTCCGCGGTTCAGGGACCTTACCGGGGCGTTAAGGCAATGCCGCCGCGGCCGCGCTTTCCTCCGCCTGCGCGCCGACCACCGCGAGCGCCGTCATGTTGAGCACGCCGCGCGAGGTGACCGAGGGCGTCACGATATGGGCGGGTTTGGCGGCGCCGAGCAGGATCGGCCCGACATGCAGCGCGTCGGTCATCCCCTTGAGGAGATTGAGGGCGATATTGGCCGAATCGAGGCTCGGGAAGACGAGGAGGTTGGCCTCGCCTTCCAGACGTGACGTCGGCATCACCCGTTGGCGGAACGCCCCCGACAGGGCGGCGTCGCCGTGCATCTCGCCGTCGACCTCGAGGTCCGGATCGGTCCGCCAAAGCATCTCGACCGCCGCGCGCATCTTGATCGCGGTGTCGATCTCCCGCGTCCCGAAGTTCGATGCCGACAGCAGCGCCGCCTTGGGTTCGAGGCCGAAGCGCCGGATCTCGGCGGCGGCAAGCCGTGTCATCTCGGCGATCTCCTCGGCGTCGGGATCGACAGTGACGTGGGTGTCGGTGAGGAAGTAGCTGCCGCGGGTGTTGATCAGCAGGCTGAGGGCCGAGAAGGTCCGGGCGCCGGGCTTCAGCCCGATCACGTGGCCGATGTCGCGGAGGTGGCGGATGAAGCGGCCGCCAAGCCCGCAGATCAGCGCGTCGGCGTCGCCGCGCTCGACCGCCAGGGCGGCGATGACGGTGGTATTGGTGCGCACCACCATGCGGGCGGCTTCCGGGTCGATGCCCTTGCGACCGACCTTGGAGAAATAGAGGTCCGAATAGGCACGATAGCGGGGATCGTCCTCCGGATTGATGATCTCGCAGTCGCTGTCGAGCGAGAAGCGAAGGCCATAGCGCCGGCAGCGCACGTCGATGACGTTCGGGCGTCCGATCAGGATCGGACGGGCGATGCCTTCCTCGATGGCGATCTGTGCGGCGCGGAGCACCCGCTCGTCCTCGCCGTCGGCATAGACGATCCGCTTCGGTGCCGATTTGGCCGCCGAGATCATCGGCTTCATGATCAGGCCGGAGCGGAAGACAAAGCGGTTGAGCTGGTCGAGATAGGCCTCGAAGTCCATGATCGGCCGCGTCGCGACCCCGCTCTCCATGGCGGCGCGGGCGACGGCCGGGGCGATCTTGAGGATCAGGCGCTGGTCGAAGGGGGAGGGGATCAGGCTCTGGGCGCCGAAGGTCTCGGCCTCGCCACCGGAAGCGCGGGCGACGACGTCGGACGGCGGCTCGCGCGCGAGATCGGCGATCGCCGCCACCGCGGCATGTTTCATAGCCTCGTTGATGGTCGTCGCGCCGACATCGAGCGCGCCGCGGAAGATGTAGGGGAAGCAGAGGACGTTGTTGACCTGGTTGGGGAAGTCCGACCGGCCGGTGCAGATCATCGCATCGGGGCGCACGGATCGTGCGACATCCGGCATGATTTCCGGCACCGGGTTGGCGAGCGCCAGGATCAGCGGCCGTTCGGCCATCTCCTCCAGCATCTCGGGCTTGAGGACGCCGCCGGCCGAGACGCCGAGGAAGACGTCGGCACCCGGGATCACCTCGGCGAGGGTCCGCTTGCCGGTTTCCTGCGCATAGGCCGCCTTCCACGGGTCCATCAGCGTCTCGCGTCCCTTGTGGACGACCCCGTCGATATCGGTGACCCAGATGTTCGACGGCGTGGCGCCAAGCGAGACCAGCAGGTTGAGGCAGGCGATCGCCGCGGCACCGGCGCCAGAGGCGACGATCTTGACGTCGCCGATTGCCTTGCCGGCGAGCGACAGGGCATTCACCACCGCCGCGCCGACGATGATCGCCGTGCCGTGCTGGTCGTCGTGGAAGACCGGAATGTTCATCCGCTCGCGGAGCCGCGTCTCGATAGCGAAGCATTCCGGCGCCTTGATGTCTTCGAGGTTGATGCCGCCGAAGGTCGGCTCCAGCGCGGCCACGACGTCGACGAAGCGGTCGATATCGCGCTCGTCGACCTCGATATCGAAGACGTCGATCCCGGCGAACTTCTTGAAGAGGACGGCCTTGCCCTCCATCACCGGCTTGGAGGCAAGCGCCCCGATAGCGCCGAGGCCGAGAACCGCGGTTCCGTTGGAGACCACGCCGACGAGGTTCTGGCGCGACGTGTAGTCGGCCACCAGCGACGGGTCGCCGGCGATCGCGAGGCAGGGCGCGGCAACGCCCGGCGAATAGGCGAGCGCCAGGTCGCGCTGGTTGCCAAGCGGCTTGGTCGCCTGGATCTCGAGCTTTCCCGGCCTGGGAAACTTGTGGAAGAAAAGGGCGTGCTGGTCGAGGTCGCTGCCCTCGGGACGCGGGTCTGACATTTTTTTGGACTTCGATCCGGGATATTCGCGCTGCGGAGGTCGACGGGGGAACGATAGCAGATACATGGCGGGTCCGCTTCCCGTCGAGCGGCGAAAGACAATCGGGCAGTTTTTGACGATGCCGGACGCGCCGCTATGGTGATCGCCGAATGGGGACTTCTTCGGAGATATCGGACTTCCGATGACGTTGGAAAACGGCGCGGGGCCGGCGCCCGCCACAGAGGGGCAGCCCGGCCCTGGACCCGACTTCATGTGCGTTGGGGCACAGAAGGGCGGCACCCAATGGCTCTACGACCAGCTCGCGCTGCATCCGGGCTTCTGGATGCCGCCGATCAAGGAGTTGCATCACTTCGATGCACCAGGCTCGCGTGCCGGGCACGCGCGATCGATCCTCGATCGCGCGCTGTCCGACCCCGAGGGCGATAATCGCCGGCGCGCGGAGCATCGCCGTCGCCTGCTGGAGGAGCGCGATCTCACTTTCCTCCGCGCCTTCATCGCTCTCCGCGAAGGCGCCACCGTCGAGGATTATGCCGATCTCTTCGCGGGGAAGGGCGAGGAGGCCTCCGGCGACATCACGCCCGGATATGCGGTGCTCGAGCCGCCGGCGATCGCCGGGATCGCGGAACGGTTCCCGCGCCTGAAGGTGATCTTCATGGCGCGGAATCCGATCGATCGCTTCTGGTCGGCTCTCAACATGCGGCTGCGCCGGGGGGACCTGAAGGGGCGCGCCGACGCCACGGCCGTCCGGCGCTTCGCGGCGCGCGAGGGCGTCATGCAGCGCTCCCGTCAGTCGGTCGCGGTGCGCCGCTGGCGGCAGGCCGTCCCGTCCGGGAGTTTCGCGCTCTATTTCTTCGACGACCTGGTTGCCGACCCAGCATCGCTGCGGCGCGACATCCTCGCCTTCCTCGGCGCGAGTCCGGACGTGTCGATACCGATCGACGTCGGATTCAACCGTAAGAGCGACCTCAGGAAGGTTGAAATGACCCGCGATATCCACGCTGCGATCCGTGGGATTTTCGCGGAGGAGTTGGAGGCCTGCGCCGAGGATTTCGGCGGGCACGCGGTCGATTGGGCGACGAAGAAGGTTTGAGCGCGCGGGCGCCTGCCGGACCGATCAGTCCTCGACCTGGCTGATCAGCGCCTCGACGCTCGGCAGCATCTTGTTGACCACCACCGCATAGCCATCGGCATTGAGATGGCCGGCGATGTCGCCGCCCTTCAGCCTGTATTTGCGGAGCTTGCGGTTCATCACCATCGTGCCGTTGAAGAAGTCCGGGTAGTAGAGGACGCCGTATTTCTCGGCGATGTCGGAGAAATCGTGCGGCTTGAACCCGATCAGCAGCACCGCGATCCCGCGCTGGCGGAGCGTTGCGACAATAATTTCGAGGTTGTGGCTGATCGCGCTGGTCGGTGAATTGCGGCGCCAGTCGTTCCGGCCGAGAAAGACGATGACCGCGTCGGTCCCCTCAGGGATCGCCTTGTCGAGCCGGCCGAGCGCATCGAAGGTCGTGTCGCCGTTAACCCCGCGGTTGGTGATCTCGACGTCATAGCCGCGCGCCTGGAGCAGTACCTGGAGCTGGGCCGGATAGGTGGCGATACGCTTGGTGCCGTAGCCGTAGGTGTTGCTGTCGCCCAGCGCGACGATGTGGACGGTCCGCGCCGCGGCGGGACCGGCGGCAAGGGTGAGCAGGGCGGTGGCGAAGACGACGGCGGTGACGACGCGCATGACCAGCGCGCCTCGCCGTTCCTCTTCGGAAATGGAAAGGAAATCGTTCAGGAACTGCACCGGTACGCCATGCCTTGTCGTGTCGACAGAAGCCGCCCCGACCCCGCGAGAGTCGCGCCGGATGGTATCAGCCCCGCGCGGCACGTCCAGACCAGGGGGAGGATTCGCCGGCTCCTCGGGGCATGGCCGGCGCGCGGCGCTTGACCTTTCCCGCCAAATGCGCGATGGCAACCGCCATGACGGCTGTGACGCGTTCACGCGCGATTTGCATCTGCGGGATTATTATTAGCTAGCGACAATCGCTGGCTGGAGCCGTCCTGTCCTTGACCATCTGAGACGAGACGAACCCCCGGCCGGCGGGCAAGGGATACGTTTCGGTATGGGCCTGCGCCTCTACAATACCCTGACGCGGACGAAGGAAGTCTTCGATCCGATCGATCCGCGGAACGTGCGCATGTATGTCTGCGGGCCGACCGTCTACGACTTCGCCCATATCGGCAATGCCCGGCCGCTGATCGTCTTCGACGTGCTGTTCCGGCTGCTTCGGCACACTTACGGCGCCGACCACGTCACCTATGTCCGCAACATCACCGACGTCGACGACAAGATCAACGCGCGCGCCGCGGAGGACTTCTCCGGCCTGCCGCTGAACGAGGCGATCCGCAAGCTGACCACCCGGACCGAGGAGCAGTTCCACGCCGACGTTGACGCGCTGGGGTGCCTCAGGCCGACTGTCGAGCCGCGGGCGACCGACCACATCGCAGAGATGCGGTCGATGATCGACGAACTGGTCGAGAAGGGCTTCGCCTACGTCGCCGAGGACCATGTCCTCTTCGACGTGGCCCGGATGCCCGACTACGGCAAGCTCTCCAACCGCTCGCTCGACGACATGATCGCCGGCGCCCGGGTCGAGGTCGCGCCCTACAAGAAGAACGCGACCGATTTCGTGCTGTGGAAGCCGTCGAAGCCGGGCGAGCCGGCCTGGCCGTCACCGGCCGGCATCGCGACGCCGGGACGGCCCGGCTGGCATCTCGAATGCTCGGCGATGTCGGACAAATGGCTCTGGGAGAAGGCGAAGCCGAACCTTTCGGAGAAGGGCCTCGCCCATCCGCACGAATTCGACATCCACGGCGGCGGCATCGACCTCGTCTTCCCGCACCACGAGAACGAGATCGCCCAGTCGCGCTGCGCCCACGGCACGGCGGTGATGGCCAACTACTGGATGCACAACGGCTTCCTCCAGGTCGAGGGCGAGAAGATGTCCAAGAGCCTGGGGAATTTTGTGACCATCCGGGAGTTGCTGGAGACGGAGAGGTTTGGTGGGCGCTCGTGGTCCGGCGAAGTGCTCAGGCTGGCGATGCTACGAACGCACTATCGGCAACCGATCGACTGGACCGTTGCTGCTCTGGAGGAGGCGCAGAAGCATTACGTTGGCTTTGGCAACGTCGTCCGGGAACACATGGCGAGCGCGGCTGTTGACGACACTGTCCTCACCGCGCTTAGCGATGATCTGAATACTCCGGCCGCTTTCTCCGAATTATTTCGACTCAGAGATATGGCGATCTCCGGCGATCAATCAGCAGGTCAAGCTCTGACGGGGTCGCTGCGTATCTTGGGTCTCTTTGAGAAAAAGTTCTCAGTTCGGCTGGATCTTCTTATACCGCAAAACGGTGATGTAGATGCTTTCGTCGCGGGTGTCGCGAAACTAACTGGTGACTTCGATCTTCGTGACATTAGTGGTCAGCTGGACCGTAGCGTCCATCCTAACTTTGTACATGTATTGGCGAAGTTCGTTCCGGGGACGACTGTTCGCGACATCAGAAGCTTGGACGGGACAGCGCTTGACTGGTTGAGGGCTGATGAGGCCCGTGCCGCTGCTCGCGCAGAGAAGAACTGGGCCGAGGCGGACCGCATCCGCGACGAGCTCGACGCGATGGGCATTGCCCTCAAGGACGCGAAGGACCCCGAGACCGGCGAGCTGGTGACGACGTGGGAGGTCAAGCGATGAGCGCAGCCACTCCCTCCACCGTCATCCTCCGGCTTGACCGGAGGACCGGTCTCCACCCGGCACAAGGCTGGGCGCAAGGCGGACCGCTCCCCAGCGTCTCGGCGAGCGGCCAACGGTCCTCCTGTCAAGCCGGAGGACGACAGAGTGCGTCGGGGCGACGTGAGGGCGCCCGAGACCGGCGAGTTGGCGACCACCTGGGAGGTCAAGCGGTGATCGTCGCGTTCCCCTCGGCCGTCATGGCCGGGTTTATCCCGGCCATCCACGGCTTTTTCGGTAACACCGGTGTTCGCGTGGATGCCCGGGACAAGCCGGGGCATGACGCCCGTGAGAGTGAAGTGCGCAATCGAAGTCGTCCCCAACGGTACGCATTGGGAAGGGAACCACGACCATGACCCGCCACGTCATCGATCACATCAGCCTCAGTGTTGAAGACATGGCCCGCGCCAAGGCCTTCTATGGCAAGGCGCTGGCGCCGATCGGCTTCACCCTGATGATGGAATTCCCGGCAAGCGTGACTGGTACGGTCGACGTCGCGGGCTACGGGGTCGAGGGCAAGCCGTATTTCTGGCTTTCCGGAGCCGGCAGGCAGACGCCGCGCACCCATATCGCCTTCGGCGTCGAGACCCGGGCCGAGGTCGACGCCTTCTACGCGGCGGCGATCGCGGCCGGCGGGACCGACAATGGACCGCCCGGCATCCGCGAAATGTACCATCCGACCTATTACGGTGCCTTCGTGCTCGATCCCGAGGGCCACAACATCGAGGCGGTATGCCATGCGCCCGAATAGACCCATGGACGAGGCGCGGGACTGATGGCCGAGGCGAACCCGACCTTCGGCCTGCGCCCGATGCTGCCCGAGGACGGGCCGGCGCTCGCCGAAATCTACCGGGAGAGCATCGCCGAGCTGACCGGCGATGACTACGATCCGGCGCAGCAGGAGGCCTGGGCGGCCTCGGCCGACGACGAGGAGGCCTTCACCGACGAGCTGGCCGGGCAACTGACGCTGGTCGCCGTGTTCCGGCAGTCGCCGGTCGGTTTCGCCTCGCTCGACGGCAACGAGCGGATCGCCATGCTCTTCGTCCATCCGGCGGTGGCCCGGCAGGGCATCGCCACCATGCTCGTCGATGCGCTGGAGAAACTCGCCGCCGGTCGCGGCGCCGCCCGCCTCACCACCGAGGCAAGCGATACGGCACGGCCGTTCTTCGCCGGTCGCGGCTACGTCGCGGAGCGGCGCGAAACGGTGATCCGAGTCGGCGAATGGCTCGGCCGGACCGTGATGGCCAAGCAGCTTGGCGATGACCGTGGGGCGGGGGCCTGAGGCGATGGCGGAGGCGGCGATGCGTGTCGGAAGGCCCCTGAGCGGTGGCTGCCAGTGCGGCGCGGTGCGCTATCACCTCAGCGGCTCGCTGATCGAGCCGAGCATCTGCCATTGCCGCATGTGCCAGAAGGCTTTCGGCGCCTTCTATGCGCCGCTGGTCGGCGTCCGCCGGGCGGGCTTCCGGCTGACCCGTGGCGAGCTCGCGATCTTCAGGAGCTCCGACCTGGTCGAGCGCGGCTTCTGTCGCGACTGCGGCACGCCGCTCACCTTCGACGACCTCGATCGCGACGAGATGGCCGTGTCGATCGGCTCGCTCGACGATCCTTCGGTGGCGCGGCCGATCATCCAGTTCGGCCTCGAGGGCCGGATCGCCTGGGTGGGCGAGCTTGACGACCTGCCCGGCTCGAATACCCCGGACGAAGGTCCGCCGGCGAAATACGAAGCGATCCGACGGACCAACCACCAGCATCCCGATCACGACACGGCCGCATGGCCTCCGGCCGGAACCTCATCACGAGGCCAGGGGAGTGAGATCGATGGCTGACGTCAGGACGACCGGCGGTTGCCAGTGCGGCGCCGTGCGCTATGCGATTCATGAGACGCCTTTCCAGGTCGGCATCTGCCACTGCCGCATGTGCCAGAAGGCGGTAGGCGGGCCCTTCTTCGCAACCTTCACCGTCAAGAACGCGAACCTCGAATGGACACGCGGCAAGCCGGCCGTGTTCCACAGTTCGTTGAAGATGGAGCGCGGCTTCTGTCGGGACTGCGGCACGCCGCTGTTCAACAACTGGGTCGAGAATGACGTGATCCACCCCGCAATCGCGACGCTCGATGATCCCACGGTGGTGGACCCCGAATACCAGGCCGGAGTCGAGTCGCGATTGCCGTGGACCTTGAGTATCGCCGGCGTGATGGAGATGCGCACCGACGATGCCTTCAAGGGCTACGAGGCCCTGCTCGCCGAGATCGTCAACACCAACCACCAGCATCCCGACCACGACACCGAGCACTGGCCGCCGGCCTGAATCGGATTCTCAAGGCAGCGCCCCATGTCGTTGAAAAGACAGGGCGCGAACAGGTGAATGAGTGATGAGTAAGGAACGCCTCTATCTGTTCGACACGACGCTGCGCGACGGCGCGCAGACCAATGGCGTCGATTTCTCGCTCGAGGACAAGGTGCAGATCGCCCGCCTCCTCGATGAGCTCGGCATCGATTATGTCGAGGGTGGCTACCCCGGCGCCAACCCCACCGACACCGCCTTCTTCGAGAAGAAGCGGACGCAGCGCGCGACCTTCACCGCCTTCGGCATGACCAAGCGGCCGGGCGTCAGCCTCTCCAACGATCCGGGCCTCCGCGGCCTGCTCGATGCCGAGGCCGATGCGATCTGCTTCGTCGCCAAGACCTGGGACTATCACGTCCGGGTCGCGCTCGGCACGACCAACGAGGAGAACCTCGAGTCGTTAGCCCAGTCGGTGACCGCCGCCCGCGAGGCCGGCCGGGAGGTTCTCCTCGACTGCGAGCATTTCTTCGACGGCTACAAGGCCAATCCCGACTACGCGCTCGCCTGTGCGAAGACCGCCTATGACGCCGGTGCCCGCTGGGCGGTGCTCTGCGACACCAATGGCGGCACGCTGCCGGAGGAGGTCGAGGCGATCGTCAGGGAGGTGGCGAAGACGATCCCCGGCGAACACCTGGGCATCCATGCCCATAACGACACCGAGCAGGCGGTCGCCAATTCGCTCGCGGCGGTGCGCGGCGGCGCGCGCCAGGTCCAGGGGACGCTGAACGGCATCGGCGAGCGCTGCGGCAACGCCAACCTGACATCGCTGATCCCGACGCTGATGCTGAAGCCCGCCTATGCCGACGCCTTCGAGATCGGTGTCAGGGCCGAGAGCCTTTCGGGGCTGACCCGGCTCGCCCACCGCTTCGACGAGCTCCTCAACCGCTCGCCCAACCGCCAGGCGCCCTATGTCGGCACCAGCGCCTTCGCCACCAAGGCCGGCATCCATGCCTCCGCGATCGTCAAGGATCCCCGAACCTACGAGCATGTCGATCCGGCGATGGTCGGAAACCGCCGCCACGTGCTGATCTCCGACCAGGCGGGCAAGGCCAACCTGCTGTCCGAGCTGGATCGGCTGGGGATTGCCGTCGACCGTTCCGACAGCCGGCTCGAGGCGCTGCTCCGCGAGGTCAAGCACCGCGAATCGCTGGGCTATGCCTACGAGGCCGCCGACGCCTCCTTCGAGCTGCTGGCGCGGCGGATGCTCGGTGGCGTGCCGGATTATTTCGACGTCGAGGGCTTCCATGTCACCGTCGAGCGCCGCCACAACGCGCTCGGCAACCTCGTCACCGTGTCGGAGGCCGTCGTCAAGCTGGTGGTCGGCGGCGAGCGGCTGTTGACCGTCGCGGAAGGAAACGGCCCGGTCAACGCGCTCGATACGGCGCTTCGCAAGGATCTCGGCGTCTATCGCGACGTGATCGCCGACCTCGAGCTGGTCGATTTCAAGGTCCGCATCCTCAACGGCGGCACCGGGGCGGTGACCCGCGTCATGATCGAGAGCGCCGACGGTGGCGGCGAATCGTGGTTCACCATCGGGGTCTCGGAAAACATCGTCGACGCCTCCTTCGAGGCGCTGCACGATTCGATCGTCTACAAACTGCTCCACGAGGGAACCGACGTGGCCGAGAGCCGGGCGCCCGCGCTCGTCACATGAGCCCGGCGCGCTCGTCGAGTGCCGGCTGGGGAAGGTCCGCCACCGCGTCCTGAAGCGTCGGGATGACATCCTCGGCGCTGTCACAGAAGCGGACGGGGAGGGCGACATGCTCGCCGAGGAAGTCCTTGCGGAGGAAGCCGTCATCGGCCATCCGCCTGAACTGGTCGACGAGAGGGTCCCAGAAACCGTTGACGTTGGCGATCAGGATCGGCTTCTCATGCTGGTCGAGCTGGGCCCAGGTCATCATTTCGACGACCTCCTCGAGGGTGCCGATGCCGCCGGGCAGGGCGACGAAGGCGTCGGCCCGCTCGAACATGATTCGCTTTCGCTCGTGCATGTCGGCGGTAACTACCAGCTCGCTGGCCTCGCCGAGCATCACCTCCCGGTCCTTCAGAAACTGGGGGATGATCCCGGTCACCTTGCCGTCATTCTCGAGCACGGTACGGGCGACGATTCCCATCAGGCCGACCGAGCCGCCGCCATAGATGAGCCGGATGCCGGCTTCGGCGATATCGCGGCCAAGTATCTGGGCCGCCGCCGCATATTCAGGCGACGTTCCGTCATTGGACCCGCAATAAACACAAACATTCCGTAGTTCTGCCATGGGACTCATGTGGCATTGGCCGAGGCAGGGCGTCAAGCGCCTGCCCTTCTTGTGGCGCCCGGAGAACAGGGATTAAATGACGGAGTCGGCTCGCACTGGAGGTCACATGGACGCGCGACGCACCACCGTCTGGATCGGAGTGATCGTCTTACTGCTCGGCATCGCCGTCCTTGTCTATTTCGACTATGGCCGACAGGACGCCGGCACGCCGGGCAGCGTGAGCACGGCCGAGGAGCCCGCGATGGCCGCGGCGACGCCCGATGAGGCGGGTGCCGCCGATCCGTCGCCAACCGAAGGTGCGCCGTCGCCGGCCGAGCCGGCGCTTGCCGAGACTGACGACGAGAAGTCCGTGGTCGCGGCCGCCGAGACACCGGCGAAGATGGCCGGGGCGGATGTCGATGCGCCCGACGAGGAGATCTCCGAGACCGTGGCGGAGGCCGCGCCCGACGGCGAGCCGGGCCTCGCCGAGGAGGCGGGCGGCGAGGTGGCGGAACCCGCGCCGACCGACTTGCCGAGCATGATCCAGGAAGCCGACGACAACATGATCGCCGCGGCGCCTGAGGAGATGCCGCCTCCCGCCGACCAAGCCGGCGATGTCGCGGCGGCGGAACCCGGTGAGGCCGCGGTCCCGGCCGGAGACGCGGCAAAGGAAGCCGAGGCGGCTGCGCCCGGCGAGCCAGGCCCCGATGCGAAAGTCGACACCAAGGTCGATGCCGTTATGCCTGCGCCGGACGACGAGCCCGCTCCCCCGGCCGAGGTGGTCGAGGCGCCGGCCGATGTGCCTGCGGACGAGGCGAAGGATGCCGGCGCCGCACCCGAGTCGGCGGCCGCCGAGCCGCAGGCCGATATCGTCGCGCCGAGCTTCGACGTGGTCAGGGTCGAGCCGACCGGTGACGCGGTGATTGCCGGGCTCGCGGAGCCGGGCTCGACCGTCGAGTTGATGAGCGGCGGCGACGCGGTCGCCACGGCCGAGGCGAACGATCGTGGCGAATGGGCGCTGGCGCTGCTTGAGCCGTTGACGCCGGGACCGCACGATCTCGCAATCCGCACGACCTCGCCCGACAAGTCGAGTGTGATGATCTCCGACCAGCGCGTGGCGGTAATGGTGCCGGAGTCGCCGGACGAGGAGCCGCTTGTGGTGCTCAACGCGCCGGATGCGCCGTCGACGGTCGTCCAGCTTCCCGAAGCGCCGAAGGAGACCGCGGTCGCCGATACGCCCGCTGCCGGGCCTGAGGAGACGGTCGTTGCGAGTGTGCCGACCGAGCCGGAAGAGCCTGCGGCAGCGGCGACACCGGAGAAGGCCGCCGCCGAAGGCAAGCCCGGCGAGCCGGCGAAGGAAACCGAAATGGCGATGACGGACGTTCCCGCCGCCGCTGATGGGGACAAGGCCGGGACCGGTGTTGCTGAAGCCGGTCCGAAGACCGACGAGCCATCGGCCGGACCAGCCCCGGAGAAGACGGAGGTCGGCGCGGCCCCGGAGCCCGCGACCACGCCTGAAACCACGCCCGGGGCCGCACCGGAGATGACCCCCGAGGTTGCCGGCGAGAAGCCCGCCGAGGGGATGGCGCCGGACGTTGCCGATGCGGCAAAGCCGGGCGACGAGCCGGCCCCCGCCGCCGAAACCCGACCCGCCGAGGTCGAGATGGCCGCCGTCGAACCGGAGCCGGAACCCGAGCCCGAGCCGGTGATCGAGCCCGAGGTGGTGGTGACGGCGGTCGAGGCCGAGACCACCGGTGCGCTGTTTGTCGCCGGCACGGCGACGACGCCGGAATTCGTCCGTGTCTATATGGACGACAAGCTGCTCGGTGAGGCAAAGCCGTCGCCGTCGGGGACCTGGCTGCTCGAGGTCAGTCGCGACCTGCCGGCCGGGACCTATTCGGTCCGTGCCGATCAGGTTACCGGTTCTGGCGACGTGGTGGCGCGCGCCGAGGTGCCGTTCGAGCGTGATGTCGAGGTGGCGATCCTCAAGCCTGTCGGCCAGGCTGGCGGATCGGCGGGCGCCGAGATCGCCGGCGCGGTCAGCGGGCCGCAGACCATGATCATCAAGCGGCGCGACAACCTGTGGCGGATCTCCCGCCGGCTGTACGGCAAGGGCATTCGCTGGTCGACGATCTACCAGGCCAACAAGGATCAGATCCGCAATCCGCGCTGGATCTATCCGGGCCAGGTCTTCGTGCTTCCGGAAGGCAACGCAGCCTGGGAGGACACGGAGAAAACCGACCCGCCGGGTTGAAATCTGTCCAGACCGGCCCTACCTGCTCCATCGTAAAATTACGATGAAGTTTGCATGCCCTTCGACGAAGAAGACGTTCAGCTTGCCACGCGAATAAAGGCGCTCGGGCATCCAGCCCGGCTCGCGATCGTCCGTGCGTTGCTCGGCGCGCCGGACGGCGCCTGTCGTTGTCGCGACATCGTCCGTGACCTGCCGCTGGCACAATCGACCGTATCCCAGCACCTGAAGGTTCTCCGGGAGGCGGGGATCATTCGGGGTGAGATCGAAGGTCCGCGATCCTGCTACTGGCTCGATACGCAGGCGCTTGCCGAGGTCGGGGAGGCCATGGGCGGATTTCAGCGGGCGGTAGCGGCGAAGACCGCCGAACCCGTGGGGGCCTGTGAATGACCACCGCGGCCGACCCGACCAACCAGCCCAGGGTGAAGGCCGAATCCGCCTTCGCGACCCTACTCAACCTGTGGCCCTATATGTGGCCGGGCGACCGGCCGGACCTCAAGCGCCGCGTTGGCGTCGCCTTGGTGGTGTTGGTGGCGGCCAAGGTCGTCACGGTGCTCATTCCCTACACCTACAAATGGGCGACGGACGCCCTGGTTTCGCCGATGCCGGGCGACAAGGAGGCGGCAGCCGGCCTGACGGCGGTGATCACCGTGCCGATCCTGCTGGTCATCGCCTATGGCGTCGGCCGCATCCTGATGAACGTCTTCAACAACCTTCGCGACGCGCTGTTCGCCAAGGTCGGCCAGCACGCCGTGCGCGAGCTCGCCTACAAGACCTTCGTGCATATGCACGAGCTCTCGCTCCGCTTCCACCTGCAACGGCGGACGGGCGGGATGTCGCGGATCATCGAGCGAGGCACGCGCGGCATCGAGATCATCGTCCGCTTCACGATCCTCAACACCGCGCCGACGGTGATCGAGTTCCTGCTGGCGGCGGTGATCATCACCTACCAGTTCGACTGGACCTACCTGATCGTCATCAGCGTCACGGTCGTCCTCTACACCTGGTTCACCGTCAAGGCGTCGGACTGGCGGATCAAGATTCGCCGGGCGATGAACGACTCCGATACCGATGCCAACGCCAAGGCGATCGACTCGCTGCTCAACTTCGAGACGGTCAAGTATTTCGGCAACGAGACGATGGAGGCGCGGCGCTTCGATACCGCGATGGAGCGTTACGAGGCTTCGGCGATCCGTATCTGGACGTCGCTTGCCTGGCTGAATATCGGCCAGGTCGTCATCTTCACCACCGGCATGACCATCTGCATGGCCATGTCGGGCGCCGCGGTGCTGCGCGGCGAGCAGACGATCGGCGACTTCGTGCTGATCAACGCACTGCTGATGCAGCTCTCGATCCCGCTGAATTTCATCGGCTTTGTCTATCGCGAGATCAAGCAGGGCCTTATCGACATCGAAGCGATGTTCGATCTGCTCGACGTGGCGCCCGAGATCGTCGACAAGCCCGGAGCAAGGGACCTGATCGTCGACGGGGCCAATGTCCGTTTCGAGGATGTCGCGTTCCACTACGATGCTGACCGGCCGATCCTGAAAGGGATCAGCTTTGACGTGCCGGCCGGTCGCACCATCGCCATCGTCGGTCCGTCGGGCGCCGGAAAGTCGACCATCTCGCGCCTGCTCTTCCGCTTCTATGACGTGATCGGCGGGAAGATAACCGTCGACGGCCAGGACGTTCGCGACGTTACCCAGGAATCCCTCCGGGCAGCAATTGGCATGGTTCCGCAGGATACCGTCCTGTTCAACGACACGATCGCCTACAATATCCGCTATGGACGGCCCGACGCCACCGACGAGGAGATCAGGCAAGCGGCGCAGACCGCCCAGATCGCCGATTTCATCGCCACGCTGCCGGCCGGATATGACACCGAGGTCGGCGAGCGCGGCCTGAAGCTCTCCGGCGGCGAGAAACAACGGGTGGCGATCGCCCGCACCGTGCTCAAGGCACCGCCTATCCTGATCCTCGACGAGGCGACCTCGGCGCTCGATATCCATACCGAGCGGGAAATCCAGGCGGCGCTGGACCGGGTTTCGGCCGGGCGGACGACGCTGGTCATCGCCCACCGCCTGTCGACCGTGATCCATGCCCACGAGATCATCGTCCTCGACCAGGGGCGTATCGCGGAACGCGGCCGGCACGACGAGTTGCTCGCCGAGGACGGTCTCTACGCCAGCATGTGGAACCGCCAGCGCCAGGCCGCCGAGGCGATCGAACGTCTGCACGAGGTCGAGGAGACCGACGCCGAGGGCTTTGTCCGGCGTGCGCCGGTCCAGCAACCGGAGCCGGCCGAATAGTCCGCTTCACTTCCGGTGCTTTCCATGCTTTCTAGCGCCCGGCGAGACCGGGGTCGGGAAGGTTCAGGCAAGTTATGGAGTCCGTACTCGACTCGATCCGGTCGATGCTTGTGCCGATCCGAAAGGAAGGCTGGCCGTTTATCGCCATCTTCTTCGTCGTCGCGGTACTGGTCGGCCTGCTATGGCAGCCGCTCCTGTGGATCGGGCTCTTTCTGACCGGCTGGTGCATCTACTTCTTCCGCGATCCGGCACGGGTCATCCCGCTGGAGCCGGGACTGGTGGTCAGCCCCGCCGACGGGAGGATTTCCTCCATTGCCAGCGTCGTCCCGCCTGAGGAACTCGGATTGGGTAGCGAGCCGAAGCGCCGGATATCGGTCTTCATGAACGTCTTCAATTGCCACGTGAACCGCTCGCCGATAGCCGGTGCGGTGTCGAAGATCGTCTATACGCCGGGCAAGTTCATCAATGCCGAACTCGACAAGGCAAGCGAGGATAATGAACGCAACGCGCTCGTCATCGAGGGCGCGGCCGGACCCATCGCCGTGGTCCAGATCGCCGGGCTCGTGGCGCGGCGGATTGTCTGCTGGACGCGAGAGGCGGACGTTGTGGAGCGGGGAGAGAGGTTCGGGATGATCCGCTTCGGTTCGCGCCTGGATGTCTACCTGCCGAAGAATGCGAGCGTCTTCGTCGCCGAGGGGCAGATCGCGATTGCCGGCGAGACGGTGCTGGCCCGCCTCGACGGAGCGATCGTCACCCGACAGGCACGGACCGACTGATATCCCGATGTCGATCTTCCAGCCTTTCGACCCGGATGACGAACCGAAGCTCAAGCGGCTGCGGCAGATTCGTGTCGTGCCGATCCGCATGGTGCTGCCGAGCCTGGTCACGCTGCTGGCGCTCTGCGCCGGGCTGACCTCGATCCGGATGAGCATCGAGGAGCGGTTCGATTGGGCAATCGCCGCCGTGGCGATCGCGGCGCTGCTCGACGGGGTCGATGGGCGGGTGGCGCGCTTCCTCAAGTCCACCTCGCGCTTCGGCGCGGAACTCGATTCGCTCACGGACTTCGTCAATTTCGGCGTTGCGCCGGCGATCCTGCTCTTCGTCTGGGCGCTGGACGATGCCGGATCGGTCGGCTGGATCGCGGCGCTGATCTTCGCGATCTGTGCCGCGCTGCGGCTGGCGCGCTTCAACGTGTCCCTGCTCGGTCCGAAAAAGCCGGAATGGCAGTCGAATTTCTTCGTCGGGGTGCCGGCGCCGGCCGGTGCGATGATCGTCTTCCTGCCGGTCTATCTCGAGTTCGTCGGGGCGCCGCACGGTTTCCTGACCGCGCCGCTGGTCATCGTCTATACGCTGGCGATAGCGCTGCTGCTGGTCAGCCGCGTACCGACCTGGTCGGGCAAGCTGATCGGCAGGCAGATCCCGCGCGACATGGTGCTGCCGCTCTTCGTCGTGGTCGTGCTGGTGGTCGCGCTGCTGTTGAGCTTCCCATGGGAAACGATGGCCGTGCTGACACTCGCCTATCTCGGCGCATTGCCGCTGAGCTGGCGCTCGTTCCATCGGCATCTGGCAGCCGAGGAATGTGGACCGAAGGAAGAGGGCGCGGCTGACGGGGGGAGCGGCAACGGTTCTCCGGATGCCGGCCCGCCATCCGCAGCTTAGCCGGCGGCGTCGCGACCTAATCCGGGCGAGCGGGAAGATCGCTCGAAGGCGTGGCGGCCATTTCGCCGGCTGGGATCCGCCGCTTCGGTCTTGCCAAACGGTGCGACGCCTGCATGCTTTGCGGGTGACGCAACGATGCCGAGGGCTACCGGACATGGACGACACCTACCCCCGCGACATGATCGGCTATGGCCGGAACCCGCCCGATCCGAAATGGCCTGACGGCGCGCGGGTCGCGGTGCAATTCGTCGTCAACTACGAGGAAGGCGGCGAGAACAACATCCTCCACGGCGATGCGGCTTCCGAGGCCTTCCTGTCGGAGATCGTCGGCGCGGCCGCGTGGCCGGGCATGCGCCACATGAACATGGAGTCGATCTACGAATACGGCTCGCGAGCCGGCTTCTGGCGGCTGTGGCGGATGTTCACCGGCCGCAACATTCCGGTCACCGTCTATGGCGTCGCCACCGCGCTCGCCCGCAATCCCGAGGCGGTCGCCGCGATGAAGGAGGCGAACTGGGAGATCGCCAGCCACGGCCTGAAGTGGATCGAATATCGCGACTATGACGAGGACGACGAACGCGAGCATATGCGCCAGGCGATCGCCATCCACACGGAGGTGACCGGGGAGCGGCCGCTCGGCTGGTACACCGGGCGCTCGTCAATCCACTCGATCAGGCTGGCGGCGGAGGAGGGCGGCTTCCTCTATTCGGCTGACGTCTATTCGGACGATCTGCCCTACTGGATCGATGGGCCGAACGGGCCGTTCCTGATGATCCCCTATACCCTCGACACCAACGACATGCGCTTCGCGACGCCGCAGGGCTTCAATTCGGGCGACCAGTTCTTCGCCTATCTCAGGGATGCCTTCGACACGCTCTATGCCGAAGGCGAGGCCGGCTCCCCGAAGATGATGTCGGTCGGGCTGCATTGCCGGCTCGCCGGTCGGCCGGGGCGCGCGGCGGCGCTCGCGCGCTTCCTCGACTATGTCGGATCGAAGGAGAAGGTCTGGCTGCCCCGGCGGATCGACATCGCCTGGCACTGGCACGCCCATCACCAGCCGGCGTGAGAACCCGGAGCGCGCCGTCGTGCAGCGCGTTCAGGTCGCGACAGCCTCGAGGAGGCCGGTGATTGCCGGGTCGGCGAGGACGGCCGCCCGGGCTTCTTCGGTGATCGGCAGCAGTGGCAGACGGGCCGCGAGCCAGACCGGGTCGCGGTAGCGCTCGGCGAGCACGGCTTTCAGCGACGGGATCATGCCGTGGCTTTCCACGGCCTTGCGTACGGCGATGAGCTCCTCCTGGAGCGCCTCGGCTCCGGGTCCCTGCCAGCGGTCGAGAAGGCCACGGATGCCTCGGGCATTGATATTGGCGCTGGCCGAGATGCACCCGGCCGCTCCGGCGCGCAGCGCCTTCAGCAGATAGACCTCGGCGCCGGGGAAGACCGAGAAGCCCGGGAAGGCTTCGATAAGGGCGGCGGTGTGATCGTATTTGCCGGCGGAATCCTTGATCCCGACGACGATCTCGGGGAATGCGGCCTTAAGCCGGCCGATCAGCTCGATCGACCAGCCGAGGCCGGCCATCTGCGGGATGTGATAGAGCATAATCCTGGGCGCTTGTGCTCCGGCCCGCTCGATCACCTTCGAGACGAAGGCGTAGAGTCCCTCGTCCGTGGCGTTCTTGTAGTAGAAGGGCGGGAGCAGCAGGACCGCGGCCGCGCCGACCTCGCCGGCGTACCGCGTCAGGGCGACCGCGTCCCCGATCGCACAGGCACCGGTACCGGGCAGGAAGTGCGCGGCGTCAATGCCGGCCTCGAGGTGCGCGTCGATCACCTTTCTCCGCTCGTCGACGGTCAGTGAGTTGGCTTCGCTTGTCGTGCCGAGGAGGGCGAGACCGTGGGCTCCGTCGGCGAGCAGTGTCTTGCTGTGCCTGACAAGGCGGGCGAGGTCGACCTCGCCGTTTGCGCCAAATGGTGTTGCGACAGGCGGCCAGAGGCCCGTGAGAGCTGGTGTCATGACGGTTTGCCCGGACGATGTGGGACCCCGCGCTGCAATAGCAGCTTTGCGGTGGTGATTGTAAGCCGGACGGCGCCATTCGCGGACAGACGCCCGGGAAGGGTCTTTTCGCGTCCATCGACGGTGTCCGCGCCGGAAGCCTGTGGATAAACCCGGTACCCGGTCGCCCGTCATCGAAGCGTCATCGAACCGAAATCGTGCTGTCGCCGCCGGCGGCTACTCAGCCCCCGCACGAGCGGGAACGGCTTGAGTTAGCCGGTTGAGTTCCGGCCCGAAGTGTATCGAGCAGGGCCATTTGCTCGGGGACGCCGCCCTTAGCCGCCGCAGGGAACGCGTCCTTCAAGAGCTGCTCGCGCAAGACGAGGGGGAAGCAAACGGATACCAGGGCTGGGGTGTTTGCGTTTCCGAACAGCCTCCTTTCATCCCCCGAAGTAGGTGCGGCGCCGAAGGCCCCCTCGGCGCCGCACTCTTGTCTGGATCAAAGTCCTCGCGATCCCTGGTATTATGTGGACGTCTGGAAGACCGGCGTCTGCGATGCTACCCAAGTGGAATCAAGTCGAGTCAAATGCGGCCTTGATCGGCGTGGCAGGTTGCGGCCCGCGTCGATGGCGTTTCTTGCGAGGAGAATGACGTGCGATTCAAGTGGATGCGGGTAGTCTCGGTTTCGGCGGCGGCATTGGCTGGCGGCGCCAGCATTGCCGAGGCGCAATCCTACGATCTCATCCAGGCGGCCCGGGACGAGGGGACCCTGACGACGATCGCGCTGCCACATGACTGGTGCGGCTATGGCGGCATCATCGAGGCCTTCACCGACAAATACGGCATCGAAGTCCACGAGACGCAGCCGGAAGCCAGCTCGGCCGAGCAGCTCGAAGCGATCAGGGCGAGCGCCGGGGATGCAGGCGCGGATACGCCCGACGTTGTCGATATCGGGCTCTCTTTTGCCGGACCCGCGCGTGACGAGGGGCTTCTTGCGCCCTTCAAGGTCGGTAGCTGGGACACGATCCCCGAAGAGGTGAAGGATGTCGAGGGCTACTGGTATGGCGACTATTACGGGGTTATCGCCTTCGAGGTGAATGCGGATATCGTCAAGGAAATCCCGGAGGACTGGCCGGATCTTCTCGACGCGGCCTATAAGGGCGCGGTGGCGCTCTCAGGTGACCCACGAAGCTCGGCACAGGCCGCGCAGAGCGTCTACGCCGCCGGCCTCGCCGCCGATGCCGACGCCGACGGCGCGGCGATTGGAAAGGCTGGCGTGCAGTTTTTTGCCGACCTCAACGCCGCCGGCAATTTTGTTCCGGAAGCCGGCACGGCCGCTTCGCTGATCGCAGGCAAGACGCCGATCGTCATCCGCTGGGACTATGTCGGGCTCGCCGATCGCGACAGCGTCGAGGAGCCAAGGATCGAGGTCGTCGTCCCGAAGAGCGGCGTCGTCGCGCGGCCCTATGTCCAGGCGATCAGTGCCCACGCGCCGCATCCGAACGCCGCGCGGCTGTGGATGGAATACCTCTATTCGGATGACGGCCAGCTCGGCTGGTTGAAGGGCGGCTGTCATCCGATCCGCTTCGACGATCTCGTCAAATACAAGAAGATACCCGAAGCCCTGGCCGCGACGATGCCGCCGGCCGATGCCTATGCCGACGTGGTCTTCCCGTCGATCGAGGATCAAGGTGCCGCGAACCAGACGACCGCCGAAGAATGGGAGACGATGGTCGGCGCCGGGGTGAACTGAGGCCGACCGCGAAATAGCCGGCGTGCGGCCTGTGTCGCGCGCGATTGGAAGGAATTGTTGGCGAGCGACCGGCGCCGTGGTCCGCTCGCGGTCCACCGGTTGATCGACGCCCCTCTTGTTTCTTCCAGGCAGAAGCGCTCCATCGCCGTCCCGGGGGCGAGGTGACGCGGCGGAAATCGTCGCAGAAATCTTGCGAGCCCGGCAAAAAGCCAAGACAATCCCGACCAAAGAAACCGTTCGGGGAGGACAGGAAGAGTGTACACGAAGCAGGCGCTCCACGCCCTTGGCGTCAAGGACGAGTTGACCACCGAGCAGAAGCACCAGCTTGATGACCTGGGCTACGTCATCGTCGAGGACGTGATCACCGAGGCGCAGGCCAGGGCAATGGCGGAGGAATTCGAGCGGCTTCACGCCGCCGAGAGAGACACCGGCGGCAAGGAAGTCCATATCGAGCCGGGCTCGCGGCGTCTCTCCAACATCTTCAACAAATCCCCGGTCTTCGATCCGCTGCTTGAGATCAAGCCGGTACTTGCCGCCGCGCATTACCTGCTTGGAGAAATCAAGGTGCACGGCGCCAATATCCGCGATCCGGTGAAGGGCTACGGCCAGCAGCAACTCCATGTCGACGTTCCGAAGCATTTCGACGACGACTGGTGGGTCGTCAATGCGATGATCCTGTTCGACGACATGACGCTCGAGAACGGGCCGACCCGGGTCATCCCGCAGTCGCACAAGTGGGCGCCGATCAACGTGCCGGTGGTCAACCAGGGCGACTGGGAGCCGTCTCCGTTGTCACCGGAAGACGCTGCGCGGGTGCCGGAAGACCTCGAAGCGCCGTATCCGGGCGAGCTGCTCGTGACGGCGCCGGCCCGTTCCGCCGTCATCCTCAACTCCTCCGGCTGGCACAGCGGGACGCGGAAGGAGAGCGACGCGCCCCGGCGGCTGATCCACCTGACCTATACCCGGCGCGACCTGCCGCAACAGCTCGTCCAGCTCGACTACCTCACCAGGGAACTCTACGACCGGATGAGCCCCGAGCATCGCTACCTTCTCGAGATCGAGCCGCCGAAGGACGGCGATGGCGTCCTGCGCCATCCGAAGCGCGAACAGCGCGGCTGGTGGAACTGACGGCGGCGCGACTCGCGGGCGCGGCTCTGCGTCGCTCGACAGGGCGCTTCGGCGGGCGCTACAGTCCTCGAATAGCAACGATCGGACGCCCGGGAAGCCGGGGGAGGGACCCATGAGCGATACTGTCAAATTTCTTCTCGACGAAAGCCGTATTCCGAAGACCTGGTACAACATCGCGGCCGATCTGCCCGAGCCGCTGGCGCCGCCGCTCCATCCCGGCACCAAGCAGCCGATCGGGCCGGACGACCTCGCGCCGCTTTTTCCGATGGAGCTGATCGGCCAGGAAGTCTCCGCCGAGCGGGATATCGAGATTCCCGAGCCGGTGCGCGAAGTCTATCGCCAGTGGCGTCCGTCGCCGCTCTTCCGTGCCCGGCGGCTCGAGACGGCGCTGAATACGCCGGCGAAGATCTACTACAAGTACGAAGGCGTCTCGCCGGCCGGCAGCCACAAGCCGAATACCGCAGTGGCGCAGGCCTTCTACAACAAGGAAGCCGGCGTCAAGCGCCTGTCGACCGAGACCGGCGCCGGGCAATGGGGTTCGTCGCTGGCCTTTGCCGGCGCGCTCTTCGACCTCGAGGTCGAGGTCTTCATGGTGCGTGTCTCCTATGACCAGAAGCCCTATCGCAGGGCGCTGATGGAGACCTACGGCGCGCGCTGCATTCCCTCGCCCTCGGGCGAGACCAATGCCGGTCGTGTCGCGCTCGAAGCAAAGCCGGACCACCTGGGGTCGCTCGGCCTCGCTATCTCGGAGGCGGTGGAGGTCGCCGCGCAGCGTGACGACACCAAATACGCCCTCGGCTCGGTATTGAACCACGTGCTGCTGCACCAGACCGTTGTCGGGCAGGAGGCGATCGCCCAGCTCGAGATGGCCGACGACTATCCCGACGTCATCGTCGGCTGCACCGGCGGCGGCTCGAACTTCGCCGGCATCGTCTTCCCGTTCCTCGGCGCCCAACTCCGCGGTGGACAAAAGGTACGGATCGTGGCGGTCGAGCCGGCCGCCTGTCCGAGCCTGACCCGCGGCAAATACGCCTATGATTTCGGCGATACCGGGCACCTGACGCCGCTGGTCAAGATGCATACCCTCGGCTCGACCTTCATCCCGCCGGGCTTCCATGCCGGTGGTCTGCGCTACCACGGCATGGCGCCGCTGGTCAGCCATATCAAGGAGCTCGGGCTGATCGAGGCGAAAGCCTACCATCAGACGAAGTGCTTCGAAGCCGGCGTCCAGTTCGCCCGCACCGAGGGCATCCTGCCGGCGCCGGAGGCGAACCACGCGGTCCGGGGCGCGATCGACGAGGCAATCCGCTGCCGCGAGGAGGGCAAGTCCGAGACCATCCTCTTCAATCTCTGCGGCCACGGTCATTTCGACATGCAGGCCTACATGGACTATTTCGGCGGCAAGCTGCAGGACCTCGACTATGACGAGGCCGACCTTGCCATGGCGCTCGCCGGACTGCCGACCGAAGCGGCGGCCTGACGCCAAGCGCGACAGACGGGATGGGCAAGGCAGCCGGACGGTTCCGGCCGTCTCGCCCGTCTCGCCGGCCGTCGGCTATCAGATCACGAAGAAGTCGGAATGCGTCAGGTCGAGGTGGGAGTCGAGGATCGCGAACTTCTTGGCGCCCTTCGGGCCGTCGCCGTCGGGATCGTATTTCACGACGCCGTTCTTGTCGTTGTAGATGATCCGGTCGGATGAATCCTCCGCCTTGTTGCCGACGACGAACTTGTTCTTCTTGAGGGTCTTGTCGGTCGGGCCGATCTTGGTGAAGATCGATTTGGCGAGGTCGATCTCATCGCGGCCGGTGCTGAAATCGTAGATCGTATCGACGTTGTTCTTGTTGTTGAGCTTGGTGTCGAAGGTGAAGGTGTCGCGTCCTCGTCCGCCATAGAGGTCGTCGTTGCCGAAATCGCCGAATATCTTGTCGTTGCCGGCTCCGCCTTCGATATAGTCGTCATCGCCGAGCCCGCGAATTCGGTCGCCGCCGGAGCCGCCGTAGAGTTCGTCCTCGTAGCCATAGCCGAACAGCTTGTCGCTGCCGTTGCCGCCATAGATGTAATAAGACTTGTTGTCGTGCTGCGGTGACAGGTAGTCGGCGCCGTCGAGGCCGTACTGGATCTGCTCGCTGCCGTAATTGGTGTCGTTGAAGTTGCTGCCTACGAAGGTTGCCATTACGGACTCCGTTCTGCCGGCCGGCTGGTCGGCCGCGTGTCGGTTGCCCCCGACGCGTGGACAAATGGTGGTCAATGGTGTCGAAAAGGGGGCAGCGACCCCGATGCCGCTGGCTCGTCCGGGTGGGAAAAAGGCGCGAACGTGGAGACTCCCGGACAATACGGAGCCCGGAACCGAGCGCACACTATGATCACACTTGCCACATTGTGATCGTCCGGTAGTGACGTGTCGTCACCGCGATGTCGGCCGGAGTTCCTTCAATGCCCAGAATTTCTTTCCACATCCTCCTTCTTGTCTTTGCCTTCGCGGGAACCGCCGGCGCGCAGCCGGTCAACCCGCTCGCCCCGCTGGACACGTCAAGCCCCAGCGCGACCTTCCAGTCGTTCCTGAGCCAGGCGGGGGTGATCGAAAGCCACTACGCCGACTATCTCGCCGACAAGGATTGGGCGGGCGAGCGCAGGCTCCTTCGCGACATCGCCCGCCTGCGGGGCCTGATGGACCTGCGTGCGATACCGTCGGCGACGCGCGACAAGGTCGGCGGCGCGGCCTTCGGCTACCTGATGGATATCCTGAACCGGATCCCGGAGGTTCCGGCGGCTGCGATTCCGGGCGCTGCCGGCCGCGACTGGGGCGACCTGCCCAAGAAATGGGAGGTTCCGGGAACCGAGATTCAGATCGACAAGGTGGAGGATGGTCCGCAGGCCGGGCAATACCTGTTCACCGGCGAGAGCATAGAACGCCTTCCCGAGTTTCATGCCTTGATCATCGGCCAGCAGCCATTGAGGCCGGTGCGCTACGAGGACTGGCGAAACGAGCAGATCCGACTGACAGGTCCGTTGTTTCCCGACACGTTGACCCGCGGGCTGCCCCGCTCGATCCAGGTCGACGTGCTTGGCACGCCGCTGTGGAAGGTGTTCTCCACCCTGGTGATCGCGGCGCTCGTCGCCGTCGCGACCTGGCAATGGGCGTGGCTGACGCGGCGCCTCCGCAAGCACATGTCCAGGCCGGTCTCGCTTGCCTGGCACCTGACGACGCCGATCCTGCTGTTCGGCCTGGCCCTTCTGGCCGACTGGTTTGTCGACTACGAGCTGAATCTCTCGGGCGCCTTCGCCGCCGGGGAGGACATCGCCGTCGCGGCATTGCTTTACCTCGCCGGTGCCTGGGCCGCCTGGGTCACGTGCTTCTTCGTCGTCGAAGCGATCATCGCTTCGCCACGAATTCCCGACAACAGCTATGACGCCCATCTCCTTCGGCTCACGGCACGGGTCTGCGGCATCCTTGCCGCCGGCGCGATCGTCATCTACGGGGCAAACGACATCGGGATACCGGCGCTGGGACTGGTCGCCGGCCTCGGCGTTGGCGGCTTCGCCTTCGCGCTGGCTTCGCAGTCGACCGTGGAGAATCTGTTCGGTGGTGTCTCGATCTTCGCCGATCGGCCGTTCCGAGTCGGAGACTTCATCCACTACGGCGATGGCGGCGGCACGGTCGAGGCGGTCGGCCCGCGCTCAAGCCGCATCCGATCGCTGGACGGCACTCTCACCACCGTGCCGAACGGAGACCTCGCCAAGCTGCACATCTCGAACTATTCGGCGCGGACGAAATGCCACTTCCAGCACGTCCTCGGCCTCAGATACGAGACATCGCCGCGGCAGCTCGAATGGCTCGCGGAGGAAATCCACCGGCTTCTCGCCGAACATCCGATGGTGGAGGAGGCGAGGGGGCTGCCGCGGGTGGTGGTGGTCGGCTTCGGCGCGTCCTCGATCGACATGGAGGTCCGCTGCTATGTAATGACCGGCGACTATGGCGCCTTCCTCGATATTCAGCAGTCGCTGATGCTGGCGATCATGAAGGCGATCGAGACGGCCGGAACCGGCTTCGCCTTCCCGAGCCAGACCGCCTATCTCACCCGCGACGAGGGAATCGACACGGACGCCAGGGCGCGCGTGGAGCGGGAGATCGAGGAACGCCGCGCCGGGATCGCCGCCGCGGCGGAAGAGGCTGCCGGAAGCATGCCACAAACCGGCTAGGGAAACGAAAACGTCCGGCCGCGTTCGTCAGGGGCCGGACGCAAGATGGTCCTCCACCGGCAGGTCGATCGCCGCGTCAGCGGGACTCGAGCCGCAGGACCGAAACGCCGACTGCGAGGTTGAGGCCGGCCTGGCCCGAAACACTGAGCGGCTGCAGGGCGAACGACTTTTGGGAACCGCCAACCAGGACGTTGGCGCCGAGGCCGAGAGCCAATGTCTCCTCGGCCGTCAGTCCGGCATAGGTACCTGCAAGAGCACCGGGCGTGTACTTGGTTCCCTCGACAGCCATCACCGCCCAGACGATTACCGAAGCAGCGGTGATGCCGACGTCGAGGCCGAACTTGCGGATAAAGCCATGATAGTTCTCGCTGTCGGTCGCGTCGGGAACGAAGGAGCACTGGATGCGCTCACCCGAGGTGATGAGAAGCCCGACCTGGACGCCGGCCGCGCAGGTCAGGACGCCGATCTTGATGTGCGCCGCCTCGGCCGGCCTGGAGGAATAGAAGGAAAACATCAGCATCAGCGCGGCGAGGCCGGCCAGAGTACGTCCAAGTTTGCTTTTCATCGATGCAGGCTCCGTTGCTCAGGGGATTCATTCAATGCGATCACGAAGGGCACCGCGCCTTCCTGTGGCGGCCGGTCGGCAGGTCAGGCGCGGATTGGGGATCGATTCCCGAATACGGTCAAGTGCGTCCCGGCAGGGCCGGGACGCGATGGGCGGCCAGGATCAGCAGTAATAGACGCCGACGGCGCAGCGCCTGACGGTGCGCCGTCCCACGCCGGCGACGCTGACCGGCGTCAGCGGACGCCCGATGATGGCTTCCGCCGTCGAGACCGGACTGTAGACGCCGGGAACCGACAGGCGCGCGCCGAGTTCGAGGCCACCGATCGCAACGGCGATGGCGATCGCGCCGACCGCCAGCTTCTTCGTCAAGGTCATCATTTCTCTCCCGGAGTATACTGTTCTGGAAGCTCGTCCAGGTCAGGCAGATTGGCTACATCGACTTCGCGGGCATCGGTGGTGTTCTTGAACGTGAAGTCGGTCGCACCCGCGGCGTCGCCGGCCTTCCAGTCCGTGATGTCGACCGTGTATTGCGGCGATGTCGTGAGTTCCTTGCTGGCGATCCGGAAGCGGCAGGGATAAGGCTCGTCACCGGTCGCGATCCAGATCTGCCAGTCGACCGTCGGCGCACGGAATGCGAAGTGGTTGCACTCGACGCCATTGATCACCCCGCTGCCGAGGTCCTTTATGTCGGTGACGTCGGCCATCAGCGTGTCATAGACGTCGGACGTCAGCAGATCGGCGCCGGGGATCGGCCGACGATAGGTATCACGCAAGGTGTCGATCAGGTCGTCGATCGAACCCGGGGCGCTGGCCTGCGCATAGACATTCGCCGACTTGCCGAACAAAGTAACCGTCGTACCGTCGAAGATGAACTCGACGTCGGCGAAGCCTCCCGTCCGTGTCGCATGGACCTTGTCGGGCCGGCTGATCGCCATGGTGCCGGAGCTGGCGAAGGCGAGCTTCTGGTCCTCGGTGGTGACGACCTCGAGGTCGCTGTTGAAATTGAACGAAAACGCCTCGGTCGAGGCCATGTAGTCCGACATTGCCTTGAGCAGGTTCTTGGCGTCGGTCTCGTCGGCGCCTGCGACGCCGGCGGACGAGATCCCCACTGCCGCGGCCAGCAGGCTGGCCGAGACCCCGCGTGCGAGCTTTCCCCGTACGCTCCGCATCGTTGATACCTCTTGCGTTTCAGCAAACATCGTTGACATGGCGGTGCCCGTCCCGGTGCGCTATCCGACCGGTGTTTCCGTGTTTGCCCGGTTGCGTGACTTGACGATTGTAAGCCTACACCTGTCCGTCGTCAGCGGGTAGTAGCTTCGGGGTAGCCTCCATGCAGAACCACAATTTTCGCGGAATTGAAGGTGGTGGCCAGGTCGTGCCCGCGGCGACGGCCGACAGGGTCCGCCGGCACCCGGGTAGCGACGCGTAGGTTACCTTCGCCGGCCGCCATGTCACGGGTATGAACCTTCCGGGAGACACCGAATCGGGGCCTCGATGCGCGCCTTGGGCGGTGAGGAGAGAATGAAGGCGCATTGATGCCGTCCGCCGGATCCGATGCCGCGTTGCAATTTTGCACCTGCGACGAGCCAAATTGGCCGGGGTCCGGTCGAATGGCGATTGTCCGGTTGGTGGGTGGAGGTGTGCGGCGTAATATTTTGGCAAACGAGACGGGCGAGGCGGCGATGCATAGGTATGTTTTCTTGTCGACGATCCTGGCGGCCGGCATGGCGCTGGGAGTCGGGATTTCCGGAGCGTCGGCCCAGGACAGCAACGCCGAACTCGCCCAGCAGCTGGCAAATCCCGTCGCCGCGCTGATCAGCGTTCCGTTCAAGACGGACTACAATCAGGGATACGGACCAAAGGACAACGGCTACCAGGTCGTCACCACCGTCCAGCCGGTGATTCCGATCTCGCTCGGCGAGAACTGGAACGTCATTTCGCGGACGATCGTCCCGTATGTCTGGGACCAGTATAACGTCAATCCGGTGGCGCCTTCCGGTCACCAGAGCGGTTTCGCCGACAGCACCCAGTCCTTCTTCTTCTCGCCGAAGCAGCCGCTGTCGCTCGGCGAGACCGGCAATCTCGTCTGGGGTGTCGGACCAATCTTCGGATTTCCGACCGGCAATGCCGACCCGTTGCTGGGTACCGGCAAATACACGGCCGGGCCGACCGCCGTCGCGTTGCTGATCAACGGTGGATGGACCACCGGCGCGTTGGTCAGTCACTCATGGGACATTGGCGGCGACGATCGGCGCGGCCCCGTGAACTCGACCTTCATCCAGCCGTTCCTCGTCTACACGACACCGACTGCCTGGACCTACACGCTGAATTCCGAATCGACCTACAACTGGGAAACCGACCAATGGTCGGTGCCGATCAATTTCATGGTCTCCAAGGTGACATCGATCGGCAGTCAGAAGGTCAGCCTGCAGGCCGGTGTCCGCTATTGGGCCGAAAGCCCGAAAGGCGGCCCTGACGGTTGGGGATTTCGCGGTCAGTTGACGTTTCTTTTCCCGACGGGTGGCTAGCGGCGGGGGACGCCGCGCCGGGTGACACGGGGTGATCAGGGGGTAATGACGATGAATACGGGCAAGAGCGTTTTTCTGCGGGGAATGCGGTCCTGCATGGCGCTTGCGGTGGGTGCCGGCATTGCCGGCAGCGCGGCGGTTTCCATTGCCGCGGCGCAGGAGCGGGACGTCGATTTCAGCGTCGCGGATGAGATGCCCAATGGCTGGGAAGTCAGCATCACCCCCTACGGATGGATGGCCGGCATCAGCGGCGACCTCGGCGTGGCGGGCCGGACTCTCCAGATCAACGCCAACTTCTACGACCTGCTCACCAAAAGCGACTACTTGATTCCGGTGATGGGCTACACGGAGCTGCGCAAGGATCGCTTCGCGATCTTCGCGGACGGCTTCTACACCCAGATGAAATTCAGCAAGTCCAACATGATCACGAAGAATCCCTTCGCCAAGGCCAACCTGACCCTGAAGAGCAAGGCGGCGGTAACCCAGACTCTGGCCTTTGCCGAAGGGGGGGCGAGCTACGAAGTCGCGCGCTGGCAGGGACCGATGGGAGATACCGGGCTCGAGGTGCTGGGCGGCGCCCGCTACTGGTACAGCTCGATCGACACGTCGCTCAAGATCAACGGCACCGTCAAGTTCGGCAATCTCGGCCTGAAGAAGAAGGGCAAATACGCGGTCGCGAAGTCCGGTGATATCGACTGGGTCGATCCGGTGATCGGTGCCCGGATAAGCCAGGAATTCGCCAACATGCAGAAGTTCGAACTGCTCGGCGATATCGGCGGCTTCGGTGTCGGCAGCGAATTCTCCTGGCAGGTATACGCCGGCTACACCAAGGGCTATCAGGTCGGCCAGGCAATCCTCGCCTGGACCTTGGGCTACCGCGCGCTGGCGGCCAACTACGAGGCGAAATCGGGTAATTCGCTGGACTTCGTGCTGCACGGTCCGATCGCCGGATTCACCGTCCGCTGGTGAGAGGCCTCGGGCCATTGCGGGCCACCGATTTCGTTCGCAAGCCATAAACGGAAAAAGGGCCGCCCTGCGGGGCGGCCCTTTGCAACTCGGTGGGGGAAATGCCCCCCAACCTCAGGCGCGGTGGATATAGACCACCGAACGGGCGTTGACGTCGACGAGTACCGTGAGACCGTTGACGATCGCGTAGCCGTAGGCGGAGCCAGGCACCTCGTAGAGCTGGACCTCGGCCGGCAGCACGGCACCAACGACGATTTCACCCTGAACGGCGACCGCGGGAACCGGCGTCGCCGAAATATACTGGACGACTGCCGGCTCCGGCACGATCGCGGCGACATTGCCGCCGGCGCCGACGACCACACCGACAGTCGCCGGCGCCACCACTTCCTCGACCCCTTCGGCCGCGACCACCGGAATCCCGGTCGCGGCACCGGCGCTGTCGACCTGCTGGATCTGGCCGCCTTCATCGACGACGAGATACTCGGCCGACGCCCAGCCCGAAAGGCCGGCCACCTGGACGGCACACCACGAATAATCAGCAAGGCAGCCGGTGATGTTGGAGCGTACGTTATATTCCATCACGCCGACGACCGGGTATTGCGTGCCAGGGCCGGTGCGCAGGTTCAGGTGCGCGGTCGAATAGCCGCTTACCGCGAATGCCGGGCCCGCAACCAGAAGGGTTGCAAGGGCGGTCCCGGCGGCGAGTTTCAGGGAATGCCTCATGGGATTTTTCTACTCCTCGGTCGAATTGTCTTGGTCGGTGGATCAGCTAACGAAGGCACGCCCGGCAGTAACCTCCCGGGCAACGCCGGCATAGGAGACAGGCGTTAACGGCATACCGATGATATCAATAAATACCGACGGATCGGCCCCCTTTTTCGGCATTTCACCATCAATGATATCGACCTTATAGGTCAGCGCACGACCGTCAAGAACGGGATCGCGGCGGACCACGACCGCTTGCCTCAGGTCGTCGTCATCGGGTGTGATCGTGTCCGCATCCTTGTCGAAGGTCATTGGATCGGCGGTCTGGACAAACCGGAAGCCGGCTGTCCTCTCCGACTTGGCGGCCTGCGCCGGCAGGAGGCCGGCGGAAAGCGTGAATGGGCCTGCAACGTGCGGAAATCGCATCGGGAACCCTCCACAAAGGCGGCAACGGCCGGGCCGAAACCTGTCGCGACCCACGACCCGGCGTGGCGTTGGTCATCCGGATACAGGAGGGCGAACGCCACCGCCTGTAGCTTCGCGTAGGCTCTATGTTCCGGAATCTGAGGCCGCCGCGGCGGCCTTGCCGTCGGTCGATCCTGCCGGCGGTGGGGGGATCTCGACGCCCGCCTTGCGAAGTCCTTCCGCGATGTGAAGCTGCTCGTCCGGCGGGATGTTGCGAATGGTCAGCTCGGACCACAGGTTGGGGACGAAATTCGGTGCCATCTTCCGGAACTGCGCGGCCATAGCCCGGGCCTTCTCATCCAGACCGTTTTGCGCATAGACGATCGCCGCCACGCCATAGTAGATCGGCAGCCCGGTCATATCGACCTTGTCGATCTCCTCCAGCGCCTTTTTATAGTCGTGCTGCATATAGGCGATGGTGGCCAGCACGCCCCGGTAGAAGCTGGAATGGCCGGGGTTCTTGTCGAGTGCGCGCTCGATGAGGGCGCGGCCTTCCTCGGTCCGGCCCGAGAGGCCGACAAGGAGGCCGAGCGTTCCGAGCAGTTCGGTATCATTCGGGTTGAGGTTGATTGCCTCTCGTGCGGCCTCGAGGGCCTCGGAGGGCATGTGGGCGTAGGAATAGGCCATGGCCAGCGACTGGAGGCCCCGGACGTTCTCCGGATCGAGGCGCACCGCCTTCTTCGCCGCGTCCAGCGCGCGTTGCTGTGCCTCGGGCCGGCGATTGAACCCGGCGCGGACCTCGTCGACATAGACGAGACCGAGCAGCGCCCATGCCGTCGCATAGGACGGGAAGCTGGCTACAGCCTGCTCCAGGCATTCACGCACGGCCTTGTGCCGGCCGGCATCCTGCGCGGCGCGATAGGCGTAGTAGCGCAAGGTGCACAGATAGGCCGCGAGATCATTGGGCGGCGCGGCGCCGTCGCGCGCGCGCTCGGCCCTGAAGACGATGCCGTAGGGCTGGGCGATCGCGGTCGCGACCTCCTGCGCGGTCTTCTCCTGGATCGAAAACAGGTCGGTGGCGGTCAGCGGGTTCTCGTAGGTCCGCGCCCAAAGGACCGCCCGGGTCTCGGAATTGAGGAGACGGCTGCTGACGCGAACCTTGTCCGTGTCGGCCCGGACGCTGCCTTCCAGCACGTAGTCGACATCGAGCCGGTCGCGAAGAGTGGAGATGTCGGCATCCCTGTCGACCGCGCGCGACGTCTGGACGCCGAAGACGGTAATTTCCTTGAACCGGGCGAGCTCGGATACGATTTCGTCGGTAAGTCCCGCGGAATAGATCGCGGAAACGTCGCCGTTGCCGAGGTCCGTGAAGGGGAGCACCAGAAGGCTTGGACCCTTGGGCCCGGAATCGGGCAGGCCGGGGTCGAACAGTCCGACAGCGTATGAGCCCAGGCCGATTGCGAGAACGGCGACTGCGGCGGCGGCGCCGGCAGCCATCCAGCGGTTCATTGGCCACCAAGGCGCGGTGGGCCGGCCGTCGGCCGGGGAGGCGGGATCGGAGTCGGGTGTCCTGGTGGCCGCGGGGTTGCGACCGAAGACCGGCACGTAGCCGCCCTTGGGAATCTCGATCACCACCGGATCGTCCTTGCCGGACAGCAGATAGTAGTGCTCCAGCGCGCGTCGCAGCCGTCCAGCCTCGATCCGCACGACCGGATCATTCTGGGCGTCGAAGGTTTCGTCGCGGCCGAAGACCTCGATCGCTACGGAAAACGCCTTGATACGGTCGGCGCGACCATTGAGCGCCTCTTCGACGACATACCGAAGGAAATTGCGGGCTCGATCGGATGCGGTGAAGTCCGGGCTGTCGACAATGCGTTCAACCGCGGCGCGTATGTCGGCCGAGGACATCACCGTATCACCGCTTCGTTCCGCATCGCCGGAATGGGGCGCCGCACTCGTCACGCTTCCTCTCCGCAACCGCAGGGAAGGGCATCGTGCTCCCCCTGGAAAGTCCCTACCACTTCAGCGATGGGTCGTCACGGTGTTCGCATGCCGGCCGAAGATGGCAACGGCCGGGCGTCGGGCGTGTTTGCTACGGTACGCTACGTCGCGCCGGGCGTGGCAGAGGTCCACACTCCATGATGCGAGCGGTGTCATGGCTGTGTGAGGTGGACATGGATAGGGGGCTGCTTGCCGCGGTCCGTCGGTTTCCTCTGAAGGGACAGGAGATCATGCGCCTTGCGCTTTCGGACATGTCCTTTCGATCGCTCTGCGAAGACCTCGCCGATGCCGAGCATGCACGCGATACCTGGGCTGCCTCCTCGTCCTCGGTGCGAGCGGCAAGGCTTGGCGAATATCAAACCCTGGTGAACGAGCTCGCCGATGAGATCGAGATGCTGCTGGCAAGCTGAACCGGCGGGCCGGACGCCGGCGATGCCGCCTCGTCAAGCAACTGAACGTCCAGGTCAAGGGAACGGGTGCCGGTCGACCCTGGGCCGGCCGGCTTCCCGGCTATCAGGACGCTAGTCCTTGTCGACCTTTTTCCATTCGTCGCGGACCTGGGTCAGGAGGTCGATCCAGATATCGAGACCGCCAGGGCCGGCCATGTCGCCAAATTGTTCCGCCGGCACCTTGCGGATGACCACGGTCACCTCCTCCTCCGGCGCGAAGTAGGGATTGCCGTTGAAGGTGGCATCGACCGCATCGGCGGGAATCGTGAATGTCACATGCCGCTTGTGCCAGACGAAGGTCGGCGTCGTGCCGCGGATCATCCACGCATCCGGTGGCAGGTCCGCCTGGATGTCGAGGGTGACCGATCTGTCGGGATTGCGAACGATCGTGCCGGTTGCCCTCGCGCCGGCGATGTCGCCGCCCGAGAGACTGGTTCCCTCGACCTTGTAATATCCCAGCGCCGAACCGGCCGGCCCGCTGAAGGTGACCGAGAAGACCCCGTCGAATTCACCCTTTTCCACCATCTGCCCGTCTCCGAATCCCCACCGGCAGAGATTAGCGCCTCGGCTGTCGATGTGAAATGAAACGCCGGACGACGCGGCGTTGGGCTTCTTGCCTTGTCAGGGAAATCGATCATCCGGCACGCTGACCTTGCGACCGGCGGCACGTCTGCGCTCCGCCCGGTCTCTTGCGTGCGAGATGGGATGTAGCGATTGAATCAGGAGCGGGGAGGCGGCCGGACTGGAAAAGGTGACACTCGCCGAATACCGGCAGCATGTCGACTTGCACATTCTCCCGTTCATCGGTCACGTCAGGCTCTCGCAATTGAGCGTACCGGCTGTCGCGCTTCAGGATCAATTGCGCGAGGAAGGCCGATCCGCCGCAATGGTCAAGCCGGGCGTAACCAGCACAAATATGATGATTGGCGAAACAGGGGACCTGATGCTTGACGCCCGTGAAATCGCATGCGCGACATGGCATCCATCTCTGAACGCCGGCTGCCCGCTAAGTCTTTGAAAAAATTTGGCTGGGGCACTAGGATTCGAACCTAGACTGGCGGAGTCAGAGTCC
>NZ_JAGRLA010000123.1 GCF_020442045.1 Bauldia sp. | reverse complement strand
CACGCTGGTCTTCGACTTCAAGTATGACGGCCTCGGCACCGGCACGCTCGCCTACAACAACTTCAGCGGTCTCGGCCAGGGCGGAACCGGCACGCTCACGGTCGACGGCAAGGTGGTGGCGACCCAGGAGATGAAGCGCACCATGCCGATGATCCTGCAATGGGACGAGAGCTTCGACATCGGCTCCGACACGCTGACCGGCGTCAACGATGCCGATTATACGCCACCCTTCAGGCTGACGGCCAAGCTCGACAAGCTGACGCTGAAGATCGACCGGCCGCAACTCAGCGAAGCCGACATCAAGAAGCTGGAGGATGCCCAGGCCGCCGCGGTCGACGGGGCGGCGGGCCAGACGACGGCGGTCGACGGCCAGCCGGTCAAGACGGTCCAGCCGGGACCGCAATAAAAGACAGGGCGGGGAAGCCGGGGGAGGGTCGAAAAACCTGACCTTCGGTGGGGGATCCGCTCAAAAGACCTGCGCCGGACAGAGCGTCCGGCGCAGGTTTTTTCGTTTTGGCGTGAGACGCGGGAGGGCGCGGCTCAGCGGCGGCTCCTGCCAAGTGAGAAGATGCCGTCGCCGAGAAGAGCCTGAACGACCAGGGCGACCGCCCAGAATGCCGGGAATTCCCAGCCACCGCCCTCGTTCGAGAAGATGAAGCCGGCGGCGCCGTGCGGGGTGTAGATCGAGCCGAGGAGGATCGGCACGAGAGCGAGCGAGACCCAGCGGGTCCAGAGGCCGAGGATGAGGGCGATGCCGCCAAGCAGCTCGGCCGCCATCACCAGATAGGCGAGGGGGCCGGGGAGGCCGAGGGAGGAGAAAAAGGCGGCGGTCCCGGCCGGGGTGAAGACGAAGATCTTCAGTCCGGCATGGACCAGGAAGAGGACGCCCATCGAGACGCGCAGCACCAGCGCGGCGATGTCGGCCTGGCTGGCGGTGGCGATGAAGCCGGAGTCCCGTGTGTCGGTCGTCAAAGCGGTCATGATCGTGATCCTTCAAGCTGGAGGCCCGCCCCGCGGGCCGGTGTCGTGTCGGGAGGACGTGAGCGGAATGCCGGCGCGACCGGTCGGCACCCGGTGTCTTCGGGGGGTGTCAGGCGGCGCGCAGCCAGGTCGGCGCGATATCGGTGCCGAGGCCGAGGCCGTAGCCGAGTGCGATGTTGAGACCGGCGACCGGCTCGAGATAACGGGCGGAAGCGAGCCCGCCGACCTCGAGCGGATCGAGACCGACGTCGGCGGCAAGACGCGCCACGCTGGCGCGGGCCCCGGCGTCGTCGCCAGCGACGAAGACGGTCGCCGGGCGGCCCGCGACCTTGCCGTCGGCGTGGAGCACCTGGGCGAAGACGGTATTGAAGGCCTTGACGACCCTGGCCGCGGGGACCGCCTTCTGGATTTCCTCGGCGGCGCTGGTGGTGAGGCCGATGGCGAGGCCGGAAAAATCCGCCGTCATCGGATTGGTGATATCGACCACGGTCTTGCCGGTGAGATCGCCGGTCGTGGCGAGGACATCGGCGACGGCGGAATAGGGTACCGCCAGCACAACGAGGTCCGACCTGCCGGCGGTATCGGCGAGGCCGGTGCCGGCGATGCCGCGACCGAGCGCGCGGGCGACCGTTTCCGCCTCGGCAGGCTTACGCGAGCCAAGGGTGACCGCGTGGCCGGCCTTGGCAAAAAGGACGGCAAGGCCGGAGGCCATGTTGCCGGTTCCAAGGATCGAGATGTTCATGTCTGTTCTCCTTCTGGCGCCCATGGCGCGTCGAGGGGAACATGGCGCATGTCCGATTGGATGATAATCAGCGCTAAAAGAAGATAATTACTTCCAATGCGGAAGCAATGTGTCTGTTCATGCTTTTTCCCAAGGCGGGCGGCCCTGGTAGCGTTCGACCAGGAAGTCGACGAGGGCGCGGACCTTGGCGGCGAGGTGGCGGCTGTGCGGATAGACGGCGTGGAGGCCAAGCGGCTCCGGCTCGAAGGCCGGAAGGATACGTCGAACGCGGCCCGCTTCGAGCGCGGCGCCGGCGACAAAGGCCGGCAGATGGGCGAGGCCGAGCCCGGCCTCGGCGGCCCGAAGGCAGGCGCTCGGGTCCGAATAGCGGACGCGGCCATTGACCGGCACGACGACGGTTCCGCCCTTTCCGTTGCCGAAGACCCACCGGTTGGGTTCGCGGATGTTGGTATCGATGACGCAGGCGTGTCGCGTGACGTCCTCCGGCATTTCCGGCTCGCCATGGGCATCCAGGTAGTCGCATGACGCGACCAGCATGATCCGGACGTCGCACAGTCGCCTGGCGACCAGGCTGGTGTCGGCGAGGCGGCCGATGCGGACCGCCATGTCGAAGCCCTCATCGACGAGATTGACGACGCGGTCGGTGAAGCCGACGTCGAGCTCGATTTCAGGGTAGCGGGTCGCGAAAACGTTGAGGGCGGGAACCAGCTCGCCAGTCCCGAAGGATTGTGGCGCGGTCAGCCGGAGACGGCCGCGGGGCTGCTGGGCGCTATCTCTGATCGAGAGGTCGAGGCTCTCGAATTCGTCGAGCAGCGGGCGGATGCGTTCAAAATAGGCCCGGCCGGCCTCGGTCGCGGAAACTGCCCGCGTGGTGCGGTTGAGGAGGCGGACGCCGAGCTCCGCCTCCAGCCGGGAGACCAGCTTCGAGGCCTGGCCGGAGCTTCTTCCCAGGCGCTCGGCGGCGGCCGCGAAGGTGCCGGTCTCCACGACGGCGACGAACATGCGGTCGCATTCCAGTCGGTCCACGCGGCTCACCCGGTCGAAAGGATCAATCGCCGGGAATCATAGTCGAAGCAGACCGGAACGGCGACCGAAGCGGCTTCCGGCGCCGGAGAGCCGTGTCAGACCTCGCCGGAGCCCGTCCGCCGGAAAGCCTGGGGCGTGTCGCCGAAGCGGCGGCGGAAGGTGCGATTGAAATAGGACAGGTCGCCGAAGCCGGCGGCGAAGGCGATCTCGACTACGCGCCAGTCGCGGTGGCGCGGGCTTCTTAGCATGCGGAGCGCGGTTTGCAGCCGATGCTCCCGCAGGTGTTCCGAGAAGGTCTCGCCGGTCGCTTCGAGCAGGGCATGAACCGAGCGGAGCGAGATGCCGAGGGCGGCAGCGACCGTCCCCGGGTCGAGATCGGGCTCGCGGTGACGCTCGGCGATGACCGCGAGGAGCCGCTGGCGCATGACGCCGCGCGCGCCGCCGTTTCCCCCGGCCCGGGCGAAATCGCTGGCGGGATCAAAAGCCAGCGACAAAAGATCGAGGACGTGGCCCTCGACGAGCCCGGCAAGCGGCGGCGACACGATCTCGCGGCGGTCGGCGAACAGACCGAGATAGGCGGCGAGCAGCGCCAGCGCAGCGGGATTCGATGGCACGCGGCCGGCGGCGGCGTCGGGATCGCGGATCGCCTGGCGCAGGCAATCGCGCGGAATGACCAGCGATATCTCGGTGTTGTCGTCATAGGCGACGGTGCCGCCCTGGACATAATGCGGGATCAGCACCGCCCTTCCCGGCGAGAGCGGGATGCCGTCGCCGTCGGGCCCGACCGCGTGGCCGGCACCACTCGTGCACAACACGAGGCTGAAGCCGTCGTCGCCGTCGCGAACGAGATCGGCGGTGCGGCTGATGGTCATCGGGCCGAGGTCGAAGGCGATGAGACGCATGACGTCGAAGCTGTGAACCGTCGCCGAGGCATGGAACCGGGACGGGTCCGGCGTCCCGATATCGACGCGCGCGAGGGCGAGGGCAAAGGTCTCCCGCCATGCGTCGAAGCGATCCCGCTGGTCGAAGGCATCGGTGGAAAAGACGAGGGGCCCCGGTGGCGCGCTGGTCATTGCCGGCGACTTACGACCGGGCGCCGGACCCGGCCGGCCTGCGCTTCAGTCCAGTCGGGCCTGCGCGCCAGTCCGAGACGCCGCGGCGGATGCCGGCATAGCGTTCCCGCCTGTTCACGCCTGAGGGCGGCGGATACCCAACTCGGAACGAGGGAACGGAGAGCATGACGACGCCACCCGGGACCGACACAACCTCAAACATAGCACCGGCCGGCCGCCGTGCCGACCCGAAAGGCGTTTTTGCTGCATGGCGACCGGTGCCGCGGCGGCCAGGCTGCAAGCCGGCGCGCTGACGGGATCGCGACAGGCGTCGGACAGGAGGCAGAATGGTCAGTTTCACCGCGTGGACGCCCCAGAACATGCGGCATCTCGGCGAGCTTCGCGCCATCGGCAGCGATAACGCCGATGCGCGCTATGCCAACATGGAGGTCTCCTATATCCGCGACGTCCACGGGCACAAGATCGTGGTCGATCTCGGCGGTTCCTTCACCTATGACGGCGGCGTCCCCAGCGGCGGTGCCGTTGAATCGGTGACGGTGACGATCGACGGCAAGCCAGCCTATGGCTTCGAGGGCATCGGCCTCGGCATCCTGCCCTTCATCGAACAAGCCTCGCTCTACCGGAGCGATCCGATCGGGACGCTCGCCAAGCTGTTCGCCGGCGACGACGACCTCGCCGGATCACGCAAGGGCGACCTGCTGATCGGCTTTGCCGGCGACGACAGCCTCGAAGGCCGCCGCGGCGGCGACAAACTCCTTGGCGGCAAGGGCAAGGACGTCATCGACGGAGGGCGCGGCAAGGACATCATGAAGGGCGGGGCGGATGGCGACAGCTTCGTCTTCTCGACGTCGCCGGACGCCAAGCATGTCGACGTGATCCGCGACTTCGACCCCGGCGTGGACGCCCTCCTCTACGAATGGGATCCGTATAACACCATTGTCCCGGCCGACCCGGCCACGCCGCAGCTCGTCACGCCGGACCAGGTTCACGTCGGCCGCCACGCGACGACAGCGGCGCATCGCTTCATCTACGACCCCAGGACCGGGGTTCTTTCCTACGACCCTGATGGCAAGGGCGGGGCCGGGCAGACGCCGGTCGTCAAGCTCGCCGGCGCGCCGGCACTCGATTACGCCGAGCATCCCTTCATGTTTGTGATCTGAGCGGGCGAACAGACGGAGAAGAAGAAACCGTGGCAACTTTCAAGGCGAATTCGGCCGTCGATCTCGGCGCGCTCGACGAACTCGGATTCCTCATCGACTACACCGACCATCCGCCGCTGGTGACATCCAACGAGATCACCATCGCCGTCACCGAAGACGTCGTCGAGATCATGCTCAACATTCACGGGAGCGGCTTCACCAAGAACGGCGTCGGGCAGATCAACGGCGGGACGATCGACGGCGTCGACGCCCGGACGGACGGCGCCCTGCACTACCAGTTCACCGGCCTCGACATCGCCATCGTGCCGCTCCTGCAATATCTGAAGACCCATACGGTGGACGTCGAGAACCAGGCAAGCCAGCGCCTTCTCAACGGCGACGACACCGTCATCGGCTCGAACCAAAACGACGTGCTGTTCGGCTTTGCGGGGGCCGACGAGATCGAGGGGCGGAACGGGAAAGACAAGCTCTTCGGCGGCGACGACTCCGACATCCTGAACGGCGGGCGCGGGCGGGACAAACTGACAGGCGGCGCCGACGCCGACACCTTCGTGTTCAGCTTCCTCGGCCGCAAGCATGCCGACAAGATCACCGATTTCGAGGTCGGCGTCGACCGGATCGCCTTCGACGATGCGATCTTCACCAAGCTGAAGAGCGTCGGAGACGACGGCGCGCTCGCCCAGCACCAGTTCCACGTCGGGGATCACGCGACCAAGAAGGGGCAGCGGATCATCGTCGATAACGAACACCACAAGATGTTCTACGACCCCGACGGCAGCGGCCTGGCGCATCAGATCCTGGTTGCGAAATATACCGGGGCGATCACCTATGACGCCAGCAGCCCGTACCTGTTCTAGCCGTCGCGGCGGGCCGGCCGACGTGCCGGGCGAAGGCCGGGCCATGCCGCGTCCGGTCAGGGAGACCACGCGTAGCCGCGGGTGTCGGGCAGGCCCTTCAGGGGCGGGAAGTCGACCGCATTCCAGTCGATATCGATGCCGGCGGCGAGCGATTTGACGTTCTCGTCGATCAGGACGGTGCCCGGCGCAGCCTGGGCGGAGATGCGGGCCGCGCGATTGACGGTGGTGCCGAAGATGTCGCCGTCGCGGAAGATGACCGGCCCCGCGGCGAGGCCGACATGGACCGGGAGGAGGGAGGAGGACCGGGCCCGGCGAATGATCTCGGCGCTGCCGTTCAAGGCTTCTTCGGTGCCGGAGAAATGGAGCAGGAGCCCGTCGCCCAGCGACTTGATGATGCGTCCGGCGCGGCCTTCGAGAATCGTCTGGACGAGCTCCTCGAACTGGCCGGTGCGCTCCGCGCCCTCGCGGTCGCCGAATTCGCGAACGAAGTCGGTGTAGCCGGACATGTCGGCGAAGCCGACGACGACGGTGTGCGAAGCGTCGTTCCGGGACGCGAAGCCGAGATCGCCGAGGCCGTTCTGGAGACGGAAGGCGATGTTCTCGAAGACCAGGTCCTCGAGGATCCGGGCGAAAAGGATGCCGAGGACCTCGAAGCCGATCTCCTGGAGCCGGCGGCGGCGCGAGGCGCCTTCCTCGACAAGGCGGCCGAGCGGCATGCCGGCCGCGATCATCGGGTCCTCGACCTCCTCGCGGTAGAGGTCGCGCTGGGCCTCGGCGATCCGGCGGAGCGAATGGCCGAATACCCGGAGCGCGCGGAACAGGGACTTCCGCGACAGCCCGGCGGCGGTGACGCGGGACAGCAGCGTGAGGAATGCGGCGTCGTCGTCTCGCGCCGGGTGGTCGAGATCGAAGGTCGGCAGGCCGACGGCGACGAAGGTGGCGTGTGCCATGGCGGTATCGAGCTTCAGGTCGGCGATCAGCTCACGATAGGTCTTGTCGACCATCGTGACCGGCCGCGCGAGCATGTTGCGCGCGAAGTCGAGCGACAGATGGCCGGCGCCGACGGCCGCCGACAGCGTGGCCGGCCCAAGACCGAACGATTCGAGACTCTCGACCAGACGGACCAACGTGACCGTGCCGTTCTCGCGGTGGTCCGGATCGACCAGGCCAAGGTCCCGATAGGCAGCAATCCTCTCCGCGGGACAGCCCGAGAGGCGGGCGAGATCGTCGATCGATGACCCGGATTTCGATTTCGGCATGGGGCGCGGTGTGTCTGGAAATGGAGGGACGCGGGTGGCGCGAGACTATCGAACCAAGCGGCGGCCAATTCCAGCGTTTTTCACCGGAGCAATGTGCGGGTACGCAGCTTGCGGTCAGCCCGCCAGATCACCATAGTAAAATGCATGGCCGGTCGATCCGGCGCGTGGAGACGAACAGAATGACCCAGACCTCCAACCGCATGTTCGACGAACTGGCGCGGCTGATGACCGACGCCGCCAATGTCGCCCAGGGCGTGCGCCGCGAGGCATCTACCGCCTTCCGCAGCCAGGCGGAAAGCTGGATCGCCGAACTCGACCTGGTCCGTCGCGACGAATTCGACGCGGTCCGCGAGATGGCGTCGCGGGCGCGCGAAGAGAACGAAAAGCTGGCCGCACGGGTCGCCGAGCTCGAAGCGCAGCTCAAGACGGCGCAAGTAAAAGCGCCGAAAACCGCCGCAAAGGCGGCATCCAGCCGAAGTGCTTCGGTAAAGACAGCCAGCAAGCCGAGGCGGACAACCAGAAAAACGCCGGCCAAGGAAACTTGAGCCGGCAAAACACCTCGAAAAATTCGCTTGTTGAAAAAGTGGAGCCCGTCGGCCCCGCCTGTTGGCGCGGCGGGGCGTCCGCGCCTATATACTGATTCATAATAAAGATTCGCCGCGCTTCGCGTAGACTGCGGCAGTACTTCATGTGCCGTGTCCTTGTGTTGCGTGGCAATCCGTTCCGACCGTCGCAGGCTTGCATGACCTTCATCGACATTGAGCAGGAACGCCAGTCCCATCCGGTCGATGTCATCGAGCATATTGCCGCGCTGAACGACTGGACCTTCGAACGCGCCGGGGATGACGAGATCACCATCTCGGTCGCCGGCGGGTGGTCGGACTATCACGTCTCCTTCTCCTGGATGGAGGACAAGGAAGCGATCCACCTCGCCTGCGCCTTCGACCTCAAGGTGCCGGAGGCGCGGGTGGTCGAGGTGATGCGGTTGCTGACCATGGTCAACGAGCAGATGTGGATCGGCCATTTCGACCTGTGGACCGCGGAAGGCGTCATCATGTTCCGCCAGGCGCTGCTGCTGTCCGGCGGGGCGGAGCCCAATACCAGCCAGGTCGAGCGGCTGCTGGTGACGGCGATCGAGGCCTGCGACCGCTATTTCCAGGCCTTCCAGTTCGTCGTCTGGGCGGGAAAGGATGCCGGCGAGGCGCTCGAAGGGGCGCTGTTCGAAACCGCCGGCGAGGCGTGAGCGCGTTTCCGTCATGACCGAGAAGGGGCCGACGCCCGAGCGTCCGCTGGTGCTGGTGGGCGCCGGCAAGATGGGCGGCGCGCTGCTCGCCGGCTGGCTCGACGGCGGTATCCCTCCGGATGCGATCGTGGTGGTCGAGCCGTCGCCGGCGGGAGACACCGCGAGACTGCTCGCCGAAGCCGGCATAGCCACCCATGCCAGCCCGCCGCCGGACCTGACGGCGGGCGTTGTGGTGCTGGCGATCAAGCCGCAGATCATGGGCGATGCGCTGCCGGCGCTGAAATCCCTGGTCGGGCCGGAGACGACGGTGCTTTCGATCGCCGCCGGAACGACCCTCGCCAATCTCGAATCCGGTCTCGGGCCGGCCGCGATCGTCCGCTCGATCCCCAACACGCCGGCGCAGGTCGGTCGTGGGGTCACCGCCGCGGTTGCCAACAGCCGTGTCGGAGACGGGGCGCGGGGCGTGGTGACGCAACTCCTCGAAGCGGTGGGCGCCGTCGCCTGGGTCGAGGAAGAGGCGATGATCGACGCGGTGACGGCGGTCTCGGGCTCGGGCCCGGCCTATGTCTTCCTGTTCGCGGAATGCCTGACGCAAGCGGCCGTCGAGGCCGGTTTGCCGCGCGACGTCGCCGAGCGTTTCGCCCGCGCGACGGTCGAGGGGGCGGGGGAACTGCTCTTCCGTTCCGAATTGTCGCCGGCCGAACTGCGCAAGAACGTTACCTCACCGAACGGCACGACCGCCGCCGCGCTCGCCGTGCTGATGGCGGATGACGGGTTGCAGCCGCTGGTGACGCGGGCGGTGGCGGCGGCGAAGAGGCGCTCGGAGGAGCTCTCCGGCTGAGTGATTCCAGCCCGCGATCCGGGGCGCGGTTTGTCGCCTCGCCCTTGCCATCGTCCGGGGCTAACCTCTGCGAAACAGGTGATGGAGAGGTGGTGATGGCGAAAGCAGCCCGACGTTCGACACGCACGACCAAGGCGCCGGCCAGGGACCCGAGAGAGGCGATCATCGACGCCTTCCTGGCGCTCGCCGCCGAGCGCGACGTGCACTGCATCGGCCTCGACGAGATCGCCGAGCGGGCCGGCGTCTCGCTGGCCGAATTGCGCGGATGCTATGCCGGCAAGCTCGGCATCCTCCTCGGCTTCGCACGGCGGGTCGACCTCGCGGTGCTCGCCGAGGGGCCGGCCGATCCGGAGAGCGAGGCCCGCGACCGTCTGTTCGAGGTGATGATGCGGCGCTTCGATGCGCTGGCGCCCTACAAGCCGGCGATCCGGCGGATGGCGCGGAGCGCGCGCTGCGATCCGGCCCTGGCGGCGATCCTCCGCCGTCTCGCGATCCGCGCGCAGGCATGGAACCTGGCCGCCGCGGGCATCAGCCACGGCGGCCTGTCTGGCCGGGTGAAGAGCGGCGGGCTGGCGCTGGTCTATGGCGAGACGATGCGGACCTGGCTCGGCGACGACGATCCGGATCTCGGCCGGACGATGGCGACCCTCGACCGCGCGCTCCGGCGCGGGGAACGCGGCATGCGGATGATGTCCGACCTCTGCTCGCTCCTGCCGCGGCTCGCCGAAAGCGGCCGGCGCGGCCGCGCGGCCGCGACAACCGGCTGACAGCGGTCGCCCGCAGCGCTCGAAGGCCAGCGGGCGCCTGTTCTCCGAGGCATGACGAGGGCGGTGTTGAGCCGCCGGTCCGCTCCGTGCTACGGCGGCGGGCCGAAAAGACGGAGAGCGAGCGATGAGCGGGGCCGCGGCCGAGACGATCAGCTTCGAGGATTTCCTGAAGGTGGATATCCGGGTCGGGACGGTGGTCGAGGCGCGGGAATTTCCCGAGGCTCGCAAGCCCGCCTTCCAGCTTTTCATCGACTTCGGGCCGGAGATCGGCGTCAAGAAATCCTCGGCGCAGATCACCAGGAACCACAAGCTCGACGCGCTGGTCGGCCGCCAGGTCGCGGCGGTGGTGAATTTCCCGCCGCGCCAGATCGGGCCGATCATGTCGGAGGTGCTGACGCTCGGCTTTCCCGACGAGGCCGGCGAGGTGATGCTCTTCGCGCCGGACCGGCCGGTGCCGAACGGCGGGCGGCTCTACTGAGCGCCGAGCAGCTAATCCTCGAGCCCCAGGAGCCCGTTCTCCATGGCGTAGAGGGCCGCGGCGGTCCGGCTGCGGACGTCGATCTTCCGGTAAAGGTTTTCAGTGTGCTTATCGACCGTCTTCGGTGAAAGCCCGAGGTGATCGGCGATGGCCTTGTTGGTTTCTCCTTTTGCGATCCGGACCAGCACGTCGACCTCACGCCGCGTCAATCCGCCGGGAGGCGCCGTCGCCGACGCCTTTTCGTGGCCGGCAAAGTCGAGGACGGCCCGCACACAGTCCGGCGGGAGGCGTTTCGCGGCGACTTCGGCGAGCATGGCGTCCGCGGCGCTGTCCCTGGACAGGGCCGGGCGGTTTGCTTGCGGATGTATGAGTTCATCGTAGAGGTTGGCGGCAGCGAGAAGGCAAGCCCCCCTGTCCGAGAGCCGTGTCCCGCGATGGTAGCCCGAGCCGTCGCATCGCTCGTGGACGCTGGATGCCATCCGGCGAATGGATGCAAAGACGCCGGCCATGGCGAGGATCTTCTCGGTGTGGAAGCAGTGGGTTTCCGCCTCGGCTTCCTCGAAACCCGACAACGGCTCCGCCTTGTCCCAGATTCCGTTGCGGATGGCGCATTTTCCGATGTCGTGAATCAGCCCGGCATCGAAGATGTCCTGCAGCGCGGCCTCTGGCACGCCGCTTCCGGTGGCGGCGCCGAAAGCGAGCGCCGAGACGCGCCGCGAGTGGCCGAGAAACCACGGGCTCTTGTTGTCAGCGAAGTCGGCGAACGCTTCCGCGACCGATCTGAACTGCCGGGGTTCGATCTCGACGCCGCGGCCCGGCTCGGCCTCGACAAACAGGTCCCATTCCGGCCTCGCGCCGAAATCGGCGAAGAGGTCGTTGCCGCTTTCCAGTGCGAGGGCGCAGATCGACGGGTCGAACTGACGCCCCGACCGCTTGCGGACGACGTCCAGCATCGACTCGAGGCCGCCTGCCCGCCTGTGCAATTCGGCGACGACCGCGAATTCGATAATCCGCGTTCCCAGCGGGATCGCGTCGCCGGCCAGCCGGACCGGGTTGCCGCCATCCCAGCGCGAGTCAACCTGCTCGAGGAGACGCGGCACTCCTTCAAGCAGCGGCAGACGCCGGGTAAGCGCGACGGCCTGGGTGCAGTGGGCATCGGCCACGTGGCAAAGCCTCTCCCGCCGGTCGACCAATATGCCGATGAGGGCCTGTTTGGCGCCGGTGTTGCCCCGCGAGTCGATGCGCCGCTCCAGATGGAGGCGGATACTGTCCGGGTCGGCGAGATCGGCCAGATTGAGGGCATGGTTGATGGCGCGTTCATCGCCGAGGGGAAGCTGTGCCACCTCGGAGGCGGTCGCGGTGCAGCCGATCCGCCGCGTGATGCAGGCATAGTAGATTTCGGAAAGATCGTTGTCGGAGAGACCCCGCAACCGACCGACGCGGACCGCGAGGACGGTGGCGCTCAGTCCGGTGCCAAAGGGCTGTCCCGCCGCCATGTCGGTGGCGGTCGACAGGGCCCCAAGGATTTCGGAAAGCCTGCCAGCGGCCATGCCGGTCTTGCTCCTTCCGCCGTCGTTTCAGGTCCGAGCCGTGCTCCGTGAATCCTCCCGCCAATGCATTCTGCCTCAAATAAGGAGAACTCCTTATCCGCCCGCGGGCGTGTTCTCCCTATCGTCGGCCTTGCCGCCTCCGGTATCGCCTGTTTCCCGGCGGCGGCCGACAACGCAAGGAGGATGCTAGCATGACATACAGTCTGGACCATCGATCCGGCCAGCATATCGACCTCCTCGGCGATCGCTATCGTCTGCTCGCCACGGGCGACCAGACGGGCGGTTCCATCGCCGTGGTCGAGGTGACGGTCGGCCCGGGCGGCGGCGTGCCGCCGCATGTCGACAACAACGAAGCCATCGGCTGGTATGTGCTCGAAGGATCGCTCGTCTTCATGGTCGAGGGCGAGGAGCGGACGCTCGATGCGGGCGGATGGATCTATTCGCCCAAGGGCGTCCTGCACACCTTCCGCAACGCTTCGGGCAAGAGCGCGCGGGCCCTGTTGCTCGCCCTTCCGGCAGGTCTCGACGGCTTCTTCCGGGAGGCGGGCCGCGCCCTGGGCCCCGAAGACGATCCCAGGCCTCCGACCGAATCGGAGATTGCCGCCGCGATGGCCGCGGCGCCCCTTTACGGTCTGGACTTTCCGGCTCCTTCGCCCTGAACCGGGTGGTCAGGCCGGCGGTGGCGGACCCGCCGTCGGCCTCTTCGCCGCACCGGGAGGCATCGTCAGTTCCCGATCACCCTGCCGGCGGCGTCGATCTGTGGCTCGCCGCCGAACTTCGCCCAGAACTCCTCGCGCTCATTGCTGCGCGGGAAGGGCGTGGCGGGGACAGGCACCTCCAGGAAGCGGCAGAGCGGCTCCCAGCCCTCTGCCACGTTGAAGACCAGCAGGCGGTCGGCGGGAATCGTCTCGCGGACCGAGGCGTTGTTCTTGCGGTAGGCGGCGATGGCGGTCTCGCGATTGACGGTGCCGCCGAAGATCGGCTCGAAGATCAGGGTGTTCATCGTCTCGAAGACGCCCTCGACCGGCGGCGGAAGCGCTATCGATCGACGGACGGTCATGAACTTGCCGATGGTCTTGTCGAAGCTCGCCCACCAGTCCTCCTCCGGCCGCTCGGTGTGGACGACCTTGGCATCCGGAAAGGCGATGACGGCCTGACGCCAGACGGCGGCGCCCGGAAAATCGACCTGGGCGTTGTAGCCTTCGTAGACGTCTTCCCAGTCGACCTCCTCGCCGGCGGCGACCGCGGCCCATTTCGCCGGCTGCTCCGGATTGCCCATGACCTCGACCATCTGGTGGCACGGCCCGAAGCCGAGTTGTTCCAGCGCCAGCTTGGTCGACAAAGTGCCCGTCCGGCCGAAGCCGGAGCCAATGACCTTCAGCGACATGTATTCCTCCCTCGCAATCGCGGCAGCGCCGCATGCGGGTGGGATAATCCATCCTCCGGTGGCGCGCGTCCATCGGGCAGAATCCCGGCCGTGGACGGGGCCATTCGGCTGCGGATCAGGAGCAAGCGCTGATTGCACGGCGGGTCCGGGGTCGACACCCGCCGACCGAGATGGATACAATCTTATGCAATTGTGGCGAGCAGGCGCATTTTTGTTGGCCAACACGATCTTGTCACCCGCGCGGGCGAGATCGATTCATCTGGCGGAGGCCGGGTGGACCGAGGTTCAACAGATCCGGGAGTCTTCGAATGTCGGGTTTCGATTATACCCAGTTGATCGACTACAAAGACGACTTAACCTACGAGAGCAAGCTCGACATTCCTTCCACATGGCCGGACTGGGATGGCGATCAGCAATACGAGTCAGGCGACGAGGGGCTGGCGACCGGACCGTATCTCGGGGTTGTGACCATCAAAGGCATAACCTGTCCGGTATTTCAGGGACGGGACAGCAATGGCGTCTACACCGGCTATGTCGTCATCTATCCCGGTCCCAAACTCTCCAAAGACAAAATTCCGGATTCGATACCGCTCCCCAACAATGTGCCGTTCTATTTCGGCAAGAACAAAGCGACCGATCCGATTGTCGGCACCAACAAGGACGACAAGCTGAAGGGGACGTCCGGCGACGACGAAATCCGCGGTCGCGGCGGCGACGACACGCTCAAGGGAAAGGCCGGGAACGATATCCTGAACGGCGGCAAGCACGACGACAAGCTCCTCGGCGGCGCCAACGACGACTTCCTGAACGGCAAAGCCGGACGGGACCTGCTGAAGGGCGGTACCGGTGACGATTGCTTCCAGTTCGACTTCAAGATGACGAAGAACAGCGCCAAGAAGAACTGGGACAAGATTGCCGACTTCGACACCGCCGACGACACGATCTGCCTGAAGCAAGCCAAGTTCTCGGACCTGCCGGAAGGCGATCTTTCCGACACGGACACCCACGTCACCTACAAGAACAAGGCGCTGTTCTATGACGACATCAAGTTCGCCAAGTTCACGGGCGACGCGCCGGCAAGCCTCAATGACATCCATATCGAGGTCTACGTCTGAACCGCATACGGCCGGGGGCGCCCGTCGGCGGCGGCCGCGTCGTGGCGGCAGCCGTGGCGAACGGCTATGATCGGCGCACGGCCTCGCCGCGGGCTCTCGCCCGGACGGGGCGATCATGACGCCGAGTCGCCGGGGGAAACATGGATCGCGTGACGACCTGCTGGGTGCGCGGCCTGTCCGTCGCCATCGCGGTGCTGTTTGCCGGCGGGGCCGGCCCGGCCGAGGCCGGCCTCCGCTACACGACGGTGTTCAAGAGCCATCCCGTCTACGGGACGACGCCGAGAACGATCGTCCAGTACATGAACAGCCACCCGATCCCGGACCCGGACGACGGTGCCGCGCTCGCCAACATCACGCACAAGCACACGTTGTCGGTCACGACACAGGCATCGGGCGGCGGCTGCGCGGTAAAGGACCTCACCTTCACATGGAACTTCGTCATCACCCTGCCGAAGGCGATGGAACGGGCGAAGATGAGCTCCTCCACGGTCGGGATGTGGAACGAGTTCGTTGCCAAGGCGAAGTGGCACGAGCTCCGCCGGCGGGAGATATTCCTCGCCTGCGGCGCATCTTTCGTTCCGGCGGCGGAGAAGCTCACGGCCCCGACCTGCTGGGGACTGAAGGCCAAGGTGCGGCGATACATCGACCAGCAGTATGCGGCCTGCATGAAGAAGCAGCGGGCCTTCGGCAAGGCCGACAGGGCCTCGGTCGCAAACCTGAGACTGATGCGGGCCGGCCTCGGTCGCTGAGCCTTCAAGGCGGTCGCGGAGGCGGGACGCCGTGTCCCGGCGGATGACCACGCGTGCCTTCATTCCGGCCCAGTTCGCCGGCAAGGTCGCGGACGAGGGGGACCGGGCCCTTGCCCATGAAGATCGGTATCCTGAACGCCGTGGCGAAGCGCGTCGCGGCCTGCCTGACGGTGGCGTCGGCGTCCGCCTTCGTCGTGACCGGCGCGGCGGCCCATCCGCACGTCTTCGTCGATGCGAAGGCGACCATCCTGTTCGACGGACAGGGGCGGATCAGCGCGGTCGCCAACACCTGGGAATTCGACGAGGCCTTCACCGCCTTCGCCGTCTCGGGGCTCGATGGGGACGGCGACGGGAAACTGAGCGCCAGCGAGCTTGCGCCGCTCGCCAAGGTCAACATCGATTCGCTGAAGGAATACGACTATTTCACCTATCTGCTCGCCGGGGACAGCAAGCACGGATTCGTCACGCCGACCCAATACCACCTCGAATATCACGGCGACCGGCTGACCCTGTTCTTCACCCTGCCGCTCAAGGATCCGGTGCCGGTGGACGGAACGGTGGCGGTCGAGATCTTCGATCCCGAATATTTCGTCGCTTTCACCTTCGTGGAGGATCACCCGGTCGCGCTCCAGGGCGCGCCAGCGGGGTGTGCGCCCGACTACCAGCCCCCGCACGAACTCGATGCCGATACGATGGCGATGCTGGCCGCGATTCCGGTCGACCAGCACGACCTGCCGCCCGATCTCCTGAAGGTCGCCGTCCGGCTGGCGAACCTGATCAAGGTCAATTGCCCGGCAGGCGTGGCGGCCGCTTCGCCGATATCGCCGCCGGACCCGCGCCTGTCGCCCCACGACTCAGAACGCGGAACGCTGACCGGCACGGATATGCAGCTCGTCCCGGCCGGCTCCCCCGATTCGCCCGCCGGAGATGCCGGGGCTGCCACGCCACCGGACAGGCCGGCAGGGACGTCGACGGCCGCGCCATCGGCGGCGAAGACCGTCGAGACCGGAGACGGGTCCGGCATGGTCGAGATCGACGAGCCGCGGCAGTCGGCATCGACCGCGAAGAAGATCGGAAGCGCGGGCGACGATACGCTGCCGCAGGACTCTGATGGCCTTATCGGGATGATCGGCCTCGCCGTCGCGGTCCTCGCCGGCGGAGCGGGCATCGCGATCATCTGGCAGCGGCGGTCGCGGCGTTCGTAGCAAAGGCCAATCGACCCGAAAAGGGTGGCTCAGGCGGGGATCACCACCTGGGCCCGGAGGCCGCCGATCGGGCTCACGTCGAGGGTGATGTCGCCGCCATGGCTGCGGGCGATGTCGCGGGCGATGGCGAGGCCGAGACCGGTGCCGCTCTCGTCGATGTTGCGGGCGGCGTCGCCGCGATAGAAGGGCTTGAACACCGTCTCGCGCTCCTCGAGCGGGATGCCCGGCCCGTCGTCGTCGACCTTGACGGTGAGGATACCGTCCTCGTGGACGGCGGTGACCATGACGCGGCCGGCGTGGCGGATGGCGTTGCGGACGAGGTTGGTGAGGCAGCGCTTGAAGCCCTGCGGCCGGACCTTGACGATCGGATCGCCGGAGAAATTGAACGTCACCTCATGGCCGGCGACGCGGACCTCATGGCCGATCTCGCGCAGCAGCATGTCGACGTCGGTCGCGGTCGCCTCCTCGCCGGCATCGCCGCGGGCGAAGGCGAGATAGCCTTCGAGCATCCGGTTCATGTCGTCGACGTCCCTGACCATCGGCTCGACATCGGCCTTGTCCTCGATCAGGGCGAGCTGGAGGCGGAAGCGGGTGAGGATGGTCCTGAGGTCATGGCTGACGCCGGCAAGCATGGCGGTACGCTGCTCGATCTGGCGATCGACCCGCTCGCGCATCTCATGGAAGGCGATGGTCGCGCGCCGCACCTCGCGGGCGCCGCGCGGGGCGAAATCGGGGACGGCGCGGCCCTTGCCGAAATCGTCGACGGCGGCGGCGAGGCGGAGGATCGGGCGGATCTGGTTGCGCAGGAAGATGATGGCGATGGTCAGCAGGACGACGCTGATGCCGACCATCCATGACAGGAAGGTCAGCGAGTTCGAGGCATAGGTCTGGCTGCGCCTGGCGAAGACGCGCAGGACATGGTCCTCGAGCTGGATGCGCATCTCGATGAGGTTCGAGCGGCCGACGGTGTCGATCCAGAAGGGGCGGCCGACCTGCTTCGACAGCTCGTGGCTGAAATTCTGGTCGAGACTCGAGAAGAAGGGTTTCGGGCCGGCCGGAGGCAGGGGCTCGAGCGGCAGAACGGCGATCCTGAGGTTGAGGCGGTCCTTGGCGATCTTGGTGATCTGGTCGTAGTCGCCATCCTGCGGATAGGTCTCGATGACGTCGATGATCGCGGCGATGTCGGCGACGACGGCCTGGGTCAGCCGTTCGGTGACGAGCTGCCAGTGTTCCTCCATGAAGACGAAGGCGACGACGGTCTGGATGATGACGACCGGCGCGATGATGATGATCAGCGAGCGGGCATAGAGGCCCTTCGGCATGGCGTCGCCGAGCCGCCGGGCGAAACGGCGATAGGCAGCGCGAATGCCGAGCCCGCGGCGCGCGGGCCTGGCGTCCGAGGTCGTCGTCTTGTCCTTCCCGGTGGAAACCGTATCCATGCCTGACAGGCTCTAGAAGGCGATCGTCAGCCGATACCCTATGCCGCGCACGGTTTGAAGATAGAGCGGGTTGGCCGGATCGGCCTCTATTTTCCGGCGGAGGCGATTGATCTGGACGTCGACGGTGCGTTCCCCGGTCGGGCCGCCGCCGGCGACCAGGTCGCCACGCGGCACGGTTTCGCCCGGGGCCGCGGCGAAGATCGCCATGATCTGGCGCTCGCGGTCGGTGAGATGGACGATGTCGGTGCCCTTGCGCAGCTCCATCCGCTCGCGGTTGAAGGTGAAGGGCCCGAAGCGGACGACCTCGATCAGCGGCGTCGCGGCGGGCTGGCCGCGCTTCAGGATGTTGTTGATGCGCAGGAGCAGCTCGCGCGGCTCGAACGGCTTGGCGAGATAGTCGTCGGCGCCGAATTCGAGGCCCTGGATGCGGGCGTCGATCTCGGAGCGGGCGGTCAGCATCAGGATCGGCACATCCATCGTCTCGCGCAGGCTCCGGGTCAGCTCCAGTCCGCTCTCGCCCGGCATCATCACGTCGACGATGAGGAGGTCGAATTCGAGGCCGGCGAGACGCCGCCGGGCGTCGCCGGCATCGCTCGCGGCGGTGACTCGGAAGCCGCGTTCGCCGAGATAGCGGGACAGCAGGTCGCGGATGCGGCTGTCGTCGTCGATGACGAGAAGGTGGGCGGCCGAATCGTCCACCGCGATCTCGCCCGGGCTCGCGGGGGCGCCGGTTTCGTCGCTCATTGGCCGATCAGCCTCGCCACCATGTCGCGCTGATCGCCATCGACGACCTGGCGCAGGAAGAGCTCGGCGCCCTTGCGCTCCTCCGGGGAAAGCGAATCCAGCGCCTCGGCGATCCGCCGCTCCTGCGGGGCCATCAGCCGCAAGGCGAGGGCGCGCCCGGACTCGGTCGGGTAGAGCAGCCGCTGGCGGCGGTCCTGCGGTCCCTGAACCTGCTCGATGAAGCCACCGTCGATCAACTGCTTCAGCACGCGGCCAAGGCTCTGCTTGGTGATGTTGAGGATATCGAGCAGATCGGCGACCCGGATGCCGGGGTGGCGGTTGACGAAATGGACCACGCGGTGATGGGCGCGGCCGAAGCCGTAGGCGGCGAGCACGGTATCGGGATCGGAAATGAAGTCGCGATAGGCGAAGAAGAGGAGCTCGACGAAGGTTATCTCGGGGCGGTCGTCGACCGACAGCGGCTCGGCGATCAGACGACCGGTGCGGCCATGCGGGCGATCCGGCGTCTCGCCGCTCTTCAAAATTACGTCAGCCATGTTGACATATTTTTTCGCACTTGTTACTGAAGCACTCGTTGCCACGAAATAATCGGACGCGACTCCGGTCGGCCGGCTTGCGGTGACGATACCGTCAGCACATTATCGGCGATCGCGGCGCGACGCAAAAAGCTCAAACGGCAGAAACTGCCGGTAGTCGGTGCCAAAGAGGCCGTCTCGCACGGCCGGTTCAGGGAGATGCAACAATGGCCGCTGCGCCTTTCCACGATCGTCCTGGTGTCATCTGGATGAACGGCGAATTCGTTCCGTGGACGGATGCCAAGGTCCATGTGCTGTCACATGGCCTGCATTATGGCAGCGGCGTGTTCGAGGGCGAACGCGCCTATGGCGGCGAGATCTTCAAGCTGCGGGAGCACACCGAGCGGCTTCACCACTCGGCCGAGATCCTCGGATTCGAAATCCCGTGGTCGGTCGAGGAGATCGACCGGGTCTCCAACGAGCTGCTCGTCCGGCAGGGGCACGAGGACGCCTATGTCCGTCCGATCGCCTGGCGCGGCAGCGAGATGATGGGCGTCTCGGCCCAGCAGTCCTCGATCAACCTGGCGATCGCGGTGTGGGAATGGCCGTCCTATTTCAAGCCGGAGGAGCGGCTGAAGGGCATCCGGCTCGACATGGCCCAGTATCGCCGGCCGGATCCGGCGACGGCGCCGTCCAAGGCCAAGGCGACCGGCCTCTACATGATCTGCACGCTGTCGAAACACGCGGCGGAAGCCAAGGGCTATGCCGACGCGCTGATGCTCGACTGGCAGGGGCGGGTGGCGGAAGCGACCGGCGCCAACATCTTCTTCGTCAAGGATGGGGTGATCCATACCCCGACGCCCGACTGCTTCCTCGACGGCATCACCCGGCGGACGGTGATCGGCCTCGCCAAGGCGCGGGGCTACGAGATCATCGAGCGGCGGATCATGCCGGAGGAGATGACCGGCTTCGAGCAGTGCTTCCTGACCGGGACCGCCGCCGAGGTGACGCCGGTCTCGGAGATCGGCCCCTACAGCTTCACCGTCGGCGAGATCACCCGCAACCTGATGGAAGACTATACCGCCGAGGTGCAGCCGAAGCGCCCGCCGGCGGCGATCGCCGCCAGCGGCTGACGGTTCACCCCGCTCAGGCAGGGCACCGGCGGGTCAGAGCCCGCGTTCCTCGCCGGCCTCGTGAGCGATGACCTCGCGTCCCATGATCTCGACGTCGGCGAGCAGCGCCCGCCAGGCATCCATATGCGGCGCCTTGCCGTGGGCGTCGAGCGAGGCCCAGTCCTCCCAGCGCTCGACGATCCGGATCAAGCCGGGCTCGACCAGATCCTCGGCCCAGGCATAAAGGATGCAGCCCTTCTCGGCGCGGGTGGCCTCGATGGTCTTCCTGGCATCGGGCCTGAGGGCGTCGAGAACCTCGGGGGCGATGCGCATATGGCCGGTGACGATGATCATGGGCGTTCCTGTCTCTTCCTGCTGGATGGTGGGGGCCTGCCTAACGCACCGGCGCCGACAATTCCAGCGCCGGGAATCCCGCCCCGGCGGCGGTTGGACCGGTTTGCCGGGCCTTGCCGCCGCATGCTAGGCCCGTGACCGGGGGCCGCGGGGGATGGAACGCAAGCCAAACGAAAGCTGGAATTTCGCCGCCCTGCTCATTCAAGGCGTAGCGCGGCGTGTCGGCAACGAGCTGACCAGCGAGAAGCTGGTCCTGCCCTTCCTCTATACCGCGCTCGGCGGCTCGGTCTTCTTCACCGGCCTGTTCGCCCCGGTGGTGATCGTCGCGCGGCTTGTCGCCCAGCTGCTCGGGGCGCGGCTGGTCGAGCTGACCAATCGCGGCAATATCCTCATCGGGTTGACGGTGGCGGCGACCGGCGCCGTCTTCGTCTTTCTCGGCACGGCGACCGGCGGGCTGCCGGCGGCGTTGCTGCCCGTCGTCTTCATCGCCGCGGCGACGCTGCTCGGCTTCAGCAACGGCTTCAGCGCCCTCGTCTTCCAGGATCTGATCGGCCGCATCCTCACCGACCGGTCGCGGATCAGGCTGCTCTTCACGATCGGCGCCGGCAGCGGGGCGATCGTCATCGTGACGACGCTGGTCTCCCAGGCGATTGTCGGGCTGGAACCCGACGCCGAGCCGGCCAGGGACCATTTCCATCTGCTGTGGGCCGGCGTCGCGATGATGTTCGTGTCCGCGGTCGCCGCCTTCCTGGTGCGCGAGGCGCCGGGCGGGGCCGAGAAGGCGGAGGATGGCGAGGGCTACCTCTCGTCGGCGTTCCGCAATGCGCGGCTCGTCTTCCGGCTGCCGTGGTTCCGCCGCTTCGTCCGGGCCCGGGTGCTGCTGCTGTCAGTCGAAATGGTGCTGCCGTTCTTCGCGGTCCACGCCGCCACCTTCCATGCCGACAAGGCGCCGAGCCTCAGCGTCTTCGTCATCGCCGTCAGCCTCGGCATGATCGGCGGCGGGCTGGCCTGGCCGCGCGTCGGCAGGAAATCAATCCAGCTCGTGTTGTCGCTGTCCTGCGCGCTCGCCGGCGCGGCGGCAGTCCTGGCGCTCGCCAACCACCTCATCGGCGACGTGCAGTCGCTTCTCATCCACGCGGCGATGATCTTCCTGCTCGCCTTCGGGACGCAAGGGGCGCTCGACGGAAGCACCGCCTATGTCGTCCGCTCGACGACCGACGAGGAACGCCCTTACTGCATCTCGGTCTCGAACCTGATCGCCGGCATCGTCGGGATCGGGCTGGCACTCGTCGCCGGCCTGATCGCCGAGGGGCCGGGGGTGATCGTGGCGATCGTGTTCATGGGCGTGATCAACGCCGCCGGGGCGATCTATACCCTGCGCCTGCCGGACGTGACGCCGGCCGAGGGCGCGGCCGGAGGGGAAGGAGCGGGTTAGCCGGAGAGGCCGCCGAAGGCCTGGGGCGTTGACGGTTGGCGTCGCAGACGGGCGGGCGCGACCTCCGGATGACGGTCACGAGGAAACGCCGTTCGCAGTCAGTCGGGAAGACCGGCGTCACCCAGAAGGCGGCAGAGCAGCTCAAGATCCTCGGGATCGGCGAATGGCAAGGTTCGCCGGGCGTAGCCCACGGTGAAATCGGGGCTGGCGCTGCGAAGCTCCGCGACGGCGTCGGCGGCCCGACCGTGTCTGTCGAGCGCCGCATAGCATGCCGCGAGCAGCGCCAGGGCATTGGCATGGCCCGGCATCTCGACGGCCGCCCGCTCGGAATCGGACAACGCCTCCTCGAATCGGCCGGCGACGAACAGAGCGCGGGAACGGTGGACGAGGTAAAGGCCGGGATAGAAAGGATTGAAGCGCATCGCCAGGTCAATCTCGCGGAGCGCCTCCTTACCCTGCCCCATGTAGGCAAAGGTGGCTCCGACGATCATACGAAAATGCGCATTCGATGGGTTCAACCGGACAGCGAGCCACGCCTCTTCCAGCCCCCGTCTGAAATCGCGGTCTCGATCCCGCCACCACAAAGTGAAGCCGAGAACGCAATGGCCCCAGGGTTCGTTCGGGTCAGCCGCGATGGCGGCCTTGGCATGCACCAACGCCTTGTCAAACGGCCGGTTCGGGTCCTCGCTCCAGCCGTTCGACCCCTCGATGTGATGCGCCCAGCCGAGGACGGCATGGGCGCGCGCGAAGCCGGGATCGAGACGGATTGCCGCCTCGGCTTCCCGCCGCGCCCGTGCCGCGCTCTCACGCGAAAAATCCCATATGTGCTGCTGGGCCTTTAGCGCGTGGTCATAGGCGCTGATCGCGTCGCCGCCGGACATCTGAACCCGCTTGTAGTGACGAAGCGAAACCTGACCGACCAGGGTGTTGACGATCACTGTCGCGATCTCTTCCTGAACGTCGAGAATGTCCTCGACATCCCGATCGAACCGCTCGGCCCACAAGGTGTTTCGGGTCGCCATGTCAATCAGCTGTGCGGTGACGCGGACCCTTCCTCCTGCGCGCCGGACGCTGCCTTCGAGCAGGTAGGCGACCCCGAGCTCCCGAGCGAAGTCGTAACCGCTGCCATCACGATCGTGGAATGCGAAAGCGGACTGGCGGGCAATGACAAACAATTCGCCGTAGCGGGAAAGGTCCGTGATGATGTCGTCGGCGATCCCATCCGAGAAGAACGATTGTCCGGGATCGTCGGAGAGATTGTCGAACGGAAGCACGACGATCGACGGCCTTTCCTGTCCGACGCCCGCGTCCGAATCGGGACGACCGCCGGTCGCGTGGCTGCCGATCGGAGCCGCCGCGGACTCGACAACCTCGATCTCCGGGACAAAGAGAAACCCCCGCCGGGAGACCGTCCTGATCATCCGCTGGCTCTTTCCGTCATCCCCGAGTGCCTGTCGCGCCGCGTTGATGCGGGTTGAAACAGCCGAGTCCGAAACGATCCGACCCTGCCAGACGGCGTCAATGATCTCGTCGCGGCTCAGAACACGCCCGGGCGCAGACGCGAGACATGCGATCAGATTGAAGACCTGCGGCTCGATCTCGACGGCGATACCGCCATTGCGCAACTCGTTCCGCGCCAAGTCGAGCTCAAAGGAGCCAAATCGGATAATCTGGCGTGGCACCGAAGCCATTGATATTGCCCGCGTTTCGGCAAGATCGCTGACCTTAACACAAAAGGACGGCATCTGGACGCGTTCTGGACGCCGTCTGAAAGACCGCGTCGGCGAAAGCCTTCAAGCTCCAGTCATCGAGACAACGAACGCGATGGCCCGAGGAGAATCCAATGACCGATGCAACCCGCGACCATAGGCGCCCGGATGGCAACCTTGATCTGTTCGAGGCGATTGAGAACGGGCAACGCCTTCACCGGCAGGCTATCAACGCATCAATGCGGCGCTTGCTCGCGCGCCTCCAGGGCAAAATGCCGGGACCGAGCCGGGAATCGACGATCTCGACAGTCGATGAACATGCTTGAATGGACATTCTCGGACGCCGCGGTGGCGGCATGGCGATGTCCCTTGCGCGAGATGCCTTGTCGCGTCCGCGAAGCCGGTGACACCCTGGAGGCGGGCATGAGATGGTGATGGCGATTTCCAGGCAGATGGCCTAGCCGGAGACGCCACCGAAGGCCGAGGCGATCAAGAGGCCGATGGCGAGGACGGCGACGGAGATCACGGCCATCACCGGGACCGGCGGCCGCGGGGAAGGCGGCTTCATCTCGGCCATGTTCGTCCCGCCGGCCGCGGAACCCTCGTCCATCTTCATGCCCGACATGCCGTCGCCCGCGGTGGCCGGGCGGACGGTTGTCATGCCGTGCTTGAGATGGTGGGCGACCAGCCACCAATTCATCGGATAGGCGATGACGAAGCCGGCCATCAGGGCGACCGACATGCGGAACCAGAACAGCGGCTGCAGCGGGTCATGGGCGGCGGCGACGCCCTTCCAGGCCAGGGTCGAGACGACGATCATGCCGCCCATCAGGCAGTTCATCGACAGGAACTCGGACATGAAGGTCATGCGGAGCGACTTGCCGTAGTCGCCGCCGGCCATGTCGCGCATGAACAGCGCCTGGAAGATCGTCCAGCCGAAGCCGAAGCCGAGGACATATTCGAGGCCGAGGTCGGCGAGGATCGGCAGCGCGATGACCGCGCCGATCACCGCGCCGACGAGGATGCCGATGCCGTCACCGGCGACGCAATGCATGGTCGAGCCGAGAACCTGGCGCCAGCGCGCGTCGACATATCGCTCATGGGTGCCGGGGAAGGGCTCGCGGCAGCCGAGGACGTAGAGGAAGGCACCGAAGGGCCCGGCATAGAGCGTGAAGAGGACGAAGCCCCACTTCATCACCGCGCTTTCGGGCGTGTCGCGGATATCGATCGCGACGAACAGGACCGCCAGCGCGGTCAGCCCGAACCACAGAAGCATTACGCCGTCGATGACCATGGCGTCCCCCGGGAATCGGCTCGATGACCAGAGGATAGCAGCCCCGTGGCGGTTTCGCGCGGGCACGGGAGGAGGCGACATGGCCCGGCCTTTGCGAAGAAGGCGGGCGGCCATCATGCCGCCGGCCGCGACTCCTGCCAGGAAGCTGTCAGGAAGTCCCGTCGAATATGGTGCGGCCGGGCCTCGCCATTGGCCGAGTCATCGCCCATATTCAGGCCATGCCACCCAGGAAGACATCCGGATTCGGCGAGGCGCCGCAAAAGCCGTTCAAAGAAGCGCGGAGCGCCCGCGGGTCTTTGCCGGGGGCGGGCTCCGGCGCGACAGGGAAGGAAAAGGCCCTGCGAACCGCCCGCGGCACGTCGATGGGCGGGCAGGGGACGGCGCGCGAGCGCGCGGCGGCTGGCCTCAACCCGCTGCCCGGCATGGACATGACGCTGGAGGAGGCGGAGGCTTTCCTCGGCGCCAGCAAGCCGAAGCCGCCGTCCGCGCGTGGGGGCGGCAAGCATCAAGAGGCGCGGACGGCCCCCGGGTCTTCGCCCGGGGCCGGCTCCGGCCGGACCGGGAAGCCGGGGAGCCGGCAGCTCGAGCCGCTGCCGGCCGGCGCGGTGACCGCGACGGTCGAGGCGCTGTCGAGCCTGATCGAGAGCGGGCGGCCGGAATTCCGCGACAAGACCTGGGCGCCGCACCGGCCGCCGCGGCCGGAGAAATCCGAGGGCGGGGTGGCGCTGCGGATCATCTCCGACTTCGAGCCGAAGGGCGACCAGCCGCAGGCGATCGAGGAGCTGGTGGCGGGCGTCCGGTCGGCGGAGCGCGACCAGGTGCTGCTCGGCGTCACCGGCTCGGGCAAGACCTACACGATGGCGAAGATCATCGAGGCGACGCAGCGGCCGGCGCTGATCCTGGCGCCGAACAAGACGTTGGCGGCGCAGCTCTATGGCGAGTTCAAGGCCTTCTTCCCGGAGAACGCGGTCGAGTATTTCGTCTCCTACTACGACTACTACCAGCCGGAGGCCTACGTCCCGCGGACCGACACCTATATCGAGAAGGAATCCTCGATCAACGAGCAGATCGACCGGATGCGCCACTCGGCGACCCGCTCGCTGCTCGAACGCGACGACGTGGTGATCGTCGCGTCGGTGTCGTGCATCTACGGCATCGGCTCGGTCGAGACCTATACGGCGATGACCTTCGCGCTGTCGCTCGGCGAGCGGATCGACCAGCGGCAGCTGATCGCCGACCTGGTGGCGCTGCAATACAAGCGCTCCGACGCCGACTTCCGGCGTGGCACCTTCCGGGTGCGCGGCGACACGATCGAGCTCTTCCCGGCGCATCTGGAGGACCGGGCGTGGCGGATCTCGCTGTTCGGCGACGAGATCGAGGCGATCACCGAGTTCGACCCGCTTACCGGGCAGAAGCAGGGCGGGCTGAAGACCGTGAAGGTCTACGCCAACTCGCATTATGTGACGCCGCGGCCGACGCTCGCCCAGGCGGTGAAGGGCATTCGCGAGGAGCTGAGGGGGCGGCTGGAGGAGCTGACCCGGGCGGGGCGGCTGCTGGAGGCGCAGCGGCT
>NZ_JAGRLA010000122.1 GCF_020442045.1 Bauldia sp. | reverse complement strand
TTCCCAGCCAAGGCCCCAGGCGCCGAGCGTCGGGCTCTCCCAGTCGTCCTCGACGAAGCGCACGTCGTGGAGCGCCATGTCAAGGCCGATCGCGGCGAGCGACTTCAGGTAGAGCTCCTGAAGGTCGGGCGGCGACGGCTTGATGATCACCTGGTACTGGTAATAGTGCTGCAGGCGGTTGGGGTTCTCGCCGTAGCGGCCGTCGGTCGGCCGCCGCGACGGCTGGACATAGGCCGCCTTCCACGGCTTCGGGCCCAGCGCCCGCAAGGTCGTCGCCGGATGGAAGGTCCCCGCTCCCATCTCGGAATCGTAGGGCTGGAGGATCGCGCAGCCATAATCCGCCCAGTAGCGCTGGAGGGCGAGGATCAGCCCCTGGAAGGAGCGATCCGGGCGCATGTGGTCGGGGATGAATTCGGGCATGGTCTCGGTCCGGCAGCCATGTGGAAAAAGCGCGGCAAGCTATAAACCCGCCGCCGCGCGGGTCAAGGCGACGCGGGCTCGCCGTGCCACGCCCCTCACTTCTCCGGCAGCGTGCCGAGCAGGTAGCCGACCGCGCGTTCGAGCTGGCGGTCGCGTCCCGCCGCCACCGATTCCGGGTCGTTGTAGACGAGGATGTCCGGCTCCACCTCGAGGTTCTCGAACCAGCGCCCGTCGGTGAGCTGGAAGCCGAGCTCCGGCACGCGATAGCCGAGACGGGATTCGATCTGCGGCACGTCGGTCACCGAGGTGCCGGTCCCCGGCACCCGCTCGCCGATGACCTTGCCGATCCCCTTATACTGGTAGAGCGTCGGGAAGACCGAGGCATCGGAATAGCTGCTGGCGCTCGCCAGCAGGACGCTCGGCCCGGTGAAGCGGCCGACCGGGTTGCGGATCACCTCGACGCCGTCGCGGCTGACCAGCGAGCTGTCGTGGCGGCCGGTGAGCAGAACGTCGAGCTGGTCATGGAGGTTGCCGCCGCCGTTGGAGCGGATGTCGACGATCACCGCCTCGGCGTCGCGATAGCGACCGAACAGCTCACCATAGGCGGCTTGATACGGCGCGAGCTGCATGCCGCGGACGTGGATATAGCCGATCCGGCCGCCCGACAGCCGCTCGACGATCGCGCGGCGCCTGGCGACCCAGCGATCATAGGCAAGCTCGTTCTCGGCATAGACCGAGACCGGCTTGACCTTCTGCTCGACCGGCTCGCCGCCGGCGGCGGGCCGCACCGAGAGCAGGACCGACTGCCCCTGCTTGCGGTTGAGGAGCCGGTCGATGTTCATGTCCGGCGTGATCGCCTCGCCGTCGACGGAAAGGATCACCGCGCCCGGCGCCAGCGCGCTCGCCGGCCGGTCGGACGGCCCGCCGGGAATCACCTCGGCGATCTTCTCTCCGGCGCCTTCGTAATGCTGGTCATAGTAGAGGCCGAGCGAGGCGGTGAGGTCGCCGGTCGGGTTTGAGCGATGATAGGTCGATCCCTGGTGCGAGGCGTTGAGCTCGCCGACCATCTCCGACTGGAGCTCCGCCAGGTCCTCCCAGTGGAAGATATGAGGCAGGAACCTGCGGTAGTGGGCGCCGATCGCGTCCCAGTCCGCTCCCTGCATGTCCGGCAGGTAGAAGGTCTCCTTCGTCGCCCGCCAGTTCTGGTCGAAGATCGCCGCGACTTCCTCGCGGACATCATTCACCACCTCGGCCCGGAACGGTACCGGCCGGCTCTTGCCGTCGGCGAGGTTGTAGGCGGTGATCCGCCCGTCGGTGAGGAGATAAAGGGTGGTCAGCTTGGCGTCGGTCGCGAGCGCCAGGTCGGATGGCAGACCGGTCGAGAATATCTGCCGCGCCGCGTGGGTGGCGATGTCGATGAAGAAGCCGGCGAGCCTTGAATCGTCCTGCACGGTGACGAGGAGGAGCTGCTTGTTGTCGGGCGTCAGCTCGAAATAGACGATGCTCGACGAGAAAGGCGTCAGGCGCCCGGTCCGGTAGGCGACGCCTTCGAGGTCGGGAAGCCCGGCTTCCTTTTCCGGCCCACCGTCGCCATCCCCCTTCGCCGCCTCGAGCAGCGCCCTTTCCTCGGGCGATGCTCGGAAGATGTCGAAGGCTTCCTGGGTCAGGAATGCCGCATAGACGTCGGACTGGACGCCATTGGCGTTCGAGGCCCGCAACCCGTTGCGGTCGCTGGTCCACAGCACGATCGCCCCGTCCTGGCTGACGCTCGGGCTGTCGTCGGTATAGCCGTTGAGGCTGAGGTTGCGCCGCGGCGCGACGCCCGCCGCATCGAGCAGCTCGATCTCGGCGGTCGAGAAGATGCCGGTTCGCGCGACCAGCCACTTGCCGTCGGGACTCCAGGCATACTGCATGTCGCCATCGGCGTAGGAATAGGCGGCGTCGCCCGGCAGCACCTCCACCGAGGTCCCCGACGCGATGTCGAGGACCCTGATCTCGGTGCGGTTGTTGAGGTAGGCAACGCGGCCGCCATCCGGCGAATAGACCGGCTGGTAGGTGTCGGAATCGGTGTCGACGATGGCGACTTCCTCGAAGGGCGCGGTGCCGGAGAAGCCCTTGTCCTCGTCGCGCGTCAGCCGTGCCTCATAGATGTCCCAGTCGCCGTTGCGCATGCTGGCATAGGCGAGCCTGCGGCCGTCCGGCGAGAAGGTGAGGAAGCGCTCCATCGCAGGGGTCGCGGTGATGCGCCGCGTGGCGCCGCTCGCCAGCGAGACGACGAAGACCTCGCCGCGGGCGATCAGTGCCAGCTCGCTGCCGTTCGGCGAGACGACGATTTCCGTCGCCTGGTCGTTGACCGGCACCGTCGCCGGCCCGTCGACGAGATTGCTCTGGCGGATGCGGACGTCGATCCGCTCCGGATCGGCCGCGCCGGGCGTCAGCCGCCACAGCTCGCCGTCATAGGCGTAGACCAGCGTCCCGTCGTCGGCGCTCGACAGGAAGCGCACCGGCCAGGTCTCGTGGAAGGTGACCTGCTCCGGTTCGCCGCCTTCGATCGGACGACGCCAGACGTTGAACGACCCGCCCCGCTCGCTGAGCCAGAGGAATTCCGTCTCGTCGGGGCTGAAGACCGCGTTGCGGTCCTCGCCGCGCCATTCGGTCAGCTTGGTGTGCTTTCCGGTCGCGGGCTCGTAAATCCAGATGTCGCGGGCGGCATCGGAGACCTGGTGCTTGCGCCAGTCATTCTCGATCGACTTGTTGTCGGTATAGAGCGCCCGCGACCCGTCGCGGCTCGGCCGCAGGTCGAGCGCGACCGTCGCGAGCTCCAGCCGGGTCCGGCCGCCGCTGCTCGGCACCGAATAGAGCTGGTCGAGGTAGGGAAGCCCGAGTCCCTTCCGCGAGTCGACCGCATCCGCAGTCGGATCGCCGAGCCGCCTGGAGTTGAAATAGACCCGCGCGCCATCCGGCGAGAAGGCGGTCGGCACGTCGTCGGCGGAGTTGTAGGTCAGCCGCTTCACGGGCCCGCCATCGGCCGCAACGACGAAGATGTCCGCGTTGCCGTGGCGATCGGCGGAGAAGGCGATGCGCCGGCCGTCGGGCGACCAGACCGGATGCGAGCTGTAGAAGGGCGCGCCGGTCAGCGCCACGGCCTCGCCCCCCTCGATCGGCACGATCCATATCTGCCCCGCATAGACGAAGGCGACCTGCATGCCGTCGGGCGAGACCGCCGGATAGCGCAGCCACAGCGGCCGGTCCGTGTCCGGCGCTTCGGCCATGGCAGCCGTCGAGGCGATGACGATCGCGACGGCGACGGACAGGATATGCTTGCGAGCAGAAAACATCGGACATCCTCCCTCCGGCCCTGCCGGCACGTTGATCGCTGATCGCGGCGGAAAACCGCCGGAAATCGACGCCGAAGGGGTCGGGGACCGCTCCTCCGGCGCGAGGCCCGGAGGAGCTTCGCAGCATTCGCCGTCGAAAAAAAGCCTTGGCAGGCATGATACCAATCGATCCGAAGGGCGTTAGACTATGATATGCGTCAGGGAGAAGTTCATATGAGATCCATCGTCCTTGCCGCGGCAATCCTGGTCTCCGCGGGAGCTGCCGAGGCGGCCGTTCCCCGCGTCAACGCCACCTGTCCCGGCAATATCACGGTCCATGCCGACCAGGGCGGCCCCGTCTATATCAACGGCAGGGAGGCGGAGCTCCAGACCTACAACAAGAATTACTACGAGGCCCGGCGCGGGCATGTCACAATCTCGCTCACCGTCAAGCCCGACGGCACGCCGGACGTCTCCTACACCAGGGGCCGCGACAGTGGCGTTTGCCAGGTCGTGGCGAGCGGCAACCGGCCTGGCGGCAACGGCAATGGCGGCAATGGCGGGGGAAACAATAACTGGGGGAACAATGGCGGCGGGAACGGCCCCAACCGCAACCCCGACTATGCCGACGGCATGTCGGGCGGACCCGACTATTGGCGGGTCACCGACGTTCCCAGGAACGATACGCTGAACGTCCGGCGCGGCCCCGGCACCAACTACGCCGTGCTTGGCGAACTCAACAATGGCGACATCGTTCGCAACCGCGGTTGCAAGCGGGTCGGCCAGTCGCGCTGGTGCGAGATCGAGGCCGGCGAAGCCCGGAGACGGGGCTGGGTCAACGGTAATTTCCTGCGCGAATCCGGCCCGCCGCGGTAGGCGGGCGACCGACCGGGATTGTGCGATTGGCTCGGGCGGTGCCTCAGTCGTTCCCCTTGACCCGATAGACCCCGGTCTCGGGATCCTTCTCCAGCGTCTCGGTCTGCCGGGGGGGCTGGGAAGGCCTGGGCGGCTGTTGCGACCGCCGCGCCTGCCCGGTGCGCTGCTTGTCGAGCGCCGACTTCGTCGTGTTGAGCGCGGTCATCACCGTCGTGTGGGCGCGGTTGAACCGCCGCCACCAGATGACGATCGCAATGACCACGCCGAGAAAGGTCAGGAAGGCACCCATGGCGACGATCTAATGCGGGGGGCACGTCCAAGGCAACCGTTCTCGGCTGAAGACTATCCGGTTGACCTGCGCGTGCCGGCTGATGGACACATGGTCACGGCCATTTGACCGGCCGGCCAGGGCCGACGCGATGGAGGAAGAATGCCGACCACGAGCCCGATCGAAGCGGTTGCGCGCAACCAGCGCGCCGTCGTCATTTCGGGGCTGATCCTCGTCTCGCTGCTCGCCTGGGGCTTCGTTCTGGCCGGCGGCGGCACCGGCATGAGCATCCGGGCGATGTCGACCTGGCGGTTCCCGCCACCGATGGACCGGCCGGCGATGGCCGGGATGTGGACGCCGGCCTACGCCGTCACCATGCTCGTCATGTGGTGGGTCATGATGGTCGCGATGATGCTGCCGAGCGCCGCGCCGCTGATCCTCCTCTACGAGCAGATCGCGCGGAAAAGTGGCGGGAGCGGCGCGCGGGCGGCCTGGCTCGCCGCCGGCTATTGCCTGGGCTGGCTCGGCTTCTCGATGGCGGCGACGGCGCTGCAATACGGTCTCGAGCAGCTCGGCTGGATCCACGGCATGCTGATGTGGAGCCTCAACCCGTGGCTCTCCGCCGCCCTCCTCGCCGCGGCGGCGGTCTACCAGATCACGCCGCTGAAACACGCCTGCCTCAAGCACTGCCGGACGCCCTTCGGCTTCATCATGGGGCATTGGCGGCCGGGCGCCTCCGGCGCTTTCCGGATGGGGTTGGTCCACGGCACCTATTGCGTCGGCTGCTGCTGGTTCCTGATGGCGCTGCTTTTCGTCGGCGGCATCATGAACATCGTCTGGATCGCGGGTCTCGCGCTGATGGTGCTTGTCGAGAAGGTCGCCCCCAACGGCCGGCTGGTCTCGAACCTGCTCGGCGTGCTCTTTCTCGGCGGCGCCATCCACATCACCGCGTCCGCCGCATTGCAAACCTGAACCAGGGAGGTCTGCCATGATCGACTGGCGTATCGAAGCCATCACCTTCGGCAACTGCAACTGCGAGCGCAATTGCCCCTGCCAGTTCGAGCTCGACCCGACGCAAGGGCACTGTCGCGGCATGGAGGTCGGCGAGATCGAGCGCGGCCATTTCGGCGACACGCGGCTCGACGGCATCCGCTACGCCGTCACCTATGCCTGGCCGGGCCCGATCTACGAAGGCAATGGCGAAATGCAGGCGATCATCGACAGTCGCGCCGATACCGCCCAGCGGAAGGCGCTCAAGACCCTGCTCCACGGTGGCGAGGTGGAAGAGGCCGCGACCCATTGGTGGGTCTTCCACGCGATGTCGGACACCATCCACGAGACGCTTTACCTGCCGATCGCGTTCGACATCGATATCGAGGCGCGCCGCGCGCGGGTGGCGATCCCCGGCGCGATGGAGGCGACCGGCGGGCCGATCGTCAGCCCGGCGACCGGCGAGGAGCACCGGATCAGGATCGACATCCCGCATGGCATCGAGTTCGACATCGCCGAGATCGGCGTCGCCTCGACGCGGGCAACCGCCGCCGTAGCGCTCGACCTCGCCGGCAGCTACGGGCAGTTCAACCGCATCCACCACACCGGCCAGGGCGTGGTTCGCAACCGTATGGTATGATCCTCAGGCCCCGTGGCGCTCCCGGAGACGCGCTTGCTGGCATGAGCCCGTGCCTTGCGCGCGTGCCGGAGGAAGGTATCGGACCCGGCCCGACTTCCCTTCGAGGCAACAGAACATGGCTCATGACCTGTTTTCGCTGGAGGAACGGATTGCGCTGGTGACCGGCGGCAATGGCGGCATCGGCCGGGCGATGGCGCGTGGACTTGCCGCGGCGGGAGCACATGTGGTGGTAACCGGACGCGATCCCGCCAAGAATGCGGATGCTGCCGATGAGTTCGGCACCGATTCCGTCTTCGCGCTCGAAGTCCGTGACGAGCCGGCGGTGGAACGCACGATCGCGGCGATCGTCGAGCGGTTCGGCAGGCTCGACATCCTCCTCAACAACGCCGGGCTGTTTCGCGGCGGGCCGATCGTCGACCTCGAACTGGAAGCCTGGGACGCCGTGATCGGCGCGCATCTCACCGGTTCGTTCCTCTGCGCCAGGCACGCGGCCCGCGCCATGATCGCCGGCGACAGGGGCGGGAAGATCATCAACGTCGGGTCGATGTATTCGGTCTTCGGGGCGCCGCGCTTCGCGGACTACGCGGCGGCCAAGACCGGCATCCTCGGTCTGACGCGGTCTTTGGCCGTCGAACTCGCGGCGGCAGGCATCCAGGTGAATGCCATTCTCCCCGGCTGGTTCGAAACCGACCTGACGCGCGGGGTGCCCGCCAAGCCGATGGGTGAGCAGATCCGCAGACGGACGCCGGCGCGGCGCTGGGGGATGCCGGACGATCTCGTCGGCACGGTCGTCTATCTCGCTTCGCCGGCGTCGGATTTCGTGACCGGAGTCCATATTCCCGTCGATGGCGGGTATCGCGTCGCCGACCGGATCATGGACGACTAGACGCCTTCTCCCTCGATGGTCGCGGCGGCGTCGGCCGTCCACCGATCCTGATCGGCATGTTGCTCTATGCCCCGCCCGGCCTGCCGGGGCCGAGCACGGGTGGCCGACCCAAAAAGCCCGGCATTCGTGCTATCAGGCGGCGCGCCGAGACGTGCCGGGTCGCCGGGCGATGGCGCCGACGGGCTTCCGGAGGCTGGATTGACTGGACGCATCACTGTTGGCATGCCGCTCTTTAACGGCCAGGACTTCGTCGCCGAGGCGCTTCGCGCCCTCCAGGCGCAGACGTTCTCCGACTTCGAGGTCATCATCTCGGTCGATGGCAATGACCAGGTCAGCGCCGAGGCCTGCCGTCCCTTCCTCGCCGATCGCCGCTTCCGCATGGTCGTCCAGACCGAACGCCTCGACTGGGTCGGCAACTTCAACTGGCTGCTGGAGCAATCCGCCGGCGCGTTCTTCTGCTATCGGCAGCACGACGATACGACCGCTCCCGACTTCTTCGAGAAGCTGCTCGCCGTCGCCGATCGGCGTCCCGATGCGGCGATCGTCTATGCCGACTGCCAGTTCGTCGGCGAGCAGTCGCATATCGAGGCGACGCCCTCGATCGAGGGAGAGACGCATCAACGCCTGAGGCAGTTCATCGAGCGGATCACGCCAACCGCCTGCCGGGGCATCATCCGGAAGGAAGCGATCGCGCAGGCCGGTGCGGTCCGGGTCGACGAATTCCGATCCAACCAGCAGATCTTCGTCTGGCTCGCGAAGGTCCTGCGCTGGGGCAGTTTCCTGCGGCTTCCGGAACCGATCTACTATCGCAGAATTCACGGCGACAACTACCACAAGCAGAACCGCCGCTGGTCCGACGAGAAAAAGGTCGGCGACTGGACAACGGTCTTCACAGGCCTCCTCGAAGCGGTGTTGCCGACCTGCACGAGCGTGGAAGAGCGCCTGTTCTTCCAGACCTTCATTCTCGACCGGGTCTGCGTCGCCCGCAGCGGTCAAAGCTACTGGATCAGGCCCGACACCATCGAGAAGAGCGGCCTGTTCATCCTCAGATGCTTCGAGCGTCTGGCGGCTGAGGGCAACATGGATCGATGGATCGCGCTCGATCCGCTTGTCGCACCTGATACGCCGCCGACGACCCTCGCCGACGTCATCGCGTCGGAAGCGCGAAGGCATCGGCTTGCCATGGAGCAGGCCGAGCTTGAGCGCGATCGGTTGCTCCAGGAAAACGCGAGATTGAAGGCGCGCAACAAGGCCAAGACCGAAAAAAACAAGGCGCTCGCCACCGAGAACAAGGCGCTCGCCGCCGAGAACAGGACGCTCCGCGACGCGAAGGCCGTCCGTTTCGAGCGTGCGGTGCGACGGCTGTTTGGCCGGTAGGCGTCGCCATTGCTGACCGTCAGGAACGGTCAGCCCGGGGCTCCGCAGCGGTCAGTTGATCCCTATCAAGGGATAACTTTAGAGTCGGACCTAAACTGCCGGTGAGATCGACCTGAAGGTACAACGGCAATCCACTGGCGGATATCGCACGTGCGGCAGAGTCGCTGCCAACTTCGATCCTGATCATCAAGGACGGTGCAATTCCTTAGGAAGACAGGGAGGACCAACTATGTTCCGCAGAACATTGGCTTCGTCACTCTTCGTCGTCGCGGCTTCGGCTGCCGGGGCAGAGGAGCGCACGCCTCTTGACGCGTTCGTCGCCGGGTTTCCGATGGAACTCGAGAAAGAGACCCGCGACGCGGACTACAACGAACTGTTCAGAGGCGGCGACCCGTCCGCCTATTTCAACGTTCATGCCTCCGAGTTCATGAACACCACCATCCTGCCTTCACGCCAGCCCGTCATGCCGCTGGGGTCGCGGCCCATGCCCGAGGTCGGGGAGGTCGCGGTCGAGATGCTGGACGAGAGCTCTCTGGAAGGCACCCTCTCGCTGGACCAATTCCTTGAGAAGTCCGACTACGCGCAGGCCTTCATCGTCATTCAGGGCGGCGATATCGTCTACGAGAAGTATCCCAGGCTGCGGCCCGAGGATGCCCATCTCTGGATGTCCTCGGCCAAGCCCACCGCGAGCCTGATCATCGATCAGCTGATCAGCGAGGGCAAGATCGACGAGAACGCGCCGGTGACGGACTACATCACCGACTTCAAGGGAACGGACTGGGACGGCATCACCACGCGTGACATCATGGACATGGCCACCGGGATGGATCTCGTGGACACCAGCGAGTCCCGTTTCGATCCGAACAACGTCGCGCGCCGGGTTTACGAGGCCGAGTTCGGCTTCCCCAACGAGACGAGGGGGCAGGAGCTTCTGACGGATGTGCTGAAAAGCACGCCGCGGAAGGAAGAGCCCGGCCTGTCCTTCGGGTATGCCTCCGGCCTGACCCAGATGCTGGTGATCCTGGCCGAAAGGGTCGAAGGCGAGCGCTGGCCGCAGATGTTCGACCGCCGCGTCTGGTCCAAGGTCGGCGCCGAGGGCGCGCTGCAGATCCACCTGACGCCGGACGGCATTGCCGCGGCGCACGGTCTCGTCTCGAGCAATCTGCGCGACTTCGCTCGTTTCGGCATGCTGTACACCCCAAGCTGGAACAAGATCGCCACCGAGCAGGTCGTCACCGATGAAATTCTCGAGCGGATGCACAGCGAAGTGCGCTCTCACGAGTTCATGATGTCCAGTTTCCACGGGCCGGCCTTCACCGAGTACATGGGTGGGGACGATTTCGTCAGCAACGGCCGTCAGTGGGACCTGTTCTGGCCCGACGGAGACTTCTGGAAGGGCGGTCTGATGACCCAGGGTCTGTATGTCTCGCCGTCGCGGGATCTCGTCATTGCATATTACAATGTGAACAACGATGATCACTCCGCGCACCTCTATGCCCGCGCGATCGCGACCTCCGGCCTCTTCGACAATTGAGAATCAAAAGCGTGCCGCGAGATCAACGCGCGCTGGGCCAATTTGCGAGGTCGATCCGCATTTTCTGCGATTCCCACGAGACTACGCAAAGACCGCGACCAGGGGAGTCAAAATGACCATTCGTGAGATCGGAATTGCCCTTTTCTTGGCGACCGTGATCCCGCTTTCGGCCCATGCGCAGACCGCCGGACCGGGCGACGACGCCGAGTACACCGAGGCGCCGGAAGACAACATCTCATCCCTGATCCCGCTTGAGCAAATCTACGGGATTCATGCCTTCTTCAATGAGCCGGGCAACGAGGTGCAGATCCAGCTTCCGAGCGACAAGACGCAATATGCCTGGCAGAACTACTCGCGCTTCCAGAAGGGCGCCATCGTCCCACGCTGGGGCGATATCAGCAGGCTGGGCTATGCGCTCGATCCCTCGATCGACGATATCGGCGTCGACTTCGCGGATGGCTCCAGGCTGACCGTCGACGCGTTCATCAAGGAAAAGCCCGTCGACGGTTTCATCGTCATCAAGGATGGCGAGATTCTCTACGAGCGCTACAAGACGATGCGCCCGTTCGACAAGCACATCTGGTTTTCGAGCAGCAAGGTGGTCGGCTCAACTCTGCTTGCCCTGCTGGAGGCGGAAGGAAAGATCGACCTTTCGAGGCCGGTTTCGGACTTCATACCCGAACTGAAGGGCTCGGTCTGGGACACTGTTTCGGTGCAGGAAACGGTCGACATGGCGACCGGGCTCAACGGCACCGAGCATGACGAGCCCAATCACGATTCGCGCACCAATCCCGAACAGATCTGGTTCCAGTGGGCGGTCGCGATCGGCGTCTTCAAGGGCGACGGCGAGCGGCCGAAGCCGTGGGACGTCCTGAAGACGATGGAGCGGCGCCAGGAGGGCCACAAGGCCTTCGAATACAACTCGATCAATACCTTCGTGATCGACAATATCGTCGAGAGGGTCAGCGGCAAAACAGTCCCGGAGCTCTTCGGTGAGAAAATCTGGCGCAGAATCGGCGCGGAGGGAGATGCCTTTATCGGCGTCGATCTGGACGGAGGGCCGCTGACCTTCGGGCTGATCAACACCAACCTTCGCGACTTCGCCCGCTTCGCGATGATCTACACCCCAATGGCGAAGGAGGTCTTCGGCGAGGAAATCATCCCGGCAGACATCGTCACGCACATCCAGACGAGCGGCAGACCGGAGATGTTCGCCAAGGGTTATGTCGGCGAGAAAATGTTCAAGTCCTTCTTCAAGGACAAGGATACGGGCCTGAGCAACGCCTATATGTGGGACACGATCTTCCCCGATGGCGACCTATACAAAGCCGGTGTCGGCGGGCAGGGAATCTACATCTCTCCCTCGACCAACACGGTCGTCGCCTATTTCATGACCGGCACCGGCAATGACGGTCCCGAAACCGTGGCCCGTGCGATCGTCAACAGCCTGAACGACCGCTAGGCGCGTTCCGGCCTAAAGCCCGTAGCGCTCCCGGAGCAGGCGCTCCTCGATCGCCCCGGCGATGCCGGCGAACTCGACCGCGACGCCTATGGATGGGGCGGGCGATCGGCTACCGCTTCCTGCCGCCGCTCTGCCGATTTCGGAAGTCCCGGGCGCCCTGGCTGAATTCGCGAACCGAACGTTCGATCGGCCATTCGCAGTATGGGTTGTTCCAGGCATTGACCGCGTAGCAGTTGGTCCAGTCGTAGGCCGGTCTTGCATTTCCGCGCCGGATGTACGATGCGGATGCCCAACCGCGCCGGCCGGCATAGATCACCTCGCACCAACGTCCGCAGCGAAGCACGTTGACCCGCGCGCCGGCAGGTATCGTCGTAATGCGGGCGTATTTTGTACTCGGCCCAGTGCGAAGGTTGACGCTGCCTTTGGCCACGCCCGGCGCAGCGACGGCGCCCTGGGCAACCGTTGTCAGCATGACGGCAAAAGCCAAACCTGCAACGAGCTTCAGCATCCGATTATCCTCCAAGCCTTCTCTTTGGAACGCAACAAGGCTGACTTGGTTCAGGTCGTCACCCAAGACGCGTTGGCAAGGGCATCTGGCTGTTCGACGTCCGGACATCAAACCGGGAGAAGCTCCAGGAAGGTGTCCGGCGCCCTTCAACGATCAGCGAGCCATCCTAAAGCCCGTAGCGCTCCCGGAACAGCCGCTCCTTCAGCGCGGTCGGCAGGTCGGCGACCCGGTCGGTCTGGAGCTTGGCACGACCGGGGGCGGTCCGCCTGCGAAGCCTTTCGCATTTCGGTATCCACAGCGTCGTTGCTCAGGCGCAGCTCCGGTTTCCGGCTTTTGGTCAGGGCCACGGCATGCACATCGGAATGCGCGGAGCGCAAGATGGCGGCGACTCGAACGACCGGCTGGCTACGAGTAGTTCGACCTGAAGGCTCGCGCATAGTCGCGCGGCGGCATGCCGGTCCAGCGGCGGAAGGCCCGGGTAAAATGGGCCGGATCCGAATAACCGAGGAGAAAGGCGATCTCGATCGCCGAGTTCTCTCCTGAAATGACATGGCGCGTGGCTTCGGTGCGCCGGACATCGTCCAGAATCTCCTCGAACGAAAAGCCCCAGTCCCTCAACCTTCGCTGCACAGTTCGGGCGCTGACCCTCAGGTGCGCCGCGACTGTCTCGAGGTTCGCGCGACCATAAGGCAGGAGCCGCTTAAGCAGGGCGCCTGTCGCTTCAGCCGTCTCGGCGACCTCGATCGGATTGGGTCCGACGTCCCCGATGGACGCGTCAAGGATGCTGCGGTCGATCACGATCGAATCGTAGTCGCATCCGAATTCGAGCCGCGGCCCGCAGGTCTCCTCCAGGCACTCGGCGCCATGCGAGTAGGGTATCGATAGGCGGACGCTGACGGCCTCGGGCACCTTTGCCAGAAGCGCAATCTTCCGCAGGAAGACCATCGAGCCGAGAAGGTGCTGGTGGGGACTGGCCCCCAAACGTCCGTGATATTCGAACCTGAGCTCGGCGTGCCGGGCAAAGGTGAAGAAGCGGAGGGCCGAGCCCTGGTGCAACAATTCGACGTTGTTTGCGGCGACAGCGCAAGCTTCGCCAACGCTTCGTGCTCCAGCAATCGTCCGGCCCCAGGGGCCGAAGTCGACCAACTCGAAGCTCGCGCCGATTTTCGAGATGAGGAACCTGTCCCCGCTGACGATCCCCGCTTCCTCGCTCAGCGCGAAGCAGAGCTGGCGCGGAACCCAGCCGTTCGCATCAAGCAACGCAGAGGGCGGAACACCGACCCGTCGAAAAAGCTCAAGTGGCGAGACACCGCGATTTCGGAGCGCGCCGGCGATATGCAGCAGCGTGCGCGGATTGTGGGCGAAATCGTCGAACGGCATCTTTTTCTGAGCCCATGTCGCCTAATGGCAAGAACGCACCTGCCGGCACCAGTATTTATAGATGGCTTGCGACTGTAAAACCACGCTGGCGTCATCCGCGGGGCATCGGTTGCGCTTGAGGGTTTGGGAGGAAGGCCATGCAAATCTTTGCGATGTTTCAGGACGCAGCAAGAGGTCAAGCGGACCTCCGGTCGACCCGTTTCATATTCTTGCTTTCCGGCCTTTTCGCCTTCGGGATGGCCTCCGTCCCGGCAAACGCCCAGCAGGTGACGGGCACTGCCGGCTCGCCGAGCGCCACGACGACCATTCCAGGCAACCAGTTGCCCGCCCCCGAACCGAAGTTCGGCGGCGTCATCGAGAATGATGCGCTCGACTCGACGCCTTGGTGGTCGCCGCGGATCGTTCCGCCGGAGGAAGCACCCAACGTTCTCCTGATCATCACCGACGACGCCGGGTTCGGCGTGCCGAGCACTTTCGGTGGCGTTATCCCGACGCCGACGATGGACCGCATCGCGGAAATGGGGCTCCGCTACACCAACATCCACTCGACGGCGCTCTGCTCGCCGACCCGGGCGGCGCTGATCACCGGCCGTAACCATCACACGGCCGGATTCGGCGTCATCTCCGAACAGTCGACCGGCTTCCCCGGCTACAACAGCATTATCGGCGAGGACAAGGCCACCATCGGCCGGATCCTGCTCGACAATGGCTTTGCCACCGCGTGGTTCGGCAAGGACCACAACACGCCGGCGTTTGCCGCGAGCTCCGTCGGGCCTTTCGACCAATGGCCCACCGGCATGGGCTTCGAATATTTCTACGGTTTCGTCGGTGGCGACGCCAACCAGTGGCAGCCGAACCTCTTCCGCAACACGACGCAGATCTACCCCTTCGACGGACACGAGGGCGAGTGGAATCTGATCACCGCGATGGCCGATGACGCGATCGACTATCTCAACCGGCTGAACCAGACGCAGCCGGACAAGAAGTTCTTCATCAAATACGCGCCGGGCGCCACCCACGCCCCGCACCACCCGACCAAGGAATGGGTGGAGAAGATCCACGACATGCATCTCTTCGACGATGGGTACAACAAGCTCCGCGAACAGATCTTCGAGAACCAGAAGAAGCTCGGCGTGATCCCGCAAGACACCCAGATCGAAGACTGGCCCGACGATATTCTCAAGCCGTGGGACAAGCTGACCGACGAGGAACAAAAGCTGTTCATCAAGCAGGTCGAGGTCTTCGCCGCATACGCCGCCTATAACGATCACGAGATGGGGCGTATCGTCGATACGATCGAGCAGATGGGCAAGCTCGACGACACGCTGATCATCTACATCAACGGCGACAACGGCACGAGCGCCGAGGGCGGACCGCTCGGAACCCCCAACGAAGTGGCATTCTTCAACGGCATCAACGAGATGCCGATCGATGTCCAGATGAAGTGGTACGACGTGTGGGGCACCGAGGCGACCTACAATCACATGTCCGCCGGTTGGTCCTGGGCATTCGACACGCCGTTCACCTGGTTCAAGCAGAATGCCTCCAAACTCGGCGGCATCCGCCAGAACATGGCTATTTCCTGGCCGGCGCGGATCAAGGACAAGGGAGGCCTCCGCGAACAGTTCATGCACGTCATCGACGTCGTGCCGACCATCCTCGAGGTGACCGGCATCCCGGCGCCGGAGACGGTCGATGGCGTCACCCAGGCGCCGATCGAAGGCACCAGCTTCGCCTATACCTTCGACAAGGCGAACGCGAAGGAACCGTCCCATCACAAGATTCAATACTTCGAGATGATGGGTCAGTGGGCGCTTTACGATGAAGGTTGGTTCCTGAGCACCAAGGTCAACCGCGCGCCGTGGGATGCCTTCGGCCCCGCCAACACCGATCCGCTGAACAACCAGGTGTTCGAGCTATACGACCTGACCAAGGACTACAGCCAGTCCCGGAACATCGCCGACAAGCATCCAGACAAGGTGCAGGAGATGAAGGAATTGTTCATCCGCGAGGCGCAGAAATACGGCGTCTTCCCGATGGATGCCTCGTTCGCGGCCCGGGTCGTGGCGCCGCGGCCGAATATCACGGCCGGACGCACCGAGTTCGTCTACACCCACCCGATGGTCGGGTTGCCGCAGGGGGACTCGCCATCGATCCTCAATAGCTCCTACACCTTCACCGCGGAGATCGACGTGCCGGAAGGCGGAGCGGAAGGCATGATCGTCACTTCCGGCGGACGGTTTGGCGGCTACGGCTTCTACCTCAAGGACAGCAAGCCGGTCTTCCTGTGGAACCTTGTCGACCTGAAGCGGCCGAAGTGGGAGGGCCCCGACGCGCTGACGCCCGGCAAGCACACGCTGGTCTTCGACTTCAAGTATGACGGCCTCGGCACCGGCACGCTCGCCTACAACAACTTCAGCGGTCTCGGCCAGGGCGGAACCGGCACGCTCACGGTCGACGGCAAGGTGGTGGCGACCCAG
>NZ_JAGRLA010000003.1 GCF_020442045.1 Bauldia sp. | reverse complement strand
CCCCGCAACGCCCCCGAGAGTGAGAGTGCGGACGGGTTTTCCGTGACGGGTTGAGGGCTGGAGAAGAGGTTTCCGGCGCCCGTCGCGGAGAACCGCGATGTTCAAGAACGACCGCAACAGGCGTGCCGGCTCCGACCGGACGAGCCTTTACGACGACATCACCAGCAAGATCATCACCGAGCTGGAGGCGGGCCGCTTCCCCTGGGTCCAGCCCTGGGGCACCGCCACGGCCAAGGCGCCGCTCGCCATGCCGAGGAACGCCGCAACCGGACGTCACTATTCGGGGATCAATGTGCTGATCCTCTGGGGCGCCGTGATCCAGCACGGCTTCCCCGGCCAGAGCTGGCTCACCTTCCGCCAGGCCCTGTCGCTTGGCGGCAATGTCCGCCGCGGCGAACACGGCACCACCGTCGTCTATGCCGACCGTTTCACCCCGGACGACGAAAAGCGCCGCGCCCGCGAGACCGGCGAGGAAGCCGCCGCGATCCCGTTCCTCAAACGCTTCACGGTGTTCAACGCATCGCAATGCGACGGGCTGCCGGACGATGTCGCCATTGTGGCCCCGCCGCCTCCGCCCGGCCTCATCGAACCGCAGGTCGAGGCGCTGATCCGGGCGACGGGCATCGACTTTCGCATCGGCGGCGATCGCGCCTTCTATGTCCCTGGGCTCGACTATGTGCAGGTGCCGCCGCCCCAGGCGTATTTCGAGCCGATCAACTGGCACCGCACGGCCCTGCACGAGATGGGGCATGCCACGGGCCATCCCTCACGCCTGAACCGCGATTTCTCAGGTTCTTTCGGCTCGAAGAAATACGCCTTCGAGGAGCTGGTCGCGGAGATCAACGCCGCTTTCTGCTGCGCCTCGCTCGGCATCACGCCCACTGTCCGCCATGCTGACTATATCGGCTCCTGGCTCGAGGTGCTGCGCGAGGATAATCGCGCCATCGTCCGCGCCGCCTCCCAAGCGAGCAAAGCAGCCGACTGGCTGCTCGGTCATCTGCCGGGCGCCGATGTCGGCGTCTCCGACGACGAACGGGAGGCGGCGTGATGATCCTGAAAACCGGAAAGGCGGAGACGCGGGTTTGCGGCTTCACGCCTTTCCGCCCGGCCGGCGCTGTCCTCTTAAGAGTGAGAGGGCGGCGCTTCGCTTCGTGACGGGTTGGAGGTCGAGAGAGAGTCTCCCGGCCGCCCGTCGCGGAGTCATGAACATGGCCACTGCCGTTCAGAAGATCACCCTGTCGTCGGCGCGCGACATTCCCTTCAACAAGCTGGTGCTGAGCCAGTCCAACGTCCGGCGCGTCAAGGCCGGCGTCTCGACCGAGGAGCTGGCCGAGTCCATCGCCCGGCGCGGGCTCATCCAGTCCCTGCATGTCCGCCCGGTCCTCGATGCCGACGGCGCCGAGACCGGCATGTTCGAGGTGCCCGCCGGCGGCCGCCGCTATCGCGCGCTCGAATTGCTGATGAAGCAGAAGCGCCTCGGCAAGACCGCCCCGGTGCCCTGCGTGGTCGGCGACGCCCACAGCGGCGTCCTGATCGATGAGGTCTCGCTGGTCGAGAACATGGAACGCGCGCCGCTCCATCCGCTCGATCAGTTCCGCGCTTTCCAGGCCATGCGCGACAAGGGCATGACCGAGGAGGCCATCGCCGCCGCCTTCTTCATCGACGTCAATGTCGTGAAGCAGCGCCTGCGCCTCGTCTCCGTCTCGCCCGCGCTGCTGGCGATCTATGCCGACGACGGCATGAAGCTGGAACAGCTCATGGCCTTCACCGTCAGTTCTGACCATGGCCGCCAGGAACAGGTCTGGGAGGCCATCAAGGACGGCTGGCAGAAGGAACCCTACCACATCCGCCGAATGCTGACCGAGACCACGGTGCGCGCCGCCGACAAGCGGGCGGTCTTCGTGGGCGTCGAAGCCTATGAGGCGGCCGGCGGCATCGTGCTGCGCGACCTGTTCGAATCCGACGATGGCGGCTGGCTTCAGGATGCCGGGTTGCTCGACCGCCTGGTGGCCGAGAAGCTGAAGATCGTCGCCGACGAGATCGCGGGCGAAGGCTGGAAATGGGTCGAGGCCGCGCTCAGCTTTCCCTACGGCCACGAACGCGGGCTTCGGGAGCTTGTCGGCGCCACGGTCGATCTGACCGAGGAGGAACGCGCAACCCGCGAGGCGCTGCGTAACGAGTATGACCGGCTCGAGGCCGAATATGCCGAGGCCGACGAGCTGCCCGACGAGATCGACGCGCGCCTCGGCGAGATCGAGCAGGCGCTCGAAGCCTTCGAGCAGCGCCCGGCGATCTACGATCCGGCCGACATCGCCATCGCTGGCGTCTTCGTCAGCGTCGACTCGGACGGCTCGCTGTCGGTGGATCGCGGCTATGTCCGTCCCGAGGACGAGCGTCCGGTCGATGCCGAAGGAGACGACACGCCCGAGGTCGACGGCGGCGACGGCCCCGTGGCTACGCCTGCCGTGCAACGCGCCGTCATCACCATCGGCGGCCAGCCCGCGGAGCCGGAGGACGACGAGGAGGACGGCGTCAAGCCGCTGCCCGAGCGTCTCGTGATCGAACTGACCGCGCATCGCACCCTCGCTCTGCGCAACGCGGTCGCCGAGCATCCCGACGTCGCCATGACCCTGCTGCTGCACAAACTGGTCAGCGACACCTTCCGGCACACCGCGCCGACCGGCTGCCTCGAAGCCAACGTCCGCCACATCTTCTTCTCCGCCCAATCGGAGGAACTGAAGGACAGCGCACAGGCGAGCGAGATCGCCGAGCGGCACGGGCGCTGGGGCGATCACGTTCCCGCCGACGATCAGGCGCTGTGGGATTGGTTGAGCCACCTCGACGATGGCACACGCCTCGATCTGCTCGCCCATTGCGTCAGCTTCGGCGTGAACGCCCTGTTCGAGCGGCCGAACCCTTACGGATCAGGCGTCAGCCAGCATGGGCTGGACGTCCGCCTGGCGCAGGCCGACCGGCTGGCGCGCGCCACCGGCCTGGACATGGTGGCGGCGGGCTGGAAACCGACCGTCGGCAACTATCTCGGCCGCGTCACCAAGCCCCGCATCCTCGAAGCCGTGCGTGAGGGTGCGGGCCAACGGGCAGCAGGGCTCATCGACCATCTGAAGAAGGGCGACATGGCCAAGGAGGCCGAGCGCCTGTTGGCCGACACCGGCTGGCTGCCCGAGCCGCTGCGCCTGGTCGACCCTGATGATGGGCAGGCCATCGAACCTGGTGCGGAGGCAGACGCCGGAGACGACGCCGCCTTGCCGGATTTCCTCAGCGAGGACGGCGACGACGAGGAAACCGACGAGATCGAGGACGAAGACGCCCTGACGATCGCGGCCGAATGACCCTCACGGCGGGGAATTGGCCTGCGGTCGCTTCCCCGCATCTTCGCAAGGAGACCCTCCATGATTGAACCCGACCTGTCCGCCACGCGCCGCGTCGTCTTTCAGTATCTCGTGCCCGTTCACGTCGAGGTCGAAGATGGCCTCGTCGTTTGCGTCACCGTCATCGACGAGACGCCGGTGCGCGATCCAACCCTGGTCGAAGGCGATGCCGGCTATCTGCCGCAAGCCGTCGCCGCCTCAGATGACGGTCAGCCCTGGCCGTCCTGGCGGTTCGGCTACTGACCCGCCTTCGATCACGCCTCAACCCCACTCAGCCCGGCCGTCGCGCCGGGCTTTCTCGCTTCAGGAGCCTGTCATGGCCGACTATTTCACCCACTTCTCGTGCCTGCTCGACGTCGGCACACCCGAGAACGCCGCCCGCGCGCTCGACCTCTACAACACGCTGTCCAGGGAAGGCGCGTCGGACGAACCGCCCTCGGAGGGCTTCCTTCTCTCGATCGAACCGCAATACGGCGGCAGCGAACTGTGGATGCGCGACGACGTGACCGGCGATCCCGAGCGCCTCATCCGGTTCGTGCAGCGCTGCGCCGCCGAGTTCGGGCTCACCGGCAAATGGGGTTTCCAATACGCCAGCACCTGCTCGAAGCCCCGGCTCGACGGCTTCGGCGGCGGCGCCCATGTCCTCGATCTCACCACCGGCGAGACCGTGGACTGGATCTACACCGATGGCTGGCTCGCCCAGACCGTCTTCGGCGAGGGAGGTCCGCTATGAGCATTCCCTCCTATGCCAGGACGAACTTCCAGACCCTGCTCCGCGCGGCCGGTGACGGCAATCTCGCCCTCATGGAATGCCTCGACGCGGCAACGGGCAACCCGCGTTACGTCATCTGCGCCGTAGGGCGGGACGATAGCGATTACGTCTTCACGCCCTTCGGCCATCTCGCCGAGGGCAATCCCTACGACACCTATCTGCCGCCCGATCCCGACAATCCCGAAGGCTTCGTGCGCCCAGAACCGGAAGAGGCGCCATGACCGGCATCGACGCCATCTTCGCGGCAGATCGTGAGCATCCGCCGCACGAACGGTCCCTGCCCTGGTCAGAAACCAGGGACGGCATCACCGTCGTCATCGAGCCCAGGCCGCATTGGGCCAACGACATGCGGGCCTTCCGATCCGAGACCTACGAATATTGCGCCTATGCCGATTGGGCCGCGAACGGCGCGCGCGCCAGGTTCTTCGGCCACGTCGACACCTGCGGCGATGACCTGATCCGCAAGGCCCGCGCACTGGTCGCCGGCGAGATCGCGGACGGACACTGGAACTGACCCGCGAAAAAGCGCCCCACCTCACGGTCGGGCGCTTTTTCCATGTCGGCGTCCCGAGAGTGAGAGGGCGGCCGGGACGGGTTTGAGCCGGTGCGGTCGAGAGAGAGCGCCGCGCAGGCTCGTCCGTTCCCGCTCTCCTTAAGGTTCCCACCATGACCATGATTTCCGCAT
>NZ_JAGRLA010000013.1 GCF_020442045.1 Bauldia sp. | reverse complement strand
GGCCAGGCGGAGCGTCCCGGCCGGGATGTCGGCGGCATTGGCGACATGCGGCTCGGCCGTGGTCAGCGTGCCGGTCTTGTCGAAGACGATGGTGTCGGCCTCGGCGAAACGCTCGAGGGCGTCGCCGGCATTGAGGAAGACGCCGCGGCGGAACAGCGCGCCGGCGGCCGCGACCTGGACCGCGGGGATGGCGAGCGCCAGCGCGCAGGGGCAGGTGATGATCAGCACCGCCGTGGCGATCAGCACCGACTGATGGATGCCGGCCCCGGCAACGAGCCAGCCGATCGCCGCCAGAAGCGCGGTGAGATGGACGAAGGGGGCGTAGAGCCGGGCGGCGCGGTCGGCGAGCTTGACCCGGCGCGAGCGCGCCTCGGTCGCCTTGTCAAGGAGGCGCTGGACCTCGTCGACCAGCGACTCGCCGGAAAGCGCCGTCGCCCTGACGGTGAGGGGCCCCGACAGGTTGAGGGTGCCGGCATAGACCATGTCGCCCTCACGGACGGTCTTCGGCAGCGTCTCGCCGGTGATCAGGCTCTCGTCGACGGTCGAGCCGCCCGCGACGACGGTGCCATCCGCCGCGACCCGCTGGCCGGGCCGGACGAGGATCGAGCGCCCGGCATGGATCGCCGCGGCGGGAACGGTGCGGATCGAGCCGTCCGGCTGGATCAGCTCGGCGGTCTCGCCCTTCAGCGCCGCGAGGTTGCCGGCGAGGGTCCGGGTCTTGCGCCGCATCATCTGGTCGAGGCTGCGGCCGGCGAGCAGGAAGAAGAGCAGCATCACCGCGCTGTCGAAATAGGCGTGCTCGGCCGAGATCGCGGTCTCGTAGAGAGAGACGCCGACGGCGAGCAGCACGCCGACCGAGATCGGCACGTCCATGTTGGTGCGCCGCGCCCTGAGCGCCGTCCAGGCGCTGGCGAAGAACGGCCGGCCGGCATAGGCGACGGCGGGAATCGCGATCAGCGCGGAGAGCCAGTGGAAGAGGTCGCGGGTTTCCGGCGAGATGTCGCTGGCATTGCCGGCCCACACCGAGACCGAGAGCAGCATGATGTTCATCGCCGCGAAGCCGGCGACGGCAAGCGCCTTGAGCAGCCGCTTCATCTCCGCGTCGCTCTCGGCCTCCACCGAGCCGGTGGAGAAGGGCCGCGCGCGGTAGCCGCCCCTGTCGAGCGCCTCGACCAGCGACGCGGGCTCGACGGCGCCCTCGCGCCAGTCGACCCCGACCCGGCGGAGCGTCAGGTTGACCCGCGCGTCGGTGACGCCGGGAACCGCCTTGAGGCGCTTCTCGATGCCCGAGATGCAGCCGGCACAGTGGATGCCGTCGACCGCGAGATCGATATGGCAGGCGCCGTCGTCGTCCGAGGTCACGTAATGGGAAAGGTCGACGGCGCTCATCGTTACTTCACCGTGATGCGGTTCCGCGACCGGTAGAGCCTCTCACCGTCGCGGGATATGTCGATATCGAGCCGCCACTGGCCGACCGGCGCGGCGGCCTCGCCGGCATAGTGTCCGTGGCCGGTCGAATGGAGCGCGAATTCCACGTCGCGCCGCGCGTCGACCGGGTGGCCGAGATGGGCGACGACATCGAGCCCGGTCACCGGCTGGCCGGACTTGTCGACAACCTCGACGGCGAGCCTACGCTCATCACCGACCGACGTCACCCGCCCGTCGACGGTCCAGCCGAGGGCCTTCTGCGCGGCGGCGGCGGCCTCCTCGTCCTTGAAGTGGAGGCCCGCCTGGTAGGAGCTTGGCGTGTCGACGCCGCCGAAGGTCGAGATGGCGAAATCGACCAGGGCGATATTGGCGACGAGGATCAGGCCGAAGAAGCCGACCAGCGTGAAGAAGACCATACGCCCGGTCACCCGCCATCCGCCGGTTGGGGAGATGCCTGGCGTGCGAAGGTTCATTTCCCGGTCCCCGGTCCCCGGAAGTTGTCGGTGGCGGACGCGACGGAACCGTCCTCCGTATCGGCCAGCACGAAGGTGACCGGCACGGACGGTTCCGCGGGCGGCTCGGCGACGCTGACGATCACGCGGACTTCCCTGGTCTGGTCGGCGGCGACGGTCACCACCTGGTCGCCATCCTGGCCGGTGGCGGCCGTGACCTCAACCGTCGGATCGGTCAGGCCGTCGACGGAGATGGCGAAATTGCGGGGTATGGTGCGCTTGTTGAGGATGCGGACCGTATAGGCATTGCGGATGCCGCCGTCGGAGAGGACGACGAATTCCGGATTGCGGTCATGCAGCACGTTGACCGAGGTGACCGAACGCGCCGACAGCGACCATACCATGACCGCGCCGACGACGAGGATCAGGATCGAATAGAACAGGGTGCGCGGACGGACCACGCGTGAAATCGCCGGCTTGCCCTCGAGCCGTTGCTCGATGTTGATGTCGGTGTCGTAGCTGATCAGCCGGGTCGGACGGTCGAGGCGCTCCATGACGCTGTCGCAGGCATCGATGCACAGCCCGCACTGGATGCAGCCGAGATTCGGTCCGCCGCGGATATCGACGCCGGTCGGGCAGACGACGACGCACTGATGGCAGTCGACGCAGTCACCGGCCGCCTCGCCGCGCTGCCGGGCCGCGTCCGCCTTCTTGGCCGACATGCGGGGCTCGCCGCGATCGAAGCGATAGGTGACGTTGTAGGCATATTCGTCGGTGAGCGCGGCCTGGATGCGCGGCCAGGGACACATATAGAGGCAGACCTGCTCGCGCAGGTGGCCGGCCAGCGCATAGGTGGTGAAGGTCAGGATGCCGATCCACAGATAGGCGATGAAGGGTGCCTGGAGGGTGGCGAGATCGTAGACCAGCGTCGGCGCATCGGCGAAATAGAGAACCCAGGCGCCGCCCGTCCACCATGCGGTCAGCAGCCACAGCGCATGCTTCAGCGTCTTGCGGGCGGCGAGCCGGGGCGTGAGCTTGCCCGCGTCGTTGTGCATCCGCTCGCGGCGGTCGCCCTCGGTCCAGCGCTCGATGGCGAGGAAAAGGTCGGTCCACACCGTCTGGGGGCAGAGGTAGCCGCACCAGACGCGTCCGGCGACGGCGTTCATCAGGAAGAGCAGAAGCGCCGCGAGGATCAGGAGGCCGGTGACGTAGTAGATTTCCTGCGGCCATATCTCGATGAAGAAGAAGTAGAAGCGGCGGCCCGGCAGGTCGATCAACACCGCCTGGTCCGGCGCGCCGGGGCCGCGATCCCAGCGGATGAAGGGGGTGAAATAGTAGATGCCGAGCGTGACGACGAGAACGATCCACTTGATCCGGCGGAAAGTGCCACGGACGCTCTGCGGATAGATCTTCTTGTGCTTGGCGTAGAAGGACTTACCGCTGTCGGGGTCGTCTTCGATGTGAGCAGGAACGTTCATTGGAGCGAGGCATCCGGTGGAACCTGCGCGACCCTGGCGGCGGGGGACGCGCAGATGCGTTGATCGTGATCAACCTGATCTACTCGCCGCCGCCGAGGTTATGGACATAGAAGGTGAGCGCCTTCAGGGTCGTCGGGTCGAGGCGCTCGCTCCAGGCCGGCATCGACGAGTTCCGGGCGTTGGTGATCGTCGCCACCACATCCGGTGTCGCCGAGCCGTAGAGCCAGATCGCGTCGGTCAGGTTGGGGGCGCCGATTTCCTGATCTCCCCTGGCGTCGTCGCCGTGACAGCTTGCGCAGTTATCCGCGAATATCTTCGCGCCCGCCTCGAGATCGGAGCCGTGAGGCACCGGCAGGCCGGACAGCGAGCGGACATATTGGGTGACATCGCGAATCTGCGCGCCGGTAAGGATGCCATCGCGGCCGAAGGCCGGCATCTCGCTGTAACGGCTGTCCGAATTGGCATTGCGGACGCCGTAGGCGATGGTGTGGGCGATGTTGTCGATCGATCCGCCCCACAGCCAGTCGTCGTCGATGAGGTTGGGGTATCCCTTCGCCCCGCCGCCGCCGGCGCCGTGACAGGGCGCGCAATTCTCCTTGAAGGCGATGCTGCCATAGGCGCGGGTGAAGTCGAGGAGCTCGGGATCATCCTTGATCGCGGCGATCTCCGTCTTGCTCAGCTTGTCGACCATCGGGCCACGATCGGCCTGGAGCTGGGCGATCGCCTCGTCGACGGCGGTGCGCGAGTTCCAGCCAATCACGCCGTTGGTCGCCGAGAAGACCAGCGGCCAGGCCGGATAGACGATCCAGTAGCCGACCGAGAAGAGGATGCAGGCGTAGAAGATCCAGAGCCACCAGCGCGGCAGCGGCTGGTTGAGCTCGGCGATCCCGTCCCATTCGTGGCCGGTGGTCTTGAAGCCGGTGACGGTATCGAGCTTTTCGTTGCTGGGGTCGGCCATGCTCAGTCCTCGTTCAGCGGGAGCCGTGCGGCCCGGTCATAGCGCTGCTTCCGCGAGGGGCGCATGACCAGCAGGACGACGACGACAAAAACCGCGAAGAAATAGAGAAGTCCCCACGACTGGGCGAATTCGGCGACGGCTCTGTAGGTGTCCGGCATGAACGCGCTCCTCAGCGAATATTCGCGTTGTCGTCGTAGAGGTTGAAGTCGATGGCCGTGCCGAGCGACTGGAGATAGGCGATCAGCGCATCCGCCTCGGTCAGCCGGCCGCTGGCCGTCACCGTGCCGGTGAAGTCACGGATATTGGCGTTGGGGTAGCGGGCGAGCAGGTCATCCGCCTCCACCGGGTCGAGCGTGCCCTGGATCACCGCATCGCGCTTCGCATTCTCGATCATCTCGTCCGTATAGGGGACGCCGAGCGCCTTCTGCACCATCAGGTCCTCGTCGAGATAGGTGATGTCGAGCTCGGTCTCGGCGAGCCAGCGGTAGGAGGGCATGATCGAGGCAGGGATCACCGAACGCGGGTCGTTGAGGTGGTCGAGATGCCAGGTATCGGAATACTTGCCGCCGACGCGGGCGAGGTCGGGCCCGGTCCGCTTCGAGCCCCACTGGAAGGGCCGGTCATACATCGACTCGGCCGCCAGCGAGTAATGGCCGTAGCGCTCGACCTCGTCGCGGAGCGGCCGCACCATCTGCGAATGGCAGTTGTAGCAACCTTCGCGGACGTAGATGTTGCGCCCGGCGAGCTCGAGCGGCGTGTAGGGACGCACCCCGTCGACGGTTTCGATCGTGTTCTTCAGGTAGAAAAGCGGCACGATCTCGACGATGCCGCCGATCGAGATGACGATCAGCGCCCCGATCATGAGCAGGATGGCGTTGGTTTCGAGGATCTGGTGCTTGGCCCAGGCTGACATGGTTCGTGCCTCCCCTTATTCGGCCGGAACCATGGCGGGCCGGGCCTCCGGCACCGCCGATGCCTCGGGCGAGGCTATGGTTTTCCAGATGTTGTAGACCATCAGCACCGCCCCGGTCAGGAAGAGCAGGCCGCCGAGCGCCCGGATCAGGTAGAACGGGTGCATCGCCTCGACGGTCTCGACGAAGGAATATTCGAGGAAGCCGAGCGAGTTATAGGCGCGCCACATAAGGCCCTGGAGGATACCGGCCACCCACATCGAGGTGATGTAGAGGACGATGCCGAGGCTCGAGAGCCAGAAATGCCACTCGACGAGCTTGAGCGAGTAGAGGCCCTTGCGGTTCCACAGCCACGGCACCAGGCAGTAGATCGCTCCGAAGGAGATGTAGGCGACCCAGCCGAGCGCGCCGGAATGGACATGGCCGATGGTCCAGTCGGTGTAGTGGGACAGCGAGTTGACCACCTTCACCGACATCAGCGGCCCCTCGAAGGTCGACATGCCGTAGAAGGCGACGGACACGACCATCATGCGGATCACCGGGTCGGTCCTGAGCTTGTCCCAGGCACCGGACAGCGTCATGATGCCGTTGATCATCCCGCCCCAGGACGGCATCCACAGCATGACCGAGAAGGTCATGCCGAGCGTCTGCGCCCAGTCCGGCAGCGCCGTGTAGTGGAGGTGGTGGGGACCGGCCCAGATGTAGAGGAAGATCAGCGACCAGAAGTGGATGATCGACAGCCGGTAGGAATAGACCGGCCGGTCCGCCCGCTTCGGGATGAAGTAATACATGATCCCGAGGAAGCCGGCGGTGAGGAAGAAGCCCACCGCGTTATGGCCGTACCACCACTGGACCATGGCGTCCTGGACGCCGGCCCAGACGATGTAGGACTTGGACGAGAAGACCGAGACCGGGATCGCGGCGTTGTTGCCGAGGTGGAGGACGGCGATCGTCAGGATGAAGCCGAGGAAGAACCAGTTCGCGACATAGATATGCGGCTCCTTGCGTCTCAGGATCGTGCCCATGAAGACGATCAGGTAGACCACCCAGACGATGGTCAGCCACAGGTCGCTGTACCATTCCGGCTCGGCATATTCCTTCGACTGGGTGATGCCGAGCAGGTAGCCGGTACCGGCGATGACGATGAAGAAATTGTAGCCGATCACCACGAACCACGGCGCGAGGTCGCCGACCATCCGGGCCCGGCAGGTGCGCTGGACCACGTAGAAGGAGGTTGCCACCAGCACGTTGCCGCCGAAGGCGAAGATCACCGCGGAGGTGTGAAGCGGCCGGATGCGGCCGAAGCTGATCCAGGGCAGATCGAAGTTGAGGAGCGGGAAGGCAAGCTCGAGCGCGGCATAGAGGCCGACCGTGAAGCCGGCAATGCCCCAGAACAGGGCGGCGATGGTGGCGAACTTGATCGGCCCGTAGTTGTAGTTGGGCTTGCCGTCGATCTCGAGCGCCGGCAATTCCGCCGGCCGCGAATGGAAGCGGTCGATGATCTTGTAGACGAAATAGGCCGAGACCGCCGCGAAGAGGATGGCGTGGAAGGAGTAGGCGCTGGAATGGGCCTTGCCCGCGACGATCAGCGAGAAGAGCGCCAGAACCGACAGCGCGATGGCGAGCCCGATTTCGCCGTGCGTGAATGACTTTCGGACACCTGTTGGATTCGCCATGCGTCCCCCTTGCCGGCGCTGCCAGATTCGAGGGGCGACATTGGCCGCAGCCCCGAACCCCCACGTTGATTCAGGTCAAAGGGTAATCGAATATACCGCGTCGGCGAAGCCGCTTCTTCGCCGAAGGACCGGCCCGGCGTCCCGCGGAGCCGGCGCTAGGGCGTCGGCGCGTCGGAGCGGATGAGACCCTCGGACTTCAGGTCGCTCCACAGCCCGTCCGGTATTTCCTGACGGAACAACTCGAGATTGCTGGTCACGTGCTCCGGCCTGAAGCCGCCCGGGATGACCGCCGCGGCGAGCGGATGGTGCAGGGGGAACTGGAGGGCGACCGAGGCGAGGGGGACGCCGTAGCTCTTGCAGACCGCCTCGATCCGCCGCGCCCGTTCGAGCTCCTCCGGAGAAGCGTCGGCGTAGTTGTATTTCGCGCCCTCGATCGGGCCGGTGGCGTAGATGCCCGACGAGAAGACGCCGGCGACGATGAACCCGACGCCGCGCTCGGCGCACATCGGCAGCTCGCGGTCGAGCGTGTCCTGCTCGCCGAGCGTATAGCGCAGCGCCAGCATGAAGAAATCGAGGTCGACCATGTCGAGATAGGCGGGAATCGTGCGGAGCTCGTTGACCCCGGCGCCGATCGCGCCGATCAGCCCATGCGCCTTCAGCTCCTCGAGAGCACGGAAACCGCTGGTGGCGAGCTGGGACAGGTAGGCGTTCACCTTGGCATCGGTCTGGTGGTGCCACCAGTCGAGGTCGTGGATGATCAGGATGTCGATGCGGTTCATGCCGAGGCGCTGGAGGCTGTCCTCATAGGCCCGCATGATGCCGTCATAGCTGTAGTTCCATTCGATATCGAAGGAGAGGCCCCCGGCCCACATCCCGGTATCGAACGTGTCGGGATTCGCCGGCGCCCTGAGGATCCGGCCGACCTTGGTGGAGATGATGACCTCGTTCCGCGGCCGGCTGTAGAGCGCGCGCCCGATCCGGTGCTCGCTCTGGCCGCGCCCGTACCACGGCGCCGTGTCGTAATAGCGCACGCCCGCATCCCAGGCGGCCGAAAGCGTGGCTTCGGCGTCGGCGTCGCTGACCTTGGTGAACAGGTCGCCAAGCGGCGCCCCGCCAAAGCCGAATTGCGGCAGCATGACATCCGAACGGCCAAGCTTGCGTCGCTGAAATGGATCCATGGTGAGTCCCCCTCGGTCGGTCTTGATCTGGCAGGTCTGTCGACGGCGCGGCGCTTCTGGTATGCCCGGTTGCCGCGGCGCGCAGCCTTTCTAGCATGAGCATCGAAGGGTGGCGTGATGCAAAACGTCAATATCGGACCCGCAATCGACGCCGACGGCCGCATCGCCATGGGAATCAGGGACGAGCTCCAATCGCGGACCGCGCCCGGCCGGCATCGACATTGGTGGAACGCAACGACCTAGCCAGGAAACGACAAATACCTACAATCGGGGGAAACAGATCGAGAGGGGAACAACCGGGATGCTGCTTGGCTTCAACATGCTTCTGTGGGCGAGCCAGCTCACACAAGAGCACTTTCCGCTGCTCGCGAAGATCAAGGCGGCGGGCTATGACGGCGCCGAACTCCCGCTCTTCGGCGGAACGCCCGAGGAATACGAGCCTGTCGGGCGCGAGTTGAAGAATACCGGGCTGCGGGCGACCGCGGTCTGCGTGATTCCCGACAAGGAGCACGACTGCACGAGCTCCGACCCGAAGGTCCGGGCCGCCGGGCTCTCCCATCTCAAATGGGCGATCGACTGCCTCGAGGCCGCCGGCGGCGAGCTGCTCTGCGGGCCGTTCTACCAGCCGCTCGCCATCTTCTCCGGCGATCCGCCGACCAAGGAGGAGCGAGACGGCATCGTCGAGGTGCACAAGGCAGCCGCGCGCTACGCGGCGAAGGCCGGTATCAAGCTCGCGGTGGAGCCGCTGAACCGCTTCGAGTGCTATGCGCTCAACACCGCCGCCGACGCGGCCGAGATCGTCAAGCGCGTCGACGAGCCGAATTACGGCTACCTCTACGACACCTTCCACGCCAATATCGAAGAGAAGGATCCGGTCGGCGTCATCGCCCCGACGATCAGGCAGATCATGCATGTCCACACCTCCGAGAACGACCGGGGCACGCCGGGCAAGGGCCATGTGCCCTGGCCGGAGACCTTCAAGGCGCTGAAGTCGAACGGCTATGACGGCTGGTACGTCATCGAGGCCTTCGGGCGGGCGCTGCCCGGCATCGCCGAGGCGACCCGCGTGTGGCGCGACTTCTTCCCGCATACCGACGAGGTCTATCAATTCGGCCACGACTTCCTGCGTGACCAGTGGGCCAAGGCCTGAGCGGGCAGGCGGATATCGGGAGGAAACAACGATGAAGACCATCAAGGGGCCGGGAATCTTCCTGGCCCAGTTCGTCGGCGACGACGCGCCGTTCCATTCCTTCGACGCGATCTGCGGCTGGGCGGCGTCGCTCGGCTACAAGGGCGTCCAGATCGCCGCCTGGGACGGGCGGCTGATCGACCTGAAGAAGGCGGCCGAGAGCAAGGATTATTGCGACGAACTGAAGGGCACGGCGGCGAGCCACGGCGTCGAGATCACCGAGCTCGCCACCCACCTCCAGGGCCAGTGCGTGGCGGTCAATCCCGCCTATGACGACGCGCTCGACGCCTTCGCCGCGCCGGAGGTCCGGGGCAATCCCAAGGCGCGGCAGGAATGGGCGATCGAGCAGGTCAAGCTCGGCGCCCGCGCCAGCCGCAACCTCGGGCTCGACGCCCATGTCACCTTCTCGGGCTCGCTCGCCTGGCCCTTCCTCTATCCCTGGCCGCCGCGCCCGGCCGGGCTGATCGAGGCGGCCTTCACCGAGCTCGCCAACCGCTGGCGGCCGATCCTCGACCTCCATGACGAGGTGGGCGTCGACGCCTGCTTCGAGCTCCATCCGAGCGAGGACCTCTTCGACGGCACCAGCTTCGAGCGTTTCCTCGACCTGCTCGACGGCCATCCGCGCTGCTGCATCAACTATGACCCGTCCCACTTCCGGCTGCAGAACCTCGACTATGTCGGCTTCATCGACGTTTATCACGAGCGGATCAGGGCGTTTCACGTCAAGGATGCCGAGCTTCGCTCGACGCCGAAGCAGGGCGTCTATTCGGGCTACTCGGACTGGCCGGAACGCGCCGGCCGCTTCCGTTCGCTCGGCGACGGCGACATCGATTTCGCGGCGATCTTCACCCAGCTCTCCGTCCACGGCTATGACAGCTGGGCGGTGCTCGAATGGGAATGCGCGATCAAGAACCGCGACGACGGCGCCGCCGAAGGCGCGCCGTTCATCGCCGACCACATCATCCGGGTCAGCGAGTCGAACTTCGACGATTTCATCGACCAGGGCGCCGACAACGCGGCGGTCAACCGCGCGCTCGGCCTCGATCGCTGAAATGCCGCTCCGGGGCCGTCTGACAGCGGCCCCGGAATCAGGTATTGCGGGTCATCCGTCGGCGGCACCGCCAATGACCAGTTTCACCCTTCGCGGAATTCCATCATGGGTCGCTCCGGTTGATCCCGTCGGGGGCGAATCGCGGGGGCCAATCACGAGTGTCCGGAATGAATGAGCAAGCGCGTTCCAGCTCCTCCCGCCGCGTCGCGGTGATCGGCCTGGGGTCCATGGGCCATGGCATGGCCGTGTCGCTGAAGCGCGCCGGCCATGAGGTCGTCGGCTTCGACGTGAGGGCGGAGGCGGTCGAACGCTTCGTCGCCGATGGCGGGCTCGGCGCCGCGACGCCGGGCGAGGCGGCGAGGGGCGCCGCCACCGTGGTGTCGGTCGTCCTCAATGCCGAGCAGACGGAAGCCGTGCTGTTCGGGGCGGATGGCTGCGCGGCGACGATGGAGGAGGGGGCGGTCTTCATCTCCTCGGCGACCATGGCGCCGTCGATCGCCAGGGCGATGGCGGAGCGTCTCGAAGCGACCGGCCGTCACTATCTCGACGCGCCGATCAGCGGCGGCGCCCAGCGGGCGATGAGCGGCGAGCTGACCGTACTCGTCTCCGGCAGCGACCAGGCGATGGCGGCCGCCGGGCCGGTGGTCGACGCCATGGCGGCGACCGTCTTCCCGCTCGGGCCGGCAGTCGGCACCGCGGCAAGCCTCAAGGTCGTCAACCAGCTGCTCGCCGGCGTTCACATCGCCGCAGCCTGCGAGGCGATGGCCTTCGCCGCCGCGCATGACCTCGACCCGAGCAAGGTGTTCGAGGTGATCACCCGCTCGGCAGGCAACTCCTGGATGTTCGAGAACCGGGTGCCGCATATCCTCGAAAACGACTATTCGCCGAGGAGCGCGGTCGACATCTTCGTCAAGGATCTCGGCATCGTGCTCGACATCGCCCGGGCCGAGAAGATCCCGGTACCGCTCGCCGGCACGGCGCTCCAGTCCTTCGTCATGACATCGGCGGCCGGCATGGGCGGCGACGACGATTCCTCGGTCTTCAGGCTCTACCAGCGCATCCGCGGCGCGATCGACGGCATGCCGGGCGATGAAGCGTCCTGACATGTCCGACGGAGTGTTGCCGCGATGAGCCTGCCCGACGCGATCGAAACCAAGCTCACGGAGATCGGGCTGATCCCGGCCGGCGTCCCGGTGACCGCCGAGCGGCTGACCGGCGGCGTCTCCTCCGACATCTGGAAGGTGACCGCCGGCGAGCGGACCTTCTGCGTCAAGCGCGCCATGGCGCGGCTCGCGGTCGAGCAGGACTGGTTCGCCCCGGTCGAGCGCAACCGCTATGAGCGGCTGTGGTATGCGACGGTCGGCGAGCGGGTGCCGGGCTTCGCGCCGGGCGTCCTCGCCCATGACGACGAGGCGATGTTCTTCGCCATGGCGTGGCTCGACCCGGCCGAGTACCTGCTGTGGAAGGCGGAGCTGATGGCGGGACGAGTCGACCGGGACTTCGCCGGCATCTTCGCCGGCAAGCTCGCCGCGCTCCATGCGGCGACCGCCGGCGATCCGGAGATCGAGCGGGCATTTCCGACCGGCGAGCTGTTCGAGGCACTGCGGCTCGATCCCTATCTCCGCGCAACCGGCGTGAGGCATCCGGCGCTGGCGGAGCGGCTCGATGCGCTGGCCGACCGGACCGCGGCGACCCGCAAGGCGCTGGTCCATGGCGACGTCAGCCCCAAGAACATCATGATCGGTCCCGGCAAGGCCCCGGTGCTGCTCGACGCCGAATGCGCCTGGTATGGCGACCCCGCCTTCGACATCGCCTTCTGCGTCAACCACCTGCTGCTGAAATGCCTGGCCGCGCCGCAGGCGAGCGGCGAGCTGCTCGCTGCCTTCGACGCCTTCTGCGCCGCCTACCGGGCGGGCGTCGACTGGGAGCCGGCGGCCGATCTGGAGGCCCGCGCCGCGTCGCTGCTGCCGGCGCTGCTGCTGGCGCGCATCGACGGCAAGTCGCCGGTCGAATATGTCACGGAAGAAGCGACGCGAGAGCGGGTGCGCGGCGTCGCCATCCCGCTTGTAAAGACGGCGCCGGCGACGCTCGGCGCGGTGCGCGACGCCTGGAAAGGGGAGTTTGCGGTTTGACGAAGACCAGGATCGGGTCGGTCCACGGACGGCGGGTCTGGGACTCGCGTGGCCGGCCGACGGTCGAGGCCGAGGTGACGCTGGAAGGCGGCGCCGTCGGGCGCGCCATCGCGCCGGCCGGTGCCTCGACCGGATCGGGCGAGGCGGTCGACCGCCGCGACGGCGGGACGCGCTTCGGCGGGCTCGACGTCGCGAACGCGGTCGCGGCGGTCAATGGCGAGATCGCGAAAGCGCTCGCCGGGCTTGATTCAGAGGATCAGGAAAACGTCGATAACACGCTGATTTCACTGGACGGAACCGCTAACAAGTCGCGGCTCGGCGGCAATGCGACGATCGCGGTTTCGCTCGCCGTCGCCCATGCGAGGGCGGCGGCGGCGGGCGTGCCGCTGTGGAAATCGCTGGCCGGCGACCGGCCGGCGTCGCTGCCGCTGCCGGAGATCCAGCTCTTCGGGGGCGGTGCCCATGCCGCCCGCCGGGTCGACGTCCAGGACTTCATGGTGGTGGCGGTCGGCGCCCGGACATTCACCGGGGCGCTCGACATGACGGCGGAGGTCTATCGCGCGGCGGGCGCGATCCTCGCCGAGCAGGGCAAGCTGATGGGCGTCGCCGACGAGGGCGGCTACTGGCCGGCCTTCGACAGCAACGAGGAAGCGCTCGCCATGACGGTCGAGGCGATCGAGCGGGCGGGCCTGAGGCCGGGCGAGGACGTCGCCATCTCGCTCGATGTCGCGGCCTCCGAATTCGGCCAAGGCGGGCGCTACCGGCTCGCCCGCGATTCCCGCGACCTCGACAGCGAGGCGATGATCGCGCTGCTGCTCGACTGGGTGGCGCGCTACCCGATCGTCTCGATCGAGGACCCGCTCGCCGAGGACGACGAGGCCGGGCTGATCGCCTTCACCGGGGCGGCGGGGCCGGGCCTCCAGATCATCGGCGACGACTACCTCGTCACCAATGCCGACCGGGTCCGCCACGCGCAAGAGGTCGGTGCCTGCAACGCGGTGCTGGTCAAGCCCAACCAGGCCGGAACGGTGACGGAGACGAAGGCGGCGCTGGAGGCCGCGGCATCGGCCGGCTGGGGCGCTGTGGTCTCGGCGCGCTCGGGCGAGACCGAGGACGTTTCCATTGTCCATCTCGCCGTCGGCTGGGGGGCGAAGCAGCTCAAGGTCGGCTCCTTCACGCGCTCCGAGCGGATGGCGAAATGGAACGAGGGCCTGCGGGTCGGCGAGGCGATCGGCGACGATTCCCTGCCGCCGCGCTCGGCGTTTCCGTGGGGCGCGTAGGGAAGGGAGGCGAGCGGCCTCCAGTGAGGGATTGCGATCAGCAAGCGCAAATCCGCCGACTGGACAGCGGTGTAGGCGGCTTCTAGTTTCGCCGCCTTCGCCGCGCACGGATTCCCGACATGCCGCTCGTCCTTCTCTCAGGCCAGATCCACGACGATGGGATGGCCGTTTTCGCCGAGCGCCCGGACATCACCCTCCGCGATCTGGAGGATGCGGATACCGCGACCTTCGTTCGCGAGCTGGCCGAGGCCGACGCGCTGCTGATCCGCACCGCGCAGCTGCCGGCGGAAGCGATCGCCACCGCGGATCGCCTGCGCGTCGTCTCGCGCCACGGCGTCGGCTACGACAACATCCCGGTCGACGCGCTGACGGCGAAGGGCGTGCCGCTGGCGCTCGCGGTCGGGGCGAATGCCGAGGCGGTCGCCGAGCATGTCTTCTTCCTGATGCTGGCGATCGCCAAGGATGGCGCGGCGAATGACAGGGCGGTCCGGGACGGGAACTGGCAGGTGCGCAACAGCCTGACCGCCTTCGATCTCGGCGGGCGGACGCTGCTGCTGGTCGGCTTCGGCCGCGTCGGCCGGGCGGTGGCGAGGATCGCTCGCGTCTTCTCCATGCGGGTGCTTGCCTTCGACCCGATGATCGCCGCCGGGGAGATGGCGGCGGCCGGCGCCGAGAAGGTCGAGGACTGGCGGGCGGTCCTGCCCGAGGTCGACGTGGTTTCGCTCCACGCGCCACGCATGCCCGAGACCGAGAACATGATCGCCGCGGCCGAGCTCGAGGCGATGCGGTCGGACGCGATCCTGATCAATACCTCGCGCGGCGGGCTGGTCGACGAATACGCGCTGGCCGGCGCCCTGCGGGAGGGGCAGCTCGCCGGGGCCGGCATCGACACCTTCCTCGACGAGCCGCCACCGGGCGCCAGCCCGCTGCTCAATTGCGACCGGGCGATCCTCAGCCCGCATGTCGCCGGCCTGACGCGGGAGGC
>NZ_JAGRLA010000121.1 GCF_020442045.1 Bauldia sp. | reverse complement strand
CGGCAGACCTTGCTCTCGCGGTCGAGCCGATCGACTACGTGAAAGTCTGCGACGCCTTCGGAACCGGCTACTACTACATCCCTGGTACGGACACCTGCCTGAAGGTCGGTGGCTACATCCAGTTGGATATGTGGTTCTACAGCGAAAGCAACTACGTCGGCGACTACTTCAACGTCGCTCAGCAGATAACCGGTTCGACCACGGACCCGTCCAACCCGCTGTCTGACACCCAGGGTGTCGTGGCTGGTGACCTCTACGCTCTGGATAACTATTCCCAGGCGTGGGAGTTCAAGACGGAAGCCGGCGTGAACTTCACCTCGAAGTCCATGGGCGACCTCGGCCCGATCGTCACCAACTTCAACTTCGTGACGGTTTCGAACAACTTCGACGGCCAGAACGGCACCGAGAAGGAAGTCCGGTTCGACGGCGGTTACGGCGCGATCGGCCCGATGATGTTTGGTTGGACTGCTTCGACCTTCGACGTCGGCGGCGGTTACACCTATGACGGCGCGGTCCGGTCGGACAAGAAAGTCGACCAGTTCCGTCTGTCCTACCTGATGGGCACCTGGGGCATCATGCTCGGCCTCGAAGATCCGCGTGATCGTTCGGCGGGCGCGACCAATGCCACCGGCGACTATCCGGACATCGTGCTGGCTCTGACGGGCGGCCTCGGCGGCTTCGACATGAAGCTGGCTGGCCAGGTCAGCGACCAGGCTGATGGCACTGCCTGGGGTGTTGCCCTCGCGGTCGAAGGCCAGGTCGGCGGCGCCTTCAAGCTGAAGGCTGCTGGTGCCTATTCGGACGGCGCCAAGAGCCTGACCGGCGGTTCCAACTGCAACCAGACCTACTCGGGCGGCAAGTGGCGTTCGTGCAGCGACGGTGAGTGGTGGAGCGCCTTCATTTCCGGTAGCTTCGCGCTCAGCGGCAACATGGATGTCGCCGCCACCGCGAGCTGGCAGGACACTGCCGACTCCCGGAAGAAGATGGGCACCTTCACCGGCGCGCTGGGTGTCTACTATCACCCGACCGGCAACTCGGAGATCGGTGCTGAACTGCTCTACACCGATCCGGAAGCTGGCGATGACATCCTCGGTGGTCACCTTCGCTGGAAGACCTCCTTCTAAGGTCACCGTCTGAACTGGAATACGTGCCCGGGGAAGCAATTCCCCGGGCATTTTCTTTTTGATCCGCCGTTTTGCGGTGGGCATGTGGGCTCCTTCCCGACCCGTGGCATTGTCACGCTCGCGGCTTGCGGGCCGCAGTTTTCTTGGCGAAGATGGCTCAAGCCCATAGATTCGTCGTAATCCCGCGTTCGATCAGTCCTGTATGATGTATTCGCCGTCGGCCTGGGCCGGCGGTGACGGTGTTTTGCGGCGCGCGAGCGGCGTGCGTTGGGAATTGAGGAAGTCGCGGCATGTCGAACTGGCGAAGATGGGTACGACCCGGACTCGCGGCGACAATCGTGTTGGCTGTGCTGGCTGTGCTGTTTCGGTCAGGCGCTGTCGAGGATGAATTGGCGGCGAAGATCTCGCGGCGGCTGGTGGCCGATGGCTATGACTGGGCGACGGTCGCTGTCTCCGGCCGGAACGTCACGATCGGCGGTATCGCGCCCACCCCCGAGGTCCAGGCGGAGGCGCTCGCCGCCGCTTCCGCGATTCGTGGCGTCGCCTCGCTGTCCGACGCCAGCAGCCTGCTGCCGGTGGCCGAGCCCTATGAATGGTCGGCGCGACGCCTTGAGCGAAAGGTGACGCTGCTCGGCAGCGTGCCGTCGGAGGCGACGCGGAACGCGGTGCTGGCGGCTGCGCGGCGCGCCTTGCCGGACGCCGAAATCATCGATGAAACGACGCTGGCGCGGGGCGCGTCGAAGATGTTCAGCGCGGCGACGGCCTTTGCCCTGGAGCGTCTGGCGGATCTGTCCTCCGGGCAGGTGACCATCGTCGACGGGACGCTTTCGGTCGCCGGGACGGCGGTGTCGGCCGAAAGCTTCGCGGCCGCGCGCCGCTCGTTCACCGATTCGATGCCGGGGGGGCTGGCGCTTGGACCGGTCGATATCCTGCCGGCGCGGATCGATCGCTTCGTATGGTCGGCGAGCCTCGATGACGTTTCGCTGACGCTGGCCGGTTTCGTTCCGAACGAAGTGTCTAAGGATTCGCTGGTCGAGGCGGCGCGGGCGCTGCATCCTTCGGTGCCGATCATCGACAACATGAACATCGCCTCGGGAGAGCCGGAAGGCTTCACCGAGGCCGCGGCCTTCGCGATCCAGGCACTCGGCAAGCTCGAGGAGGGCGGGGTCATGCTCGACGGGCTGACGCTGGATATCGCCGGCACGGCCCGCAGCGTGGAGGACTACGAATCGGTTGTCGGGGGGATCGACGGGACGCTGCCCGCCGGTGTCGAGATCGTCGCCAACGAGATCATCCCGGCGCCGGTCTCCAACTACTACTGGACCGGCTCGCGGGAAGCGGACGCGGTCACGCTCGAAGGCTACGTGCCGTCGCTTGAGGGCAGGGCGGAGGTCAGGGCCCTTGCCCGCGACCTGTTTGCCGGAGCGACGGTCACCGACAACGTCAAGATCGCCTCGGGCGAACCCAAGATCGACTGGATCGGCGCCACCAAATTCGCGATGGAACAGCTCGCGGAGCTGAAATCGGGTGTCGTCCAGGTCGAAGGCGTGACCTATTCGGTCCAGGGCGAGGCGGCCGATTCGGACGCCTATCTCGCCCTCACCGAGGCGAATGCCAGGCGCCTTCCGGCGAGCCTCGCCCTCACGGATTCTGACGTCTCCCCGCCGCGGATATCGCCGTACAGGTTGTCGCTCTCGCAGGCCGCGGACGGGCTGGTGCTCGCCGGCTATGCACCGTCGGAAAAGGCCAGGCGCGCGCTTCTCGATGCCGCCCGGGCCCGGTTCGGCTCGGTCACCGTCAAGGACGACGTGAAGTTTGCCGGCGGCGCGCCCGATAGCCTGGTCGAGGCGGCGGAAGGCGCCATGCGGGTCGCTGCCCGCCTGGCCGGCGGCCACTTCGAGATTGTCGACACCGTCGTCGAGATCGATGGAACGACCTTCCACGACCGGGCGATGCAAAGAATCGCCGACATTGCGGCGGAGGCGATCCCGGAGGGCTTCAAGACCGAGGTCAATATCGTCACCCGCCAGACGGGGCAGCCGCTGGACGCGGCCGGATGCCGGGACCGGCTCAAGATCGCGCTCGCCGATGGCAATGTCGAATTCGACAAGGGCGCCACCGATATCTCCGTCGACAGCTATCCGCTTCTCGACAGGATCGCCGGGATCCTGATGCGCTGCCCGGACTCGGTGGTCGAGGTCGGCGGGCACAGTGATTCCGATGGCTCCGAGGAAGCCAATCTCGAGCTCACCCAGGCGCGGGCGGAGGCGGTGCTGGATTATCTCGTCGATGCCGGCGTGCGATTCGAAAGGTTGACGGCCAAGGGCTATGGTGAAGCCGAGCCGATCGCGGACAACTCGACCGAGGAGGGAAAGGCCGCCAATCGCCGCATCGCCTTCACCATCGATCCGCCGGGCAACGGCTAGCCGAGAGAAATGCTGTATCTGATCATCGCCTATTGGCCCTATCTGCTCGCGGCGCTGCTGATCGGCGTCGTGGTCGGCTGGTGGTACCAGGACCCGCGCAGCGTGGACGACATGACGGCGTGGCTTGAGCGGGGGCCAGACGACCATTGATCTGGCACGCTATCGAAATATGGCTGATGCTTGCCTTCGTGTTCGTCGCGGGGTGCGCGCTCGGCTCCCTGCTTTACCTGTTCATCGCCGAGACGCCGCTGGCGCATTCGCAGGAAGCGTTGGCGGATACGCTTGGCGATGCCGTCCACCTGGTCCGCCATCGTCTCGGCTTTGCCGCCGCCCGGCCCACCCGCCTGCGGCAGCGGCCGCTCGCCCATCCGGAGGAAGACGCCGGGGAATATTACCCGGCGGAGCCCGCCCGGCGGGAGGCCGACCCCTATCACCAGGCGCCGCCCGCCGCCGCCGAAGCGCGGGAGTGGGAGCCGGCCCATGCCGAGGTCGAGGCCTATGAAGATCCCCCGGTCGCGCAGGTCCATCCCGATGCGGACTGGGGCGAGGTGACGGCCGGCATCGGGCACCGCGAACAGGTGGCCCATGACGAGCATTGGCACAACGGGGAAGCCTGGGACGAGGCGGATGTCGCGTCGGTCGCGCCTCCCTCCGCCGACGACCGTCCGCCGCCTGCGGTGCTTCCGCCGCCCGAACCGCCGCCGCCACCCGAGCCGCCGGTCGTCGAGGAGCTTCCCGCGATGCGGCCGGCCGGGCTCACGGCGCCGCGCAACGGCGTTCCGGACGACCTCCAGCGCATCAGGGGGATCGGCAAGAAGAACGAGGAGCTGCTCAACAGCCTCGGCATCTTCCATTTCGGCCAGATCGCGGCATGGACGCCGGCGGAGGTCCGCTGGGTCGGAGTCCAGATCAAGTTCCCCGAGCGGATCGAACGCGACGACTGGATCGGCCAGGCGACGATTCTCGCCAGTGGCGGCCGGACCGGCTACATCAAGGCCGAGGATCGCAAGCGGCTCGCGCAGGAGGAAGCCGACAGGCCGCCCGGCATTGAGCCCGACTGACTCCCCGCCTAATCCTCCGGCCGGGTGTCGGGGTCGTAACCCGGCCGATCGACCGGGATCACCGCGTCTGCCGGCGGGCCGGAGCCCTCGGTCTGGGTGATGAACACCGATATCCGCTGCAGGATCGGTGTGTTGAGGAGGAGGGGCGGATGGCCTTCGCCCTCGATCGTCACCGATTCGAGGCCGGGATGCCTCTTCCCCATCTCGACCAGGGTCTCGGCGCTCAGCAGGTCGGAATTGCCGCCGCGAATGGCGAGCATCGGAACACCGGAAAGCGTCGCGAATTCCTTCCAGAGCTCGGGGATCGGCCGGTCGAATTCGATCCCGTCGAAGGTCTTGGCCAGCGCCGGATCGTAGTTGGCGGCCGGGCGGCCGTCCTCGTCGCGGTAGGTGGCGCGGGCGAAGGCCTCCCATTCCGCGTCGCCGAGCGCGGTGAATTGTCCGCCATGCAGCCGCTTGATGATGTGGATCGCGTCGTCCCAGTCGTCGGGCGCGGGCGTGCGCCCGATATAGGTCTTGATCCGCGCCAGTCCGACCGGCTCGATCACCGGGCCGATATCGTTGAGCACGACCCCGGCAACGGCATGCGGTCGCGCGACCCCCATCATCATGGCGATGATCCCGCCGCGCGACGTGCCGACGACGATCGCGCGGCCGATGCCGAGCGCGCTCATCCCGTCGAGCACGTCGGTCAGCTCGGTCAGCGGATTGTAGTTGGCGATGTCCTTGTCCCATTGCGACAGGCCGCGGCCGCGATAGTCGAAGGCCAGCACCCGGCGCGGGCGATGGCGATGGGTGGACAGATGAACGGCGAGGTTATGGAAGTCGCGGGCGCTTCGCGACAGCCCCGGCAGGCAGACCACCGGCAGCCAGGGCGCGCTCGGGTCGCCATATTCGGCGATGTGGAGGGACAGCCCGTCCGAGCTCGAATGGAACCGGTCGCGCCAGGCTTGCCCGTCTGCTTCCGCTTTCGCTGATGACAAGGGCGGCCTCAGCCCTGCTTCAGGTCGGTCTGGATGGTCAGCGCCGGGCGACCGAGCCGCGCGCGGTAGACCTGGAGGTTCTCCATCACGCGCTGCACATAGTTGCGCGTCTCGGTGAAGGGGATGCGCTCGACCCAGTTGACCGCGTCGACATTCGGGTCGCGCGGGTCGCCGTATTTCTCGACCCAGGCATGGACGCGGCTCGGGCCGGCGTTATAGCCCGCGAAGGTCATGATGAACGAGCCGCCGAAGCTGGCCTTGAGCCTGGCGAGGAAGGCCGCGCCGAGGGCCGCGTTATAGGCGGGGTCGGTGGTCAGCCGCGACTGGGAATAGGGCAGGCCCGCCGCCTTCGCCATCATCTTGGCGGTCGCCGGCATCAGCTGCAGCAGGCCGCGGGCGCCGGCGCCGCTGACGGCGGCGGGGTTGAAGGCGCTTTCCTGTCGCGCGATCGCGAAGACCAGCGGCTTTTCGACGTCGCCGGTATGGGCCGAGGCCGGAATTGCCGAGAGCGGAAAGGCGGTCGCGTCGACCTGCAGGCCGCGATAGGAGGCGATCTTGCCGATCTGAAGGGCGAACTGGTGCCCGCCATGTTCCTCGGCCATCTGGGCCAGCAGCTCGATCTCGACCGGATCATCCAGCTCCTCGGCGAGCTTGCGATAGAAGATGTCGTTGCGGTCGCCGCGATTGGCGGCGTCGAGGCGCTTGATGACCTGCACCAGTTCCCGCGACTCGAAGCGCGCCCTGGTGGCGGCGTCGGCCTTCGGCTGGGGCGCGATCGGCAGCGTCTTGACCCCGAGGCTGGCAAGGGCGAGCTGGCCGTAATAGGTGGTCGGGTGCTGGCCGGCGCGCTTGTAATAGGTGACCGCTTCCGAGCGGCGGCCCTGCTTCTCGGCCGCGCGGCCGAGCCAGTAGTCCGCCCGCGACACGCTGAGCGGCCGCGACGAGACGTCGAGTATCCTGGCGAAATGCTTCTTCGCCGTCGCCGGGTCGCCGAGGAATTCGAGCGCGAACCAGCCGGCATGGAACTCGGCCTCGGCAATGGTCGATGGCGATTCGGCCGAGTGGCCGGCGGCGACGCGGTAGGCCATCTTGGCGTCGCCCTCGTCGAGCAGGGCGCGCGAGACGATCCGCCGCTCTATCCACCACGCATCGCCGTCGATCTTCGCCGGATCGCGCGGCGCGGTCAGCAGCAGCTTCGCCGCTTCCTCCATCTTGTCGGCGCGCCTGAGCGACTGGACGCGGGCAAAGGCGTAGAGCGGATCCCTGCGTACATTCGCGGGAACCGCGGCCAGCGCCTTGTCGATATTCTTGTTGGTCTCGGACGCGGCGACCGCGGCGGCGAGCGCCTGCTGCCCCTTGTCGAGATACTTGGCGTTGCGCAGGCCGGCCGATATCTGCTCCTCATAGAGCAGCCGGTCCATGCGGGCCTTGTAGTCGGCACTGCTGATCAGGCCACCGACCTCCTTGCGGAGCAGGCTCTCGCTTTCGGCCCCGAATCGCTGTTCGCGCCAATAGCTGCCGACGACCCTGGCGGCCTCCGCCTTGCGGCCGAGCGCCAGGTAGGACTCGGCGAGCAGGACCAGGCCCTTGTCGGTTTCCGGCGTGCGTCCGGTGAGGGCGTCGACCACCGTCTTCGCCGGCGGCTTCTCGCGCACCAGCGCCTGCTCGAAGCGGATCTGCAGGAGGACCTGGCCCGGCCAGTCGGCAAGCTTCCGCCAGACCTCGGCGATGTGCGGGGCCGGCACGTCGTCGCGGCCGCTGATCGCCACCAGCCAGTCGATCACCTTGGTGTCGATCGGGTTGGGCATGGCATAGGCGGCGGCGGTCGCGGCCGCCGGGTCGCCGTCATCGAGGAATTTCAGCGCGTAGCGCAGACCGAGGGTGTTGATATCGGATGTCGAGACCGGAGTTGACCGCTTGATCGATGCGACCGGCGTGAAGGCGAGTGCCTCCTCGCCGTCGCCGACGACGCCATGATGGTCCTCGCCGGCGGTCGCCAGGAAGTCGGCGATCGGATCGGCGGTCGACGGCCGGAGGTCGGAATAGGTGCGCTGCGGGTTGAGCCGGGGAAGCGGGATATCGGCCACCTGGATCTCTTCGGCGCGAATGCCGGTCGCGCCCGGCATGGTCAGCGCCGGCGCGGCGAAAACCGCGATGGCAGGGATCAGAATGGCCTTGCCGCGCATGGCGACTCGTCTCCGCTTGGTCGTCTTGACGTTGTCGAATGCCATACTTGCTCTCCCGAAGCGGGCCGCTGGCGGTCCGCCCGGCCGATCCGCTTCCGCCGAATAGACTCAGACACTCGACAATGAGCCTATTGTGCCATAGTGAACGATTGCTTGACGAGCCCCGGTCGCGGGCCGTCCTTGCCCCTCCGGTCGCCCCGGAATAAGGTCGCGGGCCGAAAAATAGCAGAAAATCCGGCGAGGATATGGCCGAAATGTTCAAGGGATCGATCACCGCACTTGTCACCCCGGTCAGGGATGGCGCGCTCGACGAGGAGGCGTTCCGCGATTTCGTCAACTGGCAGGTCGAGGAGGGCATCCACGGCCTCGTCCCGGTCGGCACGACGGGGGAAAGCCCGACGCTCACCCATGACGAGCACAAGCGGGTGGTCGAGATCTGCATCGAGACGGCGGCCGGCCGGGTGCCGGTGATCGCCGGCGCCGGCTCCAACAACACCGCCGAGGCGATCGAGCTCGCCCGGCATGCGGAAAAGGCCGGCGCCGACGGCGTGCTGGTCGTCACGCCCTATTACAACAAGCCGAGCCAGGAAGGCCTCTACCAGCATTACAAGGCGATCAACGACGCCATCGGCATCCCGATCATCATCTACAACATCCCGCCGCGCTCGGTGATCGACATGTCGGTCGAGACCATGGCGAAGCTCTTCGAGCTGAAGAACATCGCCGGCGTCAAGGACGCGACCGGCAAGATCGACCGGATCAGCCTGCAGCGCCACGCCATGGGGCCGGATTTCATCCAGCTCTCCGGCGACGACGGGACGGCGCTGGCGGTCATGGCCCATGGCGGCCGCGGCTGCATCTCGGTGACGTCCAACGTCGCGCCCAAGATGGTGTCGGAGTTCCTCGACGCCTGCCTCGCCGGGGACTATGACAAGGCGCTCGGCTACCAGGACCGGCTCATGCCGCTCCACAAGGCGCTGTTCCTCGAGCCCAATCCGTCCGGCGCCAAGTATGCGCTGTCGATGCTCGGCAAGATGAGCGACGACATGCGCCTGCCGATGGTCAAGGTCTCGGAAGGGACCAGGACGGCGATCCGCTCGGCGATGGTCCATGCCGGGCTGATCAACTGAAACGGCAATGTCAGCCAAGAAAGCCAGGGCGCCGTCGCGCATCGCGGCCGATAACCGGCGTGCCCGTTTCAACTACGAGATCGGCCAGACCTTCGAGGCCGGGCTGGCGCTGACCGGGACGGAAGTCAAGTCGCTGCGCGAGGGGCGCAGCAACATCACCGATTCCTATGCGGGCGAGCATCGCGGCGAGCTGTGGCTCTACAACGCCTATATCCCGGAATATCTGCAGGCCAACCGCTTCCAGCACGAGACGCGGCGACCGCGGAAGCTGCTGCTTCACCGTAACGAGATCAACCGGCTCGCCGGCGCGGTCCAGCGCGAGGGGCTGACCGTCGTCCCGCTCAAGATCTATTTCAACGACAGGGGGCGGGCGAAGGTCGAGCTGGCGCTCGCCCGTGGCAAGAAGCTTCACGACAAGCGCGAGACCGCCAAGAAGCGGGACTGGAGTCGTGAAAAGGGCCGGTTGCTCAGGGATAAGGGCTAGGCCCTGACAGGCATCGGGCGGCGTGACGGGGGAGATTACATGGCGCTGAATTTTCGGAGTATGTTGACCGGCAGCTTCTCGACCGGGGCCAGCGAGAATCCGACCGTCGCCATGGTCGAGGCGGCCTTCCGCCACCACGAGCTCGACGTCCGTTACATCAACTGCGAGGTGCCGCCGGACCTGCTTGGCGACGCCGTCCGCGGCGCCCGGGCAATGGGCTGGGCCGGCTTCAACTGCTCGCTGCCGCACAAGGTGACGGTGATCGAGCATCTCGACGGACTCGGCGAGTCGGCCGGGATCATGGGCGCGGTCAATTGCGCGGTGCGGCGTGGCGACCAGTTCATCGGCGAGAATACCGACGGCAAGGGCTTCCTCAAGTCGCTGATGGAAAAGGTCGATCCGGCCGGCAAGGCGGTCGTCATGTTCGGCGCCGGCGGCGCGGCGCGGGCGATCGGCGTCGAGCTGGCGCTTGCCGGCGCGTCGCGCATCACGGTCGTCAACCGCGGCGCCGCGCGGGGCCGGACCCTGGTCGACCTCCTCAACCAAAAGACCGCGGCGGAAGCGCGTTTCGTTCCCTGGGAGGGCACCTACGCCATTCCCGAGGGCACCGACATCGTCGTCAACGCGACGTCGATCGGCCTCTACCCGGACGTCGAGGGACGGCTCGACATCGATCCCGAGACGCTGAAGCCGGGGATGGTGGTTGCCGACGTCATCGCCAACCCGCCGCGCACGCTTCTCATCCGCGACGCCGAGGCGCGCGGCTGCACGGTTGTCGACGGGCTCGGCATGCTGATCAATCAGGGCGTCATCGGCATCAAATACTGGACCGATGTCGACGTCGATCCGACCGTCATGCGGGCGACGCTCACCGATATTTTCGGCGCGTCGGACTAGGCGCCGGCCGCGGCGACCAGCGACACCCGCCGCCGGTATCCGCGAGCCGCCTGCCACCTGCCGCGGCCGGATGCGTCATCCTCGCCGCTCATAGCCGCGCAGCGGCGGCCGAAAGAGCGGTCGGCCAAACAGGTGACGGCGCGGCGGTGGAGCGCGGAGCGCGCGTGGTCCCGCCGGTGCCCCCGGCGCAAGGCCGTTCGGACCGTCGATATCGGGGCCGGCTGCCATGCCGCGCCCGGTTCGGAGCTGGGTCGGCGTGCCGTGGAAGCAGCCGATCGTGTACGGATATTCTTCGGTGAAATGGTAATGGTAGATCTCGGTCGGCTCGCCGTCCCAGATCACCGTATGGACATGGCCGTGACAGGCATCGAGGTCGGCATTGGTTACCACCTCTCCGTCCTCGCCATGGAGCCCGTATATGCCGAAGCCGTCGAGCGCGTAGCCGGCGAGGTCGCTGTGGCCGTGCGCTTCGTTCCGCGTGTCGGTCAGGCAGGCGGAGAGGTCGTGATAGTGATACTGACCGTTCCGCTCCGGATGGCCGTTGCAGGCGTCCTGGATTTCATGCGCCGGCGCGTCGCGGCCGAGCGCGTCGAGGGCGTTGAAGATGGCGGCGCCGCTGGTGGCGAAGCCGATCATCCCCATCGGCACGCAGCTTTCCTCGGCCGCCGCCGTCGGCTTGGCGGGTAGGGTCAGCAGGATGTTCTGGGCCCTGATCCGGTTCGGATTGCGGTCATAGGCATAGGCGTCGTCGCTCGGCTGGATGCCGAAGACCCCGGTCGGATGGTCGGGCAGGTTGTTGGCCCGGATGACGCGGGCGTCGCCTTCCCGCGAGATGGCGATCTCGCTCGGCCAGTCGATCGCGCCGTCGACGACGGGCTTCAGGTCGCTGTCCCAGGTGTCGCCGTTGATCCATCCGCCGTCGCGAAATGCACCGCCGCCGCCAAATCGCGTCTGGCAGGAATAGACGTTGTCGATCTGCGGGGTGGTCGAGATGGCGCCGTCGCCGAGCGGCAGGTCGTGGGCGCCGGCATGCGTCGCGGCGAAGACACATGACGAGAGCAGGGCGAGGCGCAGGGCGTGGGGCGTTTTCATTTCCGGCTTCCTCCTTCCGGTGTCGTGGCCTCTGAAGGCGGAACGCCCTCGCGGCTCGCCACGGACATAGGCGGAGGTGGCGCGGCGATGTCAGGTCGAAAAATGTAACGAAATGTGCGCTCTGGCCCGGACGGGGCGCGGGTTCGCACGAAACGCCGCGAATTCGCGCCGGTCGGCGGCTGCGGCAGGCTGTTACACTTTTTCTCGGGAGGAAAGCCGGCGTGACGGCTGCCCGCCTCCGCCTGGCGGCGGGGACGGGCGTGGTGCGGACCTGGTCAGATCAGGCCGTTCTCGCTCAGGAAGGTCTTGGCGACCTCGCCGATGTCCTTCTTGTCGACGTCGATCTGGGCGTTCAGCATCTGCATCGTCTCGTCGTCGAGCTTGGCCGAAAGGGCGTTCAGCGGCTCTGCGATTTCCGGGTTCGCCTCCAGTGTGTCGGTGCGGATGACCGGTACGATCGCGTAGTTGGGGAAGAAGCCCTTGTCGTCGTCGAGCACCCGGAAGTCGAAGGCGGCGATCCGCCCGTCGGTGGCGAAGACCAGCGCCACGTCGACCTGGCCCTGGTTGAGCGCCTGGTAGGTGAGGCCGGAATCCATCGCCTTCAGGTCGGCGCGGGTGGTCTCGAAGCCATACGTTTCCTCGAGGCCGGGCAGGCCGTCGGGCCGCTTCGGGAACTCGGCATTGACCGCGATGACGAGCCCTTCGTCGTCGTTATAGGCCTTGGCCAGGTCGGACAGGCTGTCGACGCCCTTGGTGTTGTCGTCGCCATTCTTGACCGCCAGCGCGTAGGTGTTGTTGGCATTGGAGGGATCGAGCCAGGTCAGGCCCTGCTCGCCGTCGAGCTTCTTGACGGTCTCATAGGTCTGGTCGGCGTCCATGCGCTCGTCGACCTTGTTGTAGGTGACCAGCGACGTGCCGGTATATTCCCAATAGACGTCGACCTGGCCGTTGAGCTGCGCGTCGCGAACGACCTGCGAACCCATGCCGTCGCGCTTGTCGACGTCGAAGCCCTTGGCCTCGAGCAGTTGCGCCGTTATCTCGGCAAGCAGCAGCTGTTCGGTGAAGTTCTTGCCGCCGACGACGATCTCCTCCGCCTGGGCGGAGGCCATCATCGCGGCGCCGACGGCGGCCGCCGTCAGCAGAGTGGTGAAACGTCGCATCGTTTTCTCCTCTTGTTCTTCCGGATCCCGTCGCGGGTCCGGTCGGCCCCTTGGCGAGGCGGGTCAGCGCAGCGGGTTGACGCCGCGCGGAATCGTCCAGAGCTGCATCTGGCTCATCAGGAAATCGACCATGATGGCGAGCAGGGCGGTCGGGATCGCCCCGGCCAGCATCATCCCGAATTCGTTCAGCGCGATGCCGCTGAAGATCAGTTCGCCGAGGCCGCCGCCGCCGATCAGGAAGGCCAGCGGCACGGTTCCGACATTGACGGCAAGCGCGGTGCGGATGCCGGCATAGATGACGAAGAGGGCGTTGGGCAGTTCGACCTGCCACAGGATCTGGCCGCGGCTCAGGCCCATGCCGGTCGCGGCCTCGATCAGGTGGCGGGGTACCGCCCGGATGCCGGCCAGCGTGTTCGACACGATCGGCAGCAGGGTCAGCACGAACAGCCCGAAGATCGCCGGCGTGTCGCCGATGCCGAGAATGCTCATCGACAGGGCGAGCACGGCGAGTGTCGGGATGGTGGCGCCGATGTTGAGGAACTGCAGCGCGATATTGCTGTAGCGCTGCATGCCGGGACGGGTCAGCAGGATGCCGAGGGGGATGCCCACGGCGATCGCGAGCCCGCCGGATATGGCGACCAGGATGATGTGCTGACGGCCGAGATAGACGATGTCGTCCCAGAGGTCGGCCATGGTCGGCAGGAGGCCGCTCGCCCAGGCCCAGGCGCCGAGGGCGAAGATCAGGACCAGGGTCGCGATCCGCCACAGGCGCTGGATCCCTGCCATGGCAACCTGCTCAGCCATCGCGATGCGCCTCGCCGAGAAGGTGGGTGATGCCGCGCAGCGTCACGTAGCCCTTGAACACCCGGTCGTCGTCGACGCAGGCAAGCCAGGTGACGTCGTGGCGGAACATGGTCGAGACCGCGGTCCTGAGATTCTCGTCGGTCTTGATCGTCGTCGGCAGGGTCTCGTGGTTCTCGCCGACCTTGCCCTTGGTCTCGCGTGCCGTCCTCAGGTCGACGAAGCCGCGGACCCGGCCGTTGGGGCCGACCATGACGATCGAGCTGTGGCCGTTTTCCTCCATCAGCGCCGCCGCCGCCGCCAGCGTGTCGTCGGCCCGCACGCTCGGCGGGTCATGCATCATCGCGTCGGTCACCTTGAGGAGCTGCAGCCGCTTCAGGGTCCGGTCCGAACCGACGAAGTCGGAGACGAAGCGGTTCTTGGGGTGGGCGAGCAGGTTGTCGGGCGTGTCATACTGGACCAGCCGGCCCTCGTTGAAGATGGCGATGCGGTCGGCCATCTTCACCGCTTCGTCGATGTCGTGGCTGACGAACATGATGGTCTTCTTCATGGTCGCCTGCATTTTCAGGAACTCGTCCTGGATGATCTCCCGGTTGATCGGGTCGATGGCGCCGAAGGGCTCGTCCATCAGCAGCACCGGCGGATCGGCGGCGATCGCCCGCAGCACGCCGATCCGCTGCTGCTGGCCACCGGAAAGCTCCTTCGGGTAGCGGTTGAGGTATATCCCCGGGTCGAGGGCCACCATCTGGAGAAGCTCGGCCGCCCGGGCCCGCGACTTGGCGCGGTCCCAGCCGAGGATGTCGGGGACGATGCAGATATTGTCCACGATCGTCTTGTTGGGAAACAGCCCGATCTGCTGGATGACGTAGCCGAGCGTCCGGCGGAGCTGGACCGCATCGTGGTCGGTGGTGTCCTTGCCGTCGATGAAGATCTTGCCCGAGCTCGGCTCGATCAGCCGGTTGACCATCTTCATCGTCGTCGTCTTGCCGCAGCCGGAAGGGCCGAGCAGCACGCAGATTTCGCCCTCGGGCACTTCCATCGACACATGATCGACGGACGGCATCGCCGCGCCGGGAAAGACCTTGGTGACGTTTTCGAGGCGGATCATGCGGGTGTCCTTGCAGTTTCGCGTAGTCCGGGTGAGGTCAGCAGGCGCTGCAGTCCCAGCAGCGCGAAATCGGCCGCCACCGCCAGGACGCTGACGGCGAGCGCGCCGGTCACCAGCTGGCGCGGGTCGGTCTGGCTGATGCCGCGGGAGATGAAATCGCCAAGTCCGCCGGCGCCGATATAGGCCGCAATCGCCGTGACCCCGATGTTCATGACGACCGCGATCCTGACGCCGGCCATGATCACCGGCACGGCGAGAGGCAGCTCGACCTCGCGCAGCCTTTGCAGGCGGGTGAGGCCCATGCCGCGCCCCGCCTCGCGCAGCGCCGGATCGACGTTGCTGATCGCGGTATATGTGTTGCGGATGATCGGGAGTTGCGAATAGAGCAGCACGGCGATCACGGCCGGCAGGTAGCCGATGCCCTGGCCGATCAGCGACAAGACCGGGATCATGATGCCGAACAGCGCGATCGACGGGATGGTGATGATGATCGACGCGACATAGAGCACCCCGGTCGCGAGCCGCTTGTTCTGGGTGATCAGGATGCCGATCGGCACGCCGGTCAGGATGGCAAGGCCGACAGCGACGCCGACGATGGCGATGTGCTGTCCGGTGCGGACCATGATCAGGTCCCAGTTGGCGATGATGTAGCTAAGGATTTCCATCGGTCACTTTGGTCGGGTTTCCTCTCAGGCGTTGCGGCTTGCGGCGTGTCGTTCAGTAGACCGGCACGGCATTGGCGATCGGCGGCCTGATCGCTTCGCCCTCGGGCAGGGCGAAGAAGAATTCGGCGTGGTACCAGCCTTCGGACTCGTGGCCCTTCGGGTCGATGCCGAGGCTTCGCAGCCTGCTCAGGACTTCCGCTCTTTCGTCCCGGCCGGCAAAGCGGCGTTGCCGGAAGGTCTGTCCCGACGCGCGGAAGACCGAATAGCCGCGCGTCCTCAGGAACTCGACGATCCGGTCGACCGGGAACATCCGCAGCGCGAAGAGCGCCAGCCAGGGGAGGCGCTCCGTATTGTCCAGGATCCGCCGGAACGTCGGCGCGTCGACGTAGCCGATGGCTCCGGTCGAGATGACGAGGTCGGTCGGCGCCAGCAGTGAAGCCTCGCGGTCGCCGGGGTCGCCGGATTCCAGGTCGGCGACGATTCCGGCGTCCAGCAATCGCGCCTCGCAGGCATAGTCGATGGCGGATTCGGCGACGTCGAGGCCGATGGTCCGCAGGTCGCTGTCGCCGTCGCCCTGAAAAAGCGATCGGTCGCGGGCGATCAGGTCCTGTCGCGATCGGCCTGCCGTCGCGTCGCGGCCGTAGAGATTGAAGAGCTCGGCAAGGCCGTAGCGGTGCTTCAGCAGCGCCGCGTTGACGCCGTAGGACGATCCGACGTCCAGCACGGTGACCCGCCGCTGCCGTCGTTTTCGCCTCAGGGCGCCGATGATCCGGGCAACGACCGCGCTTGCGGATTCGGGGATGCGGTATTCGAGCGTCGCCAGCGTCTGGTAATAGCCGCGCGGATCCGGCTGGTCGTAGATGGCGGTGAGATCGATTTTGCCGGTCTTGTCGAGATCGAAATCACTCGCAACTGTCACTGCCTGAAATTCCTCAAAAAAAAGACGTGCGACGCGGCGGGTGAGCCGCGCCTCGAGGCCTGTCGAATATGTGGTGTGCGAACAGTATGACCCGAAGTCGGGTCCAAAACCAAGCCGGTCGGAGCCATTTTTTGGCGCCGCTGCGGCCAAGTCGTTGGAAAATGGCGCATTATTGGCGCCAGGTCGGGCGTGCGATTTCACACGTCGCGGGCGACCGGATGCCATTCGCGGCGTCGTCACATGATCGTGCGAAGGATTTTCTTAGCCGGCTTATGCGGTACCGGTCGGATGCCCGGATCGAGCTCGGCGATCCTGCTTTCTGTCGTCGATTGCGCGCCGAAGCCGTCCGCCGAGGACCCCTGGCGGCGGTGCGGCGCCGGTCGGGGCATCGCCCGTCACGACCGGGCGCCTGAAAGCGGTATGTTGATCGTGAGAAAGCCGCCGCCGCCTTGCGTCCGGTTCTTTGCGCCGAATTCGAAATAGGCGCGAAGGTTCGTATAGATCGGCACCGAGCCGACATCGAAGGTGTATCCGATCTGCGGGCCGATGCCGAAGACCTGGCTTTCGAAGTCGCCGAGCGCGGCCGGCTGTCCGTCGTCCGGCGTCAGCTGGACATAGGCATAGCCGACAAGCCCGACGAAAAACCGGTCACTCAGCGATTTCGACAGGCCGAGGTCGAGGTGGGAATCGATGCCGCTGGTGTAGTCGGTGTCGGGATTGACGAAATTGTAGGTGACGCCGGCCGTCGCGGAGAACTCCCAGCCCGTGGCGGTGTCGAGATAGGTATAGGCCCCGCCGGCATCGATCGCGCCGTGACCGATGCCGAGATTGGCCAGCCGATGCGGGTCGTAGTCGCCGACCGGGACGTCGCCGGTGACATAGGCCATCCAGTTGTTGACCCCGCGGTTCCAGAAGATCTGCGCGGTCGGATAGAGATCGCCGAATCCCGTGACCGAGTCGGTGCGGCTTGCGCCATGCCCGGCGGCCGTGAGGTTGGCCGAGGTCTGGTTCCAGCCCGGGAAGCCCGCGATCGAGAATGCCGGCCTGCCGCCGAGGAAGGTCGTATCGGGCGCCCAGGTCGGAACGAGGAACTCCGCGGCGAAGTCCGTGTCGACCCCGAAGTCGAGCGTGCCGCCGCGCGCCAACGGGGTACTGCCGCCGGCCGAGCCCGAATAATAGTAGGTCTGCATCGGCAGCGAAAAGCCCGGGGTTGGCGCCAGCGCGGCGAAGCTTGCATATTGGCCGGGCAGCCAGAAGCTGACGCCGCCTTCATCGGCGAGCCCCGGACCGCCGAGGAGAACGAGGAGGAGGACGCCCGCGACGCTCGGTCGTGCGATGGTGTTGCCAGGTGCCGGCATGGGCGTTCCTTCCTTCGCCGCGTTTGCGGTCTTACTCGTTTGCGGTGCCCCGGCGGGGGACGAAGTCGAGCGGCGCGCCGGCGGGGATCAGTTCCTCCTCCTCGACGCTCTTCCTGAAATCCGCGACGATCCCGGCCGCGTGCGCGATCACCCAGCTATGGACATAGGGATAGTCGAACGGCTTCCTTTCCTTCGGGTCGACGTCGAGATTGATGATGTGCGGCGTCGCCAGTTGCAGGGCCGGTTCGGTCAGCGTCCGCTGCAGCACGGTGACGACCTTGAAGTTCTGCCACTTCACGCCGTACATCCGCTCGCCCATCCAGAAGGGAAAGCCCTCGCGGGCCGATTGCGGGATACGGCCCTCGAGGAATGCGCGCTGATCGAGACCGTCGATGATCCGGTCGTCCGGTACCTTCGCGCCCGCCCACAGCAGCAGCGTGGTGAACATGTCGGCGATATGGACGATCTCGTTCGATTTCTGGCCGATCGGTACGACCCCCGGATAGCGGATCAGTGCCGGTGTCCGCAGCGAGCCTTCCATGCCGGTGAAATATGAACCTTCCCAGAAGCCGGCGCTGCCGCGGTCCGGTTCCATCTCCTCCGGGCCGTTGTCGCCGGAGAAGACGACGATCGTATTGTCGGCGATACCCTTCTCATCGAGGTAATCCAGCAGGCTGCCGAAATCGGAGTCGAGCTCGACAAGCGAGTCCGCCCAGTCGCCGTGACCGGTTACCCCGCGGAATTCCTCGCGTGGCGCCACCGGCAGATGCATCAGGGTGTGGTTGAAATAGAGGAAGAACGGCTTGTCGGCGGCGATGCTGCGGTCGATGAAATCCTCGGAGCGCTTCAGGTATTCGACGTCGAGGTCGAGCTTCACGCCGACGGTGAGCTGCTCGATTTCGGTCGGCTCCTCGCCCTTCTTCGATTCCATCACATAGGCGACCGGGTCGCGTTCCGGATCGTACCAGGGATCGGCGGCCCATAGCGCCTCGTCATAGCTGTGCGGAATGCCGATCCATTCGTCGAAGCCATGATCGGTGGGCCAGCGTCCCTCCGAGGCTCCGATATGCCATTTGCCGACGATCGCCGTCGCGTAGCCCTCGTCCGACAGGATGTCGGCCATCGTGCGCTCCCAGGCGACGAGGCCGCCGGGATTGCCGGCGAGTGCGACGGTGTGGTTGCCAGAACGGATTGAGTAGCGCCCTGTCATCAGCGCCGATCGCGACGGGGTGCATTGCGTCTCGGGAGCGAAGTTCATGAGCTGCATGCCCTCGGCGGCGAGGGTGTCGATCCGCGGGGTTTCGGCGCCGCGCAGCATGCCGCCACCGTAAGAGCCGAGTTCGCCATAGCCGAGGTTGTCGACGAGGAAATAGACGATGTTTGGCCGCCCCTCGGCGGAGGCACCTTGGCCGAACACGAGCGCCGCTGCCATGGCGGCGAGAAGAAGCATCTTTCGCATATCCGTTTCCCGGTCGTCGGCGCCTTTCCGGTGGTCCGGCAAAGCGCGGGGCGATTGCACGAATGCGATGGGTACGCCAGTCTCTCACCGGGCACTTGTCATTTTCCGCCAGCGAAGGTTTTGCATGGGCAACCTGTCCATTCCGATGACGACCGCGGCCGGTATGGGACCGCTGCCGCAGATGCTCGAACGGATGGCGGGTTCCGCTGCGCTGTCGCGGGTCTTTCGCCGGGAAGCGCTCCCTCTGGCGTTGATCGAGGATCGCGACATGCGCCTGCCGCTGGTCGCGCTGTGCGGCCTTTTCGAGGCGGCCAGCCATGAAGCAGGCGACCGGACCTTCGGCCTCCGCATCGGCGAGGCGATGCTGCCCGGCTCCTACGGTCTGTGGGCGGAATACGGGACGGCCGCCGGGACCCTGGCGGAAGCGCTGAGGCGGATGGTCGCGACGATCGACGTCCGCCAGACCGGATCGTCCATGTCGCTGCGCCGCACGGGAGATCACGTCGTCTGGGGATTCGCGCACGGCATCGGACAGACGGCCGGCCGTCAGCATGCCGATCATGTCATCGGCCCGATGCGGCGCTTCGTCGGCGCTTTCCTTGGCGCGGGCTGGACGCCCTCCTGGATCGAGCTGAACTATCCAACGGACGGCGACGCCGACCTGCTGGAGCGGCACTGGCACACGGGGATCCGTTTCGGTGCGCCTGCCGCGGGAATCGCCATTCCCGTCGATCGACTGCCGGTGCGGCGGCGTCGGGCTGTCGATGCCGGTCGCGCCCGCCATCTCACCTCCCTCGACCTGATCGCGGATGCCCGCCGGCGACAGGCGCGCGACCCGCTGCACGTGGTCGAGGAACTCGTCGCCCTGCGCCTGATGGATGGTGAGGTCGATATCGATGGCCTTGCGCGCCTCGCCGGCACCAGCGTTCGTGCGCTGCAACGCACGTTGCACGAGCGCGGATATTCCTACCGCGAGGTTCTGGGGATGGTCCGCCATCGCAGGGCGGCGGCGCTCCTCGCCGAGACGGACATCTCGATCACCGAGATCGCAATGGTGCTGGGATACGCCGAGGTGGCGAGCTTCACCCGGGCCTTCGTGCGATGGGCGGGCGTGCCGCCGAGCCTGCTCAGAAGCGCCGGGGACCGGCCGGCGGAGGAGCTGTCCGCCTGAGGACGGCCCCGGGTTGGTCAGCCGTCGCCGGGCAGGCGGCGCCGGATCTCGGTGAACACCGCCCTGAACATCGCCTCGGTCAGCCTGCCGGTATTGGTGTTGTAGCGGGAGCAGTGATAGCTCGAGACCAGCGCCGGCCCGGCTTCGGTTTCGTAGGCGGCGGCGTGGGCGAAGGGCAGGGCCGACCGCCTGAGGCCGAGCGTCGCGATGACGCTGTCATGGGCGATCCTGCCGAGGCTGAGGATGACGGCAAGCCGCGGCATCGCGGCGATGGTCGCGGCGAGGAACGGCCGGCAGGTACGGATCTCGGCCGTCGTCGGCTTGTTTTCCGGCGGTACGCAGCGCACCGCATTGGTGATCGCCGCGTCGACCAGCGTCAGCCCGTCGTCGGGGCGCGCCGCGTAGTCGCCGGCGGCGAAGCCGAAGTCGATCAGGGTCCGGTAGAGCAGGTCGCCGGCATAGTCGCCGGTGAAGGGGCGCCCCGTGCGGTTGGCGCCGCGTAGCCCCGGTGCCAGCCCGACGACCAGCAGCCGCGCGTCCTTCGCCCCGAATGTCGGGACCGGGGCGTTGTGCCAGTCGGGCTCGGCCGTCCGCCACCGCTCGCGAAAGGCGACGAGCCGCGGGCAGAGCGGGCAGTCGCGGCCGGGCTCCGGTCCCGGTTCCGCCGTCGGAGCTGTGGTCATCGGCACCCGCGACGCTCAGAGCGCGTCGTCGTCCTCGAATTCGTCCTCGAAGCGGGCGTCGTCGTGCCGCTCGGGGCGGGGCGGACGCTCGGAGGGGTCGCGGCCGAGCTTCTGCTTGAGGCTGGCGAGGTCGACGAAATGATCGGCCTGGCGGCGCAACTCGTCGGCGATCATCGGCGGCTGGGTGGCCAGCGTCGAGACCACCGTCACCTTGCGGCCCTTGCGCTGGATCATCTCGACCAGCGAGCGGAAGTCGCCATCGCCGGAGAAGAGCACCAGGTGGTCCACCGTCTCGGCCATCTCCATGGCGGCGACGGCGAGCTCGATATCCATGTTGCCCTTGACCTTGCGGCGGCCGGTCGAATCGACGAATTCCTTGGTCGGCTTGGTGACCACCGTGTAGCCGTTATAGTCGAGCCAGTCGATCAGCGGGCGGATCGAGGAATATTCCTGATCCTCGGCGAGCGCGGTGAAATAATAGGCCCGCAGCATATAGCCCTTGGTCTGAAATTCCTGCAGCAAGCGCCTGTAATCTATGTCGAAACCGAGCGACTTCGCTGCCGCATAGAGGTTGGCGCCGTCGATGAAGAGGGCAATCTTTTCGCGTTCGTCAAACATCGTCTTCAATCCAGCCTGATCGGATCATTGAGAGTGTCGTTCGAAACCCAGCCGGGGCCGTTTCCGGCCCAAATGGCGGCAACGGGTGGCGGCGTCGGCGTTTCCAGTATCTTTTCAGTCTTCAAAGGTCCGCCGAAAACAGCGACAGGCTCCGGCCAGGCGGAGCCGTTCACAAGAATGTGTTCGATATAGTGCTCCTGCCGGCGCCGTCCAGAGGGATTCCAGACTGCAATCTTGCTTTTGCCCGGAAAGCGGCCTATTTGCTCGGCCAACCCCCGATTTCCTCAGGAGACTGGCCCCATGGCTCGCGTCACCGTCGAAGACTGCGTCGACAAGGTAGAGAACCGCTTTGAACTGGTGCTGCTCGCCAGCCACCGCGGACGGATGATTTCCAGCGGCTCGCCGCTGACCGTCGATCGCGACAACGACAAGAACCCGGTCGTGGCCCTTCGCGAGATCGCCGATGAGACCGTCTCCCCGGACGACCTCAAGGAAGACCTGATCCATTCCCTGCAGAAATATGTCGAGGTCGACGAGCCCGAGCCGGAGGCGGTTCCGATGATCGCCGCGCCGAAGCAGGCCGGCGCCGAGGACGACGGTGACATCGCCTTCGACCGTATGTCGGAAGACGAGCTGCTGCGCGGCCTCGAAAGCATGGTCCCGCCCGACAAGACCGACGATTTCTGATCGTCGCGGGCCGGAATAGCTTATAAACCTTCGCGTTCCTATATTACTGTAAGGGGTTGCCAGGAACCCGGTCGCGCGTCGCGGCCGGGGCGATAGTCGTCGGACGCATGCGCCATGATGCGCCAGTATGAGTTGGTCGAGCGGGTCACGCGTTACAATCCCAACGCGGACGAGAACCTGCTCAACAAGGCCTATGTCTACGCCATGCAGAAGCACGGCACCCAGCAGCGTGCCAACGGCGATCCCTATTTCTCCCATCCCCTCGAAGTCGCGGCGATCCTCACCGACCTGAAGCTCGACGACGCGACCATCGCCGCCGCGCTCCTCCACGATACGATCGAGGATACCGACGCGACCCGCGCCGAGATCGATTCCACCTTCGGCGAGGATATCGGCCAGCTGGTCGAGGGGCTGACCAAGATCCAGAAGCTCGATCTCGTCTCGCGCAAGGCCGCCCAGGCCGAGAATATCCGCAAGCTCCTGCTGGCGATCTCCGAGGATGTGCGGGTCCTGCTGGTCAAGCTCGCCGACCGCCTCCACAACATGCGCACCCTCCAGTTCATGCCGGAGGCGTCGCGCAGGCGCATCGCCGAGGAGACGCTGGAAATCTATGCGCCGCTCGCCGGCCGCATGGGCATGCATGACATGCGCGAGGAGCTGGAGGAGCTCGCCTTCCGGGTCGTCAACCCCGAGGCCTATGCGACCATCTCGGGGCGGCTCGAGGAACTGCGCCGCCGCAACAGCACGCTGATCGCCAGCATCGAGAAGGAGCTCACCGAGGGCTTCGTCCGCCACGGCATCTCCGCCGAGGTCCATGGCCGCGAGAAGCGGCCCTATTCGATCTTCCGCAAGATGGAGCGCAAGGCGGTCAGCTTCGAGCAGCTTTCGGACATTATCGGCTTCCGCGTCATCGTCGGCTCGGTCCCCGAATGCTACGCTGCGCTCGGCGTCGTCCACAGCACCTGGCCGGCGGTTCCCGGCCGTTTCAAGGACTATATCTCGACCCCGAAGCAGAACGACTACCGGTCGATCCATTCGACGGTGATCGGCCCCGGCCGCCAGCGGGTCGAGCTGCAGATCCGGACGCGGGGGATGGAGCAGGTCGCCGAATATGGTATCGCCGCCCATGCCCTCTACAAGGACGAGGTGCCGGTCAGGACGAAGGGCAACGGGGCGAATGGCGTCAACGGCGCTCGCCCGACCAATGGCGCGTCAGGCGGCAAGAGCGGCTTCGACGCCGAGATTCGCGCCTATCAGTGGCTGCGTCACACCATCGAGATGCTGGCCGAGGGCGATACGCCCGAGGAATTCCTCGAACATACCAAGCTCGAGCTTTTCCAGGACCAGGTCTTCTGCTTCACCCCCAAGGGCCGCCTGATCGCGCTGCCGCGTGGCGCCACGCCGATCGATTTCGCCTATGCCGTCCATACCGATATCGGCGACACCTGCGTCGGCGCCAAGATCAACGGCCGGGCGATGCCGCTGATGACCGAGCTCCACAACGGCGACGAGGTCGAGATCGTCTGTTCCAAGGCGCAGGTGCCGCCGGCGGCCTGGGAATCGATGGTGGTCACCGGAAAGGCCCGGTCGGCGATCCGGCGCGCCACGCGGGCCGCGGTCCGCCGCCAGTATGCCGGCCTCGGCCGCCGCATCCTCGAACGCGGTTTCGAGCGTGCCAAGCGCGCCTATTCGGACGAGATGATCAAGGCAATCCTGCCGCGTCTTGCCCAGTCCAACCTCGAGGACGCTCTGGCCGCGGTGGGACGCGGCGAGATCCCGCTGGTCGACGTGCTGAAGGCCGCCTATCCCGACCACAAGGAGGAGCGCCAGCCGCGTGGTCGCGCGAAGAACGAGGAAGGATGGTTCGGCCTGCCGCGCGCCGCGGGGCTGAAATTCCGGGTGCCCGGCTTCCCGCGCAAGGCCGGCGTGAACCGCAAGGCGAACGTGAAGGATGACCGGCCGATTCCGATCCGTGGCCTTGCCGGCGACATGCCGGTGCATTTCGCGGAGGGCGGAGCGCTGCCGGGCGAACGGATCGTCGGCATCACCTCGCCGGGAGAGGGGGTGACGATCTATCCGATCACCTCCCAGGCGCTGAAGGACTTCGACGACGAGCCGGACCGCTGGCTGGATGTCCGCTGGGAGATGGACCAGGACGTGGCCGAGCGCTTTCCGGCGCGGATTGAAGTGACGGCGATGAACGAGCCGGGTACGCTGGCCCAGATCGCCCAGGTGATCGCCGATAATGACGGCAATATTTCCAACCTGAGGATTACCAAGAATGCCCCGGATTTTTCGGTCATGCTGATCGATCTTGAGGTATTCGATCTGAAGCATTTGTCGCGCGTCGTCGCGCAACTCCGGGCGCGGCCGGTGGTCAGCTCAGCGAACCGGGTGAACGCCTGAAGGATATTTGATGACTGAAGCCGAGGTTATTGACGTCTTTCGCAGCGCCGGTGCGATCCTCGAGGGGCATTTCATCCTGAGTTCGGGATTGCACAGCCCGGTCTTCCTGCAGAAGGCGCGCGTCTTCATGTATCCCGACAAGACCGAAAAGGTCTGCCGGGGACTGGCCGAAAAGGTCCGCGCTGCCGGAATCGGCGACGTTGATTTCGTCATTTCGCCTGCGGTCGGCGGCATCGTGCCGGGCTACGAAACCGCCCGCCACCTCGGCGTGCCGGCGATGTGGGTCGAGCGGGAGGAGGGGGCCTTTCGCCTCCGCCGCTTCGAACTGCCCAGGGGCGCGCGCGTGCTGATCGTCGAGGACATCGTCACGACCGGGCTGTCGATTCGCGAGACCGTCGAGGCGGTGAGGGGGCTCGGCGCCGAGGTTGTCGCCTGCGCCTGCCTGATCGACCGTTCGGCCGGCGAGGCCGAGGTCGGCGTGCCGCTCGTCGCGCTTGCCAACTACAAGGTGCCGGCCTATCCGGCCGACGCGATTCCGCCTGAAATGGCGGCCATACCGGCGGTCAAGCCCGGTAGCCGCGGACTGGCTGTTTGAAATAGGTCATGCTGTTTCGTCGACGTACACCACCGACCAGGGCTGAAAAGCTGCGGGTGGCCGTCTGGCCGAGGCAGAGCTGGAGTCGCTCGCTGAAGTATTTCGGCAAGCGGGTCCTGCGTCTCAGCGCTTCGCCGCATGCCATCGCGGCGGGGTTCGCCTGCGGCGTGCTGGTCTCCTGGACCCCGCTTTTCGGCTTCCATTTCATGATGGCCGTGGTGGTCGCCTTCTTCATCGGCGGCAATGTGCTGGCCGCCTTGTTCGGTACCGTTGTCGGCAATCCGCTGACCTTCCCGTTCATGTGGTGGGGATCCTACACCGTCGGCCACTGGCTCCTCGGCCACGAGCTCGGCGGCGCGCCGCCGCCGCCCATGCGACCGGACCTCTTCCATGCGCCGTGGCAGGAAATCGTCAGCGTGCTCGAGCCGATGCTGGTCGGGGCGCTGCCGCTCGGCGTGATTTCGGGGCTGATCGCCTATTTCATCGTTCGCGCCGCCGTCCGCGCCTACCAGGGCGCCCGGCGCGAGCGGCTCGCCGCCCGGCGCGGTCTCGGCGCGGGCTCGGCGGCTTCGGAGTCCTAGGCGATGATCATCGGTACCGGAAACGACCTGATCGACATCCGTCGCATCGAGCGGACCCTCGAACGGCACGGCGAGCGCTTCATCAACCGCATCTTCACCGACATCGAGATCAGGAAATCGGAGCGGCGCCGGCAGCGCGCCGCGTCTTACGCCAAGCGCTTCGCGGCGAAGGAGGCCTGTGCCAAGGCGCTCGGGACCGGCCTCAGCGCCGGTGTCTTCTGGCGGGACATGGGTGTCGTCAACCTGCCCTCCGGCAAGCCGACGATGGCGCTGACCGGAGGGGCGGCCGAACGCCTCGCATTGCTGCTTCCCGCCGGTCACCAGGCGGCCATCCACCTGACGATCACGGACGAATTTCCGCTGGCGCAGGCCTATGTCATCATTGAGGCTTTTCCGGGTGAGGCGCCGTAAATTGGCCTTGTTTGGCACGCACGGCGTTGCGAAAGCTCGGTCGAGCCGGTATGACCGACCGGGCTTTCCTGTTCACGGATAATCCCCCGATCGAGATCGAGACGAATGAGCGTGGCTACCGAGAAGTCCCGTGGGAAAAGCAGCGGCCTTGGCGAGACGATCAAGATCGTCATCCAGGCATTGCTCCTGGCGCTGATCGTCCGGACCTTCCTCTTCCAGCCCTTCAACATTCCGTCGGGGTCGATGAAAGAGACGCTGCTGATCGGCGACTATCTCTTTGTCTCGAAATATGCCTACGGCTACAGCCGCTATTCCTTCCCCTTTGGTCCCGATCTCTTCGACGGCCGGATCTGGGGGGCGGAGCCGAAGCGCGGCGATGTCGTGGTCTTCAAGCTGCCGCGCGACAACTCGACCGACTATATCAAGCGGGTGATCGGCCTGCCCGGCGACCAGATCCAGGTGCAGGGCGGCGTCCTCTTCATCAACGGCAAGGAAGTCGAGCATGAGAAGGTCGGCGACTGGGTCGATGATGACGGCGTTCGCTACGACCAGGTTCGCGAGACCCTGCCCAACGGCGTCAGCTATCTGACCCTCGACCGCGGCCATGGCAGCCTCGACGACACCCAGGTCTACGAAGTCCCGGCCGGCCACTATTTCATGATGGGCGACAATCGCGACAACTCGACCGACAGCCGGGTGCTCGGCGCCGTCGGCTACGTTCCCTATGAGAATCTCGTCGGCCGCGCCGAGGTGATCTTCTTCTCGGTCGAGGACGGTGCCAAGGCCTGGGAGTTCTGGAGATGGCCGTGGACGGTCCGGTGGGACCGGATGTTCACGTCCGTCCAGTGACGGGCGTTGAATGACGGGCCGCGACGACGCCCGCCTCGCGGCGCTTGAAGAGCGCCTCGGCCATACTTTCACCGACCGCGGCCTGCTCGAGACCGCGTTGACCCATGCCAGCGCCGTGGAAGCCCGTGGCGCGACCTATCAGCGGCTCGAATTTCTCGGCGACCGCGTGCTGGGGCTGGTCATCGCCGAGATGCTGATCGACCTTTTTCCGGCCGCGACGGAGGGCGAATTGTCCCGCCGGCTGACCGCGCTGGTCCGCAACGAGGCCTGCGCGGCGGTTGCCCGCGACCTCGATCTCGGCTCGGTGATCCGGCTCGGCACCGGCGAGGCGCAGTCGGGCGGGCGCCGCAAGGCGGCGATTCTCGGTGACGTCTGCGAGGCGGTGATCGGCGCGCTTCACCTCGATGGCGGCATCGCCGTCGCCCGCCGCTTCATCGCCGCGCAGTGGCGGGTGCGGATGGCCGATTGGGAAGGGCCGCTTCGCGACGCCAAGACCACCCTCCAGGAATGGTCGCAGGGCAGGGCGCGCGGAACCCCGTCCTACGAGATCGTCGGGCGGTCGGGCCCGGACCACGCGCCGCGTTTCGAGGTCGAGGTGCGCGTCGACATGACCGCGCCGATGCGCGGCGAGGGGCGCAGCCGCCGCGATGCCGAGCAGGATGCCGCGGCCAGGATGCTCGTCCGCGAAGGCGTATGGGATACCGTCGATGGAGCCTGAACCGACCCGCTGTGGTTTCGTCGCGGTGATCGGCGCGCCGAATGCCGGCAAGTCGACGCTGGTCAATCGCCTGGTCGGCACCAAGGTGTCGATCGTCAGCCGCAAGGTCCAGACCACGCGCTCGATCATCCGCGGCATCGCCATGGCCGGCCGCGCGCAGATCGTCTTCGTCGACACGCCGGGCATCTTCGCGCCGCGCCGCCGTCTCGACCGGGCGATGGTCGATACCGCCTGGAGCGGCGCCCGCGACGCCGATCTCGTCGTCGCCATGGTCGATGCCTCGCGCGGCCTGGTGCCGGAGGTCACGGACCTGCTCGGGCGGCTCGCCGAGGTGCCGCAACCGAAGCTCCTGCTCTTCAACAAGATCGACCTGGTCAGGCCGCCGGCGCTGCTCGAGCTCGCGGCGGAAGCCAACCGGCTGGCTGATTTCGGCGAGACCTTCATGGTCTCGGCCGCGACCGGCGACGGGCTCGACGCCTTCCTCGCCCATCTCGCCGGTGCGGTGCCGGAGGGGCCCTGGCTCTACCCGGAGGACGAGGTCAGCGACGTGCCGCTCCGCCAGCTTGCCGCCGAGATCACCCGCGAGAAGCTGTTCGAGCGGCTGCATCAGGAGCTGCCCTACCAGGCAACGGTCGAGACCGAGCAATGGACCGACCAGAAGGACGGCTCGGCCCGTGTCGAGCAGACCATCT
>NZ_JAGRLA010000120.1 GCF_020442045.1 Bauldia sp. | reverse complement strand
CCGCGGCCGCGGTCGGCGCCGACAAGACGGTGACCGGTGCCTTCGCCGGGTCCTTCCAGGACCCTGCCAAGGGCCACGAGATCGCCAACCAGATGTACCAGGACGGCATCGACTACATCCAGACCGATTCCGCCGCCACCGATACCGGCATCATCCAGGCTGCGAACGAGGGCGACGGACGCATGGTCAGCGGCATCTCGCCGGAGCAGTACAAGCTCGGTCCCTCGACCGTCGCGGCGCTGGTCGCGCTCGACTTCGGCCAGTCGCTCTATAACGAGGTGTCCAAGGCGATCGGTCCCGACTTCAAGGGCGGTCATCTCAATACCGGCCTCGGCACCGGCGTCATCGACTTTGTCCTGTCGCCCGTCTTCGTCGAACAGGGCCCGGCCGATCTCGTCGCCAAGGCGAAGGAAGTCTGGCCGGAGATCGAGAAGGCCAAGGCGGACATCATCGCCGGCACCCTCGAGGTGCCCTTCAACACCGAGCTGTGACCGGGAGACCGGCCGCAGTCCATCCGGCCCATCGATGACGACCGGCACCGCCACCGCGCTTGCCTGCCGCGACGTTTCCGTCAACTTCGGACCCGTCGCGGCGCTTGCCGACGTCTCGGTGAATTTCGCCGAGGGGATGATCCACGCGGTCGTCGGGCAGAACGGCGCGGGCAAGACCACCTTCGCCCGCGTCGCCGCCGGCATCGTCCGGCCCGACAAGGGTGGCGTCGAGATTGCCGGCAGGGAAGTGCCGGTCGGCCATGTCGGCCAGGCCCGCGCCGCCGGCATCGAGATCGTCCACCAGAGCTTCGCGCTGCCGCCCTCCTTCACCGTCGCCGAGGCGATGGAATTCGGCGCCAACGGCAGCGGCAGCCTCTATACCCGGCGCGACCTCGAGCGGCGCTGGACCCGCCACCTCGAGTCGCTCGGCGTCCGGGTCAAGCCGCGCGAGCGAATCCGCGACCTTCCGGTCGAGACCCAGCAGGCGGTCGAGATCGCCCGGGCACTGGTCACCGACGCGCGCGTGCTGATTCTCGACGAGCCGACGGCGGTGCTGTCGCCGTCGGGCATCGACAACCTGTTCGAACGCCTCAAGGTGATGCAGGCGAACGGCGTCACCGTCATCCTCATCCTGCACAAGATCCGCGAGGTGCTGGCGATCGCCGACACGGTGACGGTGCTGCGCGGCGGCAAGCTGGTCGAGGGACCGACGTCGACCGCCGAGGTCGACGCGGCGAGGCTCGCCGCCTCGATCATCGGCAGCACCGACGACATCCTCTCCGAGACCGATCGCGACGCCCTGGTCGGCGCGGCCGAGGATGAGGGCAAGGAAACCGAGCCCGCGCATCACGCGGGACCGGCGATCCTCGACATGCGCGGGGTCTCGACCCGCCCCGATCCGGAAGGCCCCGCCCTGGAGAATGTGGCGCTCACCGTCGGCCGTGGCGAGATCGTCGGCATTGCCGGGGTCGAGGGGAACGGCCAGCGGACGCTCGTCCGCGCGCTTTCCCATCTCGCCGACCTGACCGGCGGCACGATCACCTTGTCCGGTGTCGAGGTCACCCATCACCCGCTCAGCGCCCGCCGTGCCAACGGCCTCCGGGTCATCCCCTTCGAGCGCAACAGCGAGGGCCTCAGCCTGTCGAGCGCGCTGTGGGAAAACTGGTCGGCGCGGGCGCTGCTCCGCGACGGCGTGCTCAAGCTGATCAGCCCGGCGCGGCTGCGCAGGGCCTGCACCGCGGCGCTCCAGGTCTGGGACGTGCGCTTCAACTCGCCGAACCAGCCGGCCGGCTCGCTTTCCGGCGGCAATGCCCAGAAGCTGATCCTCGCCCGCGAGGTCGACGACGAGGCGACGCTGATCATCGCGGCGCAGCCGACCCGCGGGCTCGATGTCGGCGCCACCGCCTTCGTCTGGCGATCGCTGCGCGAGGCGCGGGACCGGGGCTGCGGCATATTGCTGATCTCGTCGGACCTCGACGAGCTCTTCGACATCAGCGACCGCATCGTGGTGATGCTGTCCGGCCGCATCAACGGCGAATTCTCCCACCCCTACCACCTCGGCGAGATCGGCGCCGCCATGACCGGAGCCGACCGATGATCGGCTATCTCACCCAGGTCATCCGGGCGATCGCCTTCGTCTTCATCGCGCTCCTGCTCTGTGGCGTGATCTTCGAATTCGCCGGCTTCTCGGCGCCGCTGATGTTCCAGAGCATCGCCGACGGCGCCTTCCTCTCGGTCCGCGCCTGGGAGAACAGCCTGCGCTGGGGGCTGCCGCTCTTCCTGACCGCGCTCGGGGTGGTGATCTCCTTCCGCTGCGGCTTCTTCAATATCGGCGCCCAGGGCCAGTTCTACATGGGCGCCATCGCCGCGACCTTCGTCGCCGACGGGCTGAATGGGGCGCCGGCGGTGCTGGTCATGCCGCTGACCTTCGCCGCCGGCATCCTCGGCGGCGCGGTCTGGGCGCTGTGGCCGGGCCTGCTCAGGGTCCGCTCCGGCACCGACGAGGTCATCACCACGCTGATGGGCAATTTCATCGCCGGGCTGTTCCTCGTCTACGTCACCTCCGGCCCGCTGAAGGACCCCTCGGGGACCGGCCAGGCGGCCTCGAGCCGGCCGATCGGCGAGGCCTACCGGATCGCCGCGACCAGCTCGATATCGCCGGCGATCATCGTCATCGCCGTGCTGGTCGGCGTCGGCATGTGGGTGCTGGTCAACCGCACCTCCTTCGGCGTGCTGTCGAGCCTTGCCGGCCGCAACCCGATCATGGTCGTCTGGCAGGGGGCGCGGCTGTCGCGGCTCGGCCTTGCCGGCTTCGTCATCGGCGGCGCGCTGGCCGGCCTCGCCGGCACCATCGAGGTGCTCGGGCCGATCGGCCGGCTGTCGAGCGGCATGCTGCCGACCCATGGCTTCACCGCCATCCTGATCGCCCTGGTCGCCAACCTGTCGGTGCTGGCGACGGCCGTGGTCGCCCTCTTCTTCGGCGGTCTCGCCGCAGCCGGACTCTACCTGCCGGTGCTCGCCGGGCTGCCGGCCGCCGCCATCGACATCATCAACGCCGCGATCGCGCTGTTCATCACCGCGCGGGCCTGGCCGAAGCGCCTGACCGGCCTCTTCGGCTCCCGGCAGGACGCGGGCTGAGGGGCGCCGCCATGGACGAGACGATCATCGCCATCCTGCGCTCCGGTACGCCGCTGGTCTATGTGACGCTGGCCGGCGTCCTCGCCCAGCGCGCCGGCATCTGGCACCTCGGCCTCGAGGGGCTGATGATCATCGGCGCCTGCTCGGCGGTGCTCGGCCTGGTGCAGGGCGGCTCGATCATCGTCGGGCTCGGCATCGGCATCGTGCTCTGCGTTCTCGCCTCGGCGCTGCTGTGGTTCGTCATCGAGAAGCTGCGCGCCAATCCGATCATCGCCGGGCTGGGGCTGACCGGGCTCGGCCTCGGCGGCACCGACCTCGCGGTGCAGGCGATCTACGGCAGCCAGGCCTCGGTCAACGCCCCTCATGGCCTGCCGCGGCTCGGGCCCGCCTTCGGCGAATATGGCGTGCTCTCGATCCTCGTCGTGCTGATGCCGGTGGCCGTCATCGCCGTCTGGATCCTGACCCGGCGCACCCGCTGGGGGCTGCAGCTCGCGGCCTGCGGCGAGCATCCCTTCGCGGCGCGGAGCGTCGGCGTCAATCCGGCCCGGATGCGGCTCGCCGCGCTCTGCCTCGGCGGCGTGCTCTGCGCGCTCGGCGGGGCGGAGCTGTCGATGGGCTCGCTGCAGATCTTCGCCTATGGGATGACCGCCGGCCGCGGCTTCATGGCCTTCGCCGCGGTGATCTTCGGCGGCGGCAACCCGCTCGGCGCGACCGGCGCCGCCTTCTTCTTCGCCATCGTCGGGGCGCTCGGCATCCGCGCCCAGCTCCTCTTCGGCGAACGGGTGCCGCCCGACTTCCTGCTGGCGCTGCCCTACGTCGCCACCGTCATCGGCGTGTGGATCAGCGGCAAGCTGCGTGGCGGCGCCAAGGCGGCGGCGAGCTTCGGCGAATTGAGGGATTACTAGGGTGCGTGTGGGTACGCGACGGTGCGTCCTTCGAGGCCCGGCCTCCGGCCGGGCACCTCAGGATGGCGAAGAGGGACGGTCCTCCCGGCCAACTGAGCCCGACTCCGCCATGCTGAGGTGCTCCGCGGAGCGGAGCCTCGAAGCACGCGGCGAAATTGAACGGTAGGAGTCGAAATGGAATTTGCCCAGCGTCACGCGATCTCGGACGTATGCGTGCTCTGCGGGGACGTCGAGCGGTCGATCGCCTTCTATCGGGACAAGCTCGGCTTCGAGCTGCTCCACCGCGCCGAGGGCTTCGCCGATTTCTCCGGTGCCGGGCTGACGCTGGCGCTGTGGGAGATCGACCATATCAGCCGCCATACCGGCGTCGCCAACACCCGCGGACCCGGCGCCCACAAGGTCTGCATCGCGGTCAAGCTGCCGTCGCCGGCCGAGCTCGACGCCTGCTACGAGGAGCTGTCGGCCAAGGGCATCGAATTCCAGGGGCCGCCCGCCGACTATCCGTGGAACGCGCGCTGCGTCTATTTCTCCGGCCCGGACGACGAGCTCTGGGAGCTCTATGCCTGGCGCGAGGGCGGGCCTGTCGGCGTGCTCGACAAGGACGGCTGACATGCTGCCCCAGGAGATCATCCGGCGGAAGCGCGACGGCGCGGTGCTCAGCGCGGCCGAGATCGCCGACTTCGTCCGCGGCATCGGCACGGGGGAGGTCTCCGAGGGCCAGATCGGCGCCTTCACCATGGCCGTCTACCTCAACGGCATGACGACGCCGGAGCGGGTTGCCCTGTCGCTGGCGATGCGCGATTCCGGCACGGTGATCGACTGGTCGGCAACCGGCATCGACGAGAAGCTCCTCATCGAGAAGCATTCCTCCGGCGGCGTCGGCGACGAGAAGATCACCCTGCTCGTCGTGCCGCTCGCCGCGGCCTGTGGGGTCTTCGCGCCGAACCTGTCCGGCTGGGGCCTCGATTATTGCGGCGGCGAGATCGACATGCTCGACTCGATCCCCGGCTACGATACCGCGCCGTCCTCGGAAACCTTCGTCGCGGCGGTCAAGGCGGCCGGCGGCGCGATCATCGGTCCGACGCCCGACCTCGCTCCGGCCGACCGCAAGATCTTCAAGGTCCGCGACGTCACCGCGACGGTCGAGAGCGTCGCGCTGATCACCGGCTCGATCATGTCGAAGAAGCTTGCCGCGGGGCCGCGCGGGATGGTGATCACCGTCGGTTCCGGCTCGGGCGCCTACATGGCGACGGTGGACGATGCCAGGGAGCTGGCGGAAAGCATGTCCGAGGTCGCCGCCGGGGCGGGACTGCCGAGCGTCATGCTGCTGACCGATCTCAACGCTTTCGTCGGAACCGCCATCGGCGCCGCGACCGAGGTGATCGAAACCGTCGATTTCCTCACCGGTCGCCATCGCGATGCCCGCGTCGCCGAGCTGACCCTCACGGTCACCGCGGAGATGATCGTCCTGGCCGGCCTCGCGTCCGACATCGAGGCGGCACGGTCGCTGGCGGCCTCGCGGCTGGAGGACGGCAGTGCCGCCGCGCATTTCGGCCGGATGGTCGCGGCGCTCGGCGGCCCGTCCGATTTCGTCGAACGGCCGGCGCATTACCTTCCGGCCGCCGGTTTCATCCGCCCGGTCCTCGCCGACGGGGAAGGCTTCGTCGCCGGCATGAATACCAAGGAGATCGGCCTGACGCTGGTCGCGCTGGGAGGTGGCCGCAAGCTGCCCGAGGAGGCGATCGACCTCTCGGTCGGCGTGACCGATTTCCGCCAGATCGGCGACGCGGTCGGCGCGGACCATCCGCTCTGCGTGATCCATGCCCGCGACGAGGCGGAATGGGAGCGCGCCGCGGCACGGGTCAGGGCAGCCGTGCAGATTTCGGATACCCAGCCTCCCGCCCCCGGCCCCATCATCATCGACCGCATCGAGCGCCGACCGTGATATGGCTGGACTCGCGACATCTCGACCCTCCTCATCCGCTCGTCCCCGCGAAAGCGGGGAACCCAGTCCGGGCGGGACGATTCCACCAAAAGTCTGGATCCCCGCTTTCGCGGGGATGAGCGGAAAACGAAATGCCGCTTCCGGAGAGCGGAAGGAAGGCACAGCTTCCATAAGGACATGACATGACCCGAAAGATCATCATCGACACCGATCCCGGCCAGGACGACGCAGTCGCGATCCTGCTGGCGCTTGCTTCGCCGGAGGATTTCGACGTCCTCGGCATCGTTGCCGTCAACGGCAATGTCGGGCTTGCCCAGAATGCCAAGAACGCGCTGACCGTGGTCGAGCTCTCCGGCCGGACCGATATTCCCGTCTATGCCGGCTGCGAGCGGCCGATGCGCCGCCCGCTGGTTTCGGGCGCGCATGTCCACGGGCCGACCGGCCTCGACGGTCCCGACCTGCCGGACCCGACGATCAGGTTGCAGGAACAGCACGGCGTCGACTTCATCATCGAGACGCTGCGGCGCGAGGAGCCGGGGACGGTGACGCTCTGCACGCTCGGGCCGCTGACCAACATAGCCATGGCGCTGGTCAAGGCGCCGGACATCGCCGCGCGGGTCCGCGAGCTGGTGATGATGGGCGGCGCCTATTTCGAGGTCGGCAACATCACGCCGGCGGCCGAGTTCAACATCTATGTCGACCCGGAAGCCGCCGACATCGTGCTGACCAGCGGCATCCCGATCGTCATGATCCCGCTCGACGTCACCCACGGGGTGCTGAGCTTCCAGGACCGTCTTGACGGCTTCGCCGGGCTCGGCAACAAGGCGGGCAAGGCGGTCGCCGAGATGCTGACCTTCTCGCAGCGCTTCGACCTCGACAAATACGGCAGCGAGGGCGCGCCGCTGCACGATCCCTGCGTCATCGCCTGGCTGCTCAAGCCCGGCCTCTTCGAGGGCCGGCAGATCAACGTCACCATCGAGACCGCGAGCGAGCTGACGCTCGGCATGACGGTCGCCGATTACTGGCGGATCACCGACCGGCCGAAGAATGTCCTCTACCTCCGCTCGGCCGACGACAAGGGCTTCTACGCGCTGCTCAACGAACGGCTGGCGCGCCTGCCATGACCGGGCCCGCGCCGCGCCCGACCCTCATTCGCGGCGCGACCGTGCTGGCGATGGACGGGGCGCACGGCGCGGAACCCTTCACCGCCGACATCCTGGTCGAGGGCGACCGCATCGCGCGGATCGCAGCCGCGATCGACGACGTCCCCGACGCGACGGTGATCGACGGCGCCGGCCGGCTGGCGATGCCCGGCCTGGTCAACGGCCATCTCCATTCGAGCGAGCAGTTCTTCAAGGGCCGCTACGAGCGGATGCCGCTGGAGATCTGGCTGCTCTATGCCTATCCGCTGCTGATGGGGCCGCAGATCCCGGAGCGGCTCTTGTATCTCCGCTCGATGCTGGTCGCGATCGAGTCGCTCCGGAACGGCGTCACCACGATCTGCGACTGCTTCTTCGATCCGCCGGTCCTGTCGCTCGAACGGCTGGGGACGGTGTTTTCCGCCTATGACGATGCCGGCATCCGCGCCAACGTCACCAACTCGATCATCAACATCCCGGTGCTGGAGACCATGCCCTTCTCGGCCGAGGTCGTGCCGCGCGATGTCGCGGCGCTGCTCGAAGGCGGGACGATGGTCACCGGCGAGGCCTATGCCGATTATTGCGAAGCAGCCTTCGCCGCCTATGACGGCCGCGCCGGGCGGCTCCGCTACATGGTCTCGCCCTCGGCGCCGCAGCGCTGCACGCCGGACCTGCTCGAAGCCTGCAGCGCGCTTGCCCTCGGCCACGGCGTTCCCTTCCACACCCATGTGCTGGAGACCAAGACCCAGGCCGTGACCGGGCCGGAGGTCTTCGGCAAGACGCTGATCGCCTATATGGAGGATCTCGGCATCCTCAACCGCAACGTCACCATCGCCCATTCGGTCTGGGTGAGCGACGATGACATGGCGCGGATGGGGGAAGCCGGGCTCTCGGTCGTCCATAACGCGATCTCCAACCAGAAGCTCGGCGCCGGCATCGCGCCGCTCCGCCGTCTGCTCGACGCGGGGGTGACGGTGGCGCTCGGCACCGACGGCGCGTCGAGCAACGACACGCTCCGGCTCTTCGACGTGATGCGCGTCGCCGGCCTGATCCACAGCGTGCCGGGGCCGGATTACGGCCAGTGGCTCGGCGCCGCGGATATCCTCAAGGCCGCGACCATCGACGGCGCGCGAAGCGCCATGCTCGAGGCCGACACCGGATCGCTGGAAGTCGGCAAGAAGGCGGACCTCATCCTCCTCGACATGAACACGCTCGCCTTCACGCCGCTGAACGACATCGCCAGGCATCTCGTCTATGCGGAAAACGGCAGCTCGATCGAGATGGTGATGGTCGACGGCGCGATCGTGCTGCAGGACGGCCGGCTCACTACCATCGACGAGCCGGCGGTCCTCGCCGAGATCCGCGAGACGGTGCCGGCCTGGCTCGCCGAGCACGCGAAGCTCGAAGAGAAAAACGCGGTCTTCGAGCCGTATTTCGCCGAGATCCACCGCCGCGCGACGATGCAGGACATCGGCCTCAACCGCTACGCTGGCGATGCCCCGCCCTGGCCGGGGGCAAACCGGTAGGATTCAGCGGTCTGTCGAGGGGTCGGGCGCTGTGCGTCCTTCGAGGCCCGTTCGCTTCGCGACCGGGCACCTCAGGATGACGGGGGTGGTGTTGTCGGCAGGGGGCGCCATGGCCGGCTTGTACCCGTCTCCGCGTCCACCCACATCGCCATGCTGAGGTGCTCCGCGGAGCGGAGCCTCGAAGCACGCACGGACTCCCGAAGGCGTTGCCTCAGTAAGGCGTCTCGCCGCCGTCGATGTTGATCGACTGGCCGCGGATGATGACCGCGGCGTCGGAGAGCAGGAAGGCGACGATCCGGCCGACCTCGACCGGCTCGACATGGCGCTTGAGCTGGGCGGGGACCCTGCCGGCGAAGAGGGTCGCGGCGTCGCCGAGGCCGTCGCGTTCGAGCTCGGCCGCGACCTCGCGGAGCATCGGCGTCGCGACGCTGCCGGGGCAGACCGCGTTGACGTTGACGCCGGCCGCCGCCCACTCGCCGGCGAGCGAGCGGGTGAGGTTGATGACCGCCGCCTTGGAGGCGTTATAGGCGGCCATGTTGCCGAAGCCGACCTTGCCGGCATTCGAGGCGATGTTGACGATCGCTCCGCCCTT
>NZ_JAGRLA010000119.1 GCF_020442045.1 Bauldia sp. | reverse complement strand
CGATCGCCGAGACATCGATGCTGGGCAGGGCGCGACGATAGCGGGCAAGCAGGTCCGAGAGGACATAGCCGGCGACCAGCGAGGTGACGCCGAGATGGAGGTGGCCGGCGGCAGCGGGCCGTTCGTCGGAGAAGGTCCGCCGCGCATCCGACACGTCGGCGAGAATCTTGGTGGCGTGGCGGAGGAACTGGTGGCCCTGATGGGTGATGGAGAGCCCGCGCGGATGGCGCTCGAACAGCTCCACTCCAAGGTCCCGTTCAAGCTCCTTGATGGCCTCGGTCACCGACGACTGGGATATCGACAGCTTCTGGGCGGCTCCCGAGACGGTGCCCTGGTCGGCGACCGCGATGAAAAACTGGATCTGCCGCAGCGTGAAGGCCATGAGCCAATATCCAACAAATCGGATCGTTAGGCGATGCTTGCTCCAAGCGACGGAGACCCGGCGCGAAAATGACGGGAAACCAGCGTGTGCGTCTGTCCAGCATGTCCAAGGCCATTGTCGTTGCGACCGCAGACCCGATCGGAGGCGGTGGTCCGCGACCGCTCCCCGCTGCCCATGCGGGCCGCGCCGCCCTCGGCATCGGATCGGCGAAGGCTGTCGCGGGCGGGCGGGATGCCGGGGACGTTTCCGGTCGTCGGTCTGGGTCAGACAGGCAGGCATGGGCTAGTATCGGGCACCGACGCCTGGAGATCCGAATGTTGAACCGAGTCCTGTCTCTCTCCCTTGCCATGATGCTCCTGCCCGCTGCCGCCGACGCCGAATGGATCGAGCAGACGGTGGCCCTGGACGGGCCGGCCGTCGAACTCCTCCAGGACGGCGACGAGGTCTTCGCGCGGACCGGCGAATGGCAGCGGCTCGTGGTCTGCGACACCGGCGTCTGCACGGAACCGGGCCAGCCACTGGAACCGGAACCGGCGCCCGACGGACTGCCGGGCTGGACGGTCGCCGCCGCCTATGACGGCGGTGGCGCACGCCGCGCATGGTACGCCGACCCGACCGACCGCTATCCCCACGGCGTATTCGGCCGGCCGGAGACTGCCGGGGCCCTCGTGGTCGAGGACGTACAGGGGCGCGACGCGATCCTGCGGCTGCCGGCGGACAGCGTGTTCGAGGACCTCGCGCCGCGGATCGCGGATTTCGACGGCGACGGGCAGAATGACGTGCTGGCGATCCGCTCGTCGGTCAGGGCCGGCGCGCAGATCGTGGTCTACCGGCTGGCCGGCGGCACGCTGTACGAGTCCGCTGCGACAGCGCCCATCGGCCGGCCCAATCGCTGGCTCAGCATCGCCGGCATCGCCGATTTTTCGGGCAACGGGCGGCCCGACATCGCCCTCGTCAAGACTCCGCATATCGGCGGCGTGCTGGAGTTTCTCGCCTTCGACAGGCGGCAGCTCCGGCCGATCGGCCGGCCGCTGAAGGGCTTTTCCAACCATGTCTTCGGTTCGCTCGAGGAGAGCCTGTCCGCGACCGCCACGGTCAATTCCGACCGCATCCAGGACCTGGTCCTGCCCGGCGAGGACCGGCGTTCGCTGAAGGTCGTGACGGCGGCTGGCGGCAGTCCCCGACTTGTCATGGAGGTGCCGATGGACGGCGCCATCGCTACCGCCATCGGCGTTCTCGACGACGATGGTCCGGTCTTCGTGATGGGCCTCGAAGACGGCCGCCTGGTGCTGGTGCGCCAGTCCGAGGACTGACGGAGCTCCCGACGGACGCCGAGCCCCCGTGTCGGAACCAGGTTGACGAATGCCCTATGCAAGAATCCGCGACATCCACGTCTATTTCGCCCGCGACGGGGGCGGAGCGCCGCTGCTGGCGATCTCCGGCTCAAGAAGCGACCTGCGCCGGAAGCCGAACCTCCTGGAATCGCCCCTGACGAAAGCCTTCGACGTCGTCGCATATGACCAACGCGGCCTTGGACGAACGTCAAAGCCGGACCAGCCGTATTCGATGGCCGGCTATGCCGATGACGCCGCGGCCGTGATGGACGCCGTCGGGTGGGAGCGCGCGAATATTGTCGGCCTGTCCTTCGGCGGCATGGTCGCCCTCGAGCTGGTGTTGCGGCATCCGGAGCGGGTGGCGGGGCTCGCGCTGTGCTGCACCTCCCCCGGCGGCGCCGGGGGGGCCTCCTACCCGCTTCACGAATTGCAGCGGCTGCCAGAGGACGAGCGCGCGCGATTGATGGTTTCGATCTCCGACACGCGCTGCGACGCGGTGTGGGCGGCGGCCAATCCCGGCCGCATGGAGGCGCTGCTCGACACCTGGAGGAACGACCCATTCGCCGCCGAACCGGACCATCGGACCGGGATCAGCCGGCTCCTCCAGGCGCGGGCGGCGCATGACACCTGGAAGCGCCTCGACTCGATCGATTGCCCGGTGCTCATCTGCGGCGGGCGGTTTGACGGACTTGCCCTTCCGGCCACGCAAGAGCGCATGGCGGGACGGATTCCCGGAGCCGTCCTCCGCATGTTCGACGGCGGCCATCAATTCCTTTGGCAGGATGATTCGGCGTTTCCCGAGATCATCCGGTTTCTCGGAGAATGAGGACCCCTGTGCTTCCCGCACGGGCGCTCGCCTCGCGGAAGCCCGCCGCAACGCCCGCCGGCCTCCTGCCGGGGATGCTCCGCCCCCAGAGGGATCGGAGCCGAGAGCTTCACGCCTCCGGCGTCAGAGGCGTTCCGGCAGGCCGCTAACTCGGCGAAACCAGGATCTTGACATGTTCCTTGGTCGCGCCGAGGAGCGCGTCGAAGCCGTCGGATACGAGATCGTCCAGTCCGATCCTACGGGTGATCATCGAATCGACCCCAAGGACGCCCGAGGAGATGAGCGAGATCGTCTCGGGGAAGTTGTTGCAGTTGCCCAGGATGCCGATCATGGTCTTCTCGTTGAAGACGAACTGGTTGGGCTGGATGGTCGCGTCGCCTTCCCAGACGCTGACGACCACGACCTGCCCGCCGAATTTCGTCCCGGCGATCGCCGTCGACAGCGCCTGCTTGGCGCCTGTGGCTTCGAAGGCCACTTCGACGCCGCCCCCCGTCTCCTCCGCGATGACCGCCGCCGCGTCTTCTCGCGTTGGGTCGATGACGATCGATGCGCCCATCCTCAGCGCGTGCTCCCGTCGCACCGCGGAGGTCTCAACGACGAAGATGCCGTTTGCCCCCGACGCGCGCGCCGCCTGCACAATGAGCAGGCCGATCGGACCGGCGCCGAATACCGCAACCCGGTCACCGACGCGGAAACGGCTGCTCCGTATGGCATGTACGACCATCGCCGCCGGCTCGACGATTGCAGCCTGCTCGTAAGACATGGAGTCGGGAATGCGATGGACCATTCGCTCGTCGGCCATCGTGATTTCAGCGAAAGCGCCGCCATCCGGTGACGAAATGCCGTGGAAGGCGATCGACCGACACAGATTGTACTTGCCGATGGCGCAGGCAGCGCATCTGCCACATGAGATGATCGGCTCGACGCAGACGCGATCGCCAACCTCCACGCTCGTCACTCCGGCGCCGATCTCGATGACGTCACCCGAGAACTCGTGGCCGAGTACGACGGGTGCCTGCTGACCGGTGAGGGGATGCGGCGTCACGGGGATGAAGATCGGGCCCGCGGCGTATTCGTGCAAGTCCGTGCCACAGATGCCGCACCAGACGACCCGGATCTTCACCTTGCCGGGGGCGATCGCGGGCTCGGCGATATCGACGATCCTCACGTCACGACGGCCGTACCAGAGGGCGGCTCTCATGATCTCTCCTCCAGACTCTCGTGGCAGCGGGCGACACCGTTTCGAGCGAACGCGAAACAACCGCAGAACGCGGCGGCGTGCACCTATTTTCTCTCATCGCAATTTTCTGGATACATAATTGATGACCCTGGACCGCCAAATTAGAGAGATTTCCACAAAACAGCGAAGTGGATCGTGTTTTTCTGTATACAGATTATTGATATGATTTCCCAACCGGTATACAGGTCTATTCATGCGCCGGGCGGTTCAGGCCGCCCGCTCGCTACGGGAGGAACCAATGAATCCGGCAGGAATATCGCGGGGCGGTCCGCGTGCGACCGCCGCGGAAGCGGCAGGGCCGGTGCCGAAATCGGCCGAGCCCGGGCTGGGGCCCGGCATGATCGAGGCATATGGCCAGATACGCCGGGCGATCCTCCAGGGTGATTTCGCTCCCGGCTCACGGCTTTCCCAGGTGAAGATCGCGACGGCCCTCGGCCTGAGCCGCACGCCCGTAAGGGAAGCGCTCCGAATGATCGAGAAGGAAGGGCTGGTCACTTCGTCCCACGGCCGGCAGGTGGTCATCACGCCGACGTCGATGGCGGATCTCGACGAGCTCTATGCCCTGCGGATCAAGCTCGACACGACGACGGTCCGCACCACGGTGCCGTTGCTGACCGATGCCGACCTCGAGGAAATGCAAGCCTGCCTCGACACGATGGTCGCCAACGAGGCGCCCGACTGCTTCGACGCCTTCGACGAAGCCCACCGGCAGTTCCACCTGATCGCGCTCCGCGCGGCCGGCCCCAGGCACCTCGAATATTCGGCCAGGCTCAACGAGCATGCCGAGCGGTACCGGCGCCTTTACCTGTTTCAGGCGAGTTCCTATCAGCAATCCAAGGACGAACATGCGGCGATCATGGAAGGCTGCCTCGATCGCGACGGCGACCGCGTCGCGCATCTTCTCGCCGAGCATTATGCCCGCATCGCCCTGACCATCGTCGCCGGGATCGAACCGGCGTTCGAGCCGTGGCTCGTTCGTTCGGCGGTCGGCACCGTGACCGGGAGCCGTACCGGCCAGGGCCGAAAAGGCGGGACCCAGCAGCGGTGACACAGCAGGGAGCAGCGGCAATGAACCCGATCGAGGAAGTGCTCGTCTTCTCTTCGACAGACGACGTCGTGGCGGACAATTTCGTCGTGCCGATCCTCGCGGCGCCCCTTGACCTTTTGCCCGGGCGCGCCGCGGAACTCACCTTCGACGGCCTGGAATTTCTCCCCAATCCCGATGACGTGCCCGATCCCGGACGGCTGAAGTCCTTGCTGAACGACGCCGGCATCGGCATCGGTGTCATCAATTCCGGACGGCTTGCGGTCCGCGGTTATGCGCTCCTCCACCACGACGCGGACCGCCGCCGCGCCTCGATCGATGTCTTCAAGAAGCTGATCGACCTCGCCGGCGCCCTCGGTGCCCGGGTCGGGCTCGGCATGGCCCGCGGGGATTCGACCATCGCCATTTCCGGCCCCGAGTTGCCGGGTGTCATGCGCGACGTATTCGGCGAGATCGCCGAGCATGCCGAAGGCGCCGGGACCTTCGTCATGCTGGAGCCGGCCGATCCCGGCTACGTCGCCGCGATCCTGCGCGTTGCAGAGGCCGCCGAGCAGGTGCGCGAGATCGCCAGCCCCGGTTTCTCGATGATGCTCGATACCTACCAGCTCGACCAGGTGGAGGACACCTATGAGGAGGGCTTCGAGGCCGCCGGCGGGCGCGCGACCCACATTCATCTTTATGATCCGAAGCACTGGCCGCCGGGAGTCGGCCCGGAAAGGCTCGACTGGCAGCGCATCCGCAACGCCATGGAGCGCTACGGTTTCCGTGGCTCGGGCTCGATGGTGCTGGCGCCGTCGGGCGATGTCGACGCCCTCGCCCGCGAGGCGGTCGCCTTCATCCGCAACACGCTGATGGGAGGCTCCGCGAATGCCTGACGACTTCGGCGGCAAACGGGTCGTGGTCACCGGGGCGGCGTCCGGCATCGGCGAGGCAATCGCGGCAGCTTTCTGCCAGGCCGGCGCCGCGGTGCTGGCATCCGACCTCTCCGCCGAAGGGGCATCCGAGGCGGCGAGGCGCATCGCCGCGACGTCCCCATCCGGAGAGATCCGTCCCTGCACCGTCGACGTCACCGACGAACAGTCGGTCGCGAAGATGGTGGCGTCGATGCCGGACGGCATCGATGTCCTGGTCTGCGCGGCCGGGCTCTTCTTCGGCGGCAACGCCGAGGAGACGGGCCTCGCGGACTGGAACCGGATCATCGCCGTCAACCTGACGGGCAGCTTCCTGTGCGCCCGCGCCGCGATCCCGAAGATGCGATCGCGCGGCGGAGCCATCATCCTGATGTCCTCCTCGACCGGCGCGCATGACGCGCTTCCCGGCGCGGTCGCCTATGTCGCCTCGAAGGGCGGCGTCACCATGCTGACCAAGGCGCTGGCCGTCGACCATGCGGCCGAGGGCATCCGGGTCAACGCCATCGCCCCCGGCCCGACCGACACGCCGATGCTGCGCGGCCTGATGAGCGAGGCCGAGCGCGAGGCTTTCGGGCGCACGCTGCCCGTCGGCCGGCTCGGCACGGCGGAGGAGATCGCCGGGGCCGCCCTGTTCCTGGCCGGGCGTTCGGCAACCTTCCTCACCGGAGCAATTCTCGCGGTCGACGGTGGCCAGACCGCTGGCGTGTAGGGGAGAAAGCAATGATCTTCGCGGAGGGGCTTGGTGTCCCCGAGGGACCGGTGGCGCTGTCGGACGGCAGCTGGCTGGTCGTCGAAATGAGACCGGACCGGGGCTGCGTCAGCCGCATCTCCCCGGATGGCAGCGAGCGAACCCAACTGGCGGTGACCGGGCGGCCGAACGGCCTCGCCTTCGACCACCTGTCCCGCATCTGGGTGTGCGAATCCAACCCGCCCTCGCTTCTGCGCATGACGCTCGACGGAGAGTATGAATCCATTCTGGATCATTCGGACGACGGGCCATTCCTCTTCCCCAACGACCTTTGTTTCGGGCCCGACGGACTCCTTTACTTCACCGATTCCGGCATTCGGTTCACCGATTTCGTGGTGAACGGACAGGTTCGGGACGACCACGATTCGCTCGACTATCAGGGGCGCGTCTACAGGGTGCATCCCGAGACGCTGCGACTGGAGGTCCTTGCCGAGGGAATCCGCTTCACCAACGGACTCGCTTTCGGCCCCGGCGACACGCACCTCTATGTCGCGGAGACCATTGGCGGGGATATCATCCGCTATCCATGGAGCCCGAAGGGCCTCGGCGCGGCCGAGGTCTTCGGCAACACGATCGACCCCGACGCGCCGCCCGGCCTGAAAGGGCCCGACGGCATGGCCTTCGGCCGGAACGGCGCCCTCTACGTTACCGTTTTTGGCCAGGGCGACGTGACCGTTCTCGGCCCCGACGGCGGCGTGCGCGAACGCATTCGCACGAACGGGATGGCACCGACGAACGTCGCCTTCGGCCGGGACGGCGAGCATCGCATCTACGTTACCGAGGACGAGCTCGGAACCATCGAGGTGTTCGATGTGGATACCGCCGGCCTGCCCCTTCACGTCAGGAGCGCGGCCAGGTGATCTCCCTCCATCCCCTTCCCGGCAAACGGTGCGCACCGGACCGTGCCGGGACGCAGTGAGGCAGGAAATGGTTCTCCGGCTTGAGGTGCGAAACGTCAGCAAGAGCTTCCTCGGCGTCCGGGCGCTGGACAAGGTCAGCCTGTCCGTGGCGCCTGGAGAGATCCACGCGCTGCTCGGCGAGAACGGCGCCGGCAAGTCCACGCTCAGCAAGATCGTCGCCGGCGTCTACGACGCCGACGAAGGAGAAATCCTTCTCGACGGCAAGCCGCTCCACGGCCTGACCGAGGCATCGGCCGCCCGCGCCGGCATCGGGATCGTCCATCAGGAGGGCAGCCTCATCGACCATCTGTCGGTGAGCGAGAACATCTACAGCGGTCGGCCGCCGACCAGCTTTCTCGGCCAGATAGACCGCAGGAAGCTCAGGTCCTGGTCCGCGGAGCTGCTCGCCCAGCTCGGCCTGCATATCGATCCCGATTCCCGCGTCGCCGATCTGCCGAGCGCGCTGCGCCAGGTGGTGGAAATCGCCAAGGCCCTGTCGCACCGGCCGAAGCTCCTGATCCTCGACGAGCCCACCGCCGCGCTCACCCTGACGGAGACCGACGAGCTGTTCGGGGTCGTCCGCAACCTCGCCTCCCAGGGCGTTGCCGTGATCTACGTCTCGCATCGCCTCGGTGAAATCTTCGAGCTCTGTCATCGCGTCACGATCCTGCGTGACGGTCACTATGTCGACACGGTCAAGGTATCCGAGACGAATACCGAGGCGTTGATCCGGCTGATGGTCGGCCGCGACCTCGAATTCGCGCGCGAGCCGGCAAGCGCGCCGCCGGGCGAGGCCCTGATCGAGGCGCACGCGATCTCGAGCGGGCCGGACGTGCATGAGGCCTCGATCACCGTTCGCCGGGGCGAGATCGTCTGTCTGGCGGGTCTTGTCGGCAGCGGTCGAACGGAATTCTGCGAGGTGCTTTTCGGGGCCCGGCGACGGGAGTCCGGCGAGGTCATGTTCAAGGGCCGGTCTTTCCGGCCACGCCAGCCGCGCGACGCCATGAGGGCCGGCATCGGCATGGTTTGCGAGGATCGCAAGGAAACCGGTCTGTTTCTCGAGCGCAACCTTGTGGAGAACACGGCGGTCACCGTCCTCGACGCGGTCTCGACAGGCCTGGTGGTCTCCTGGGCGAAGGCCGGGGCGCTTGCCGAGACCTTCCGGGAATCGCTCGGTATCGTGACACCCTCGGTCTACCAGAAGGTGGGCCTGCTTTCCGGCGGCAACCAGCAAAAGGTGCTGCTCGCCAAATGGCTCGCGACGAAACCCGCCCTCCTGATCGTCGACGAGCCGACGCGCGGCGTCGACGTCGGTGCCCGGTCGGAGATCTACCGCATCCTCAGGGAGCTGAGGAGCGAAGGCGTCGGCCTGCTCGTCGTGTCGTCCGATCTTCCCGAGGTGCTGGCGCTCGCCGATCGGATCGTCGTCATGGCCGACGGCCGGACCGTCGGGGAATTGTCAGGCGCCGAGGCCGACGAGGTCTCGATCCTGCGCCTCGCTACCGTGAACACGCAAACCGGACTTGAGACGATGGAGACAGCATGATGCGCGATCTGACGATGCGCCAGACCGCCCCCGCCGGATTCCCGAGCACCGGGAAGTCCGGAGAGTCGTCGTTGGCCGGCAGGATTCTCGCGTCGCGTCCCCAGACCCTCCTCATTCTGAACGTGATCCTGATTGCCGCCATGGCGATCGCCTATCCGGCCAACTTCGCGACCCAGGCGAATTTCTCGGCAGTGCTGCTCAATGCCGCGCAGTCCGGCATCCTCGTGGTCGGCATGATGATCCTGATGATCGGCGGCGCCTTCGACCTGTCGATCGGATCGACGCTGGCGCTTTCCGGCGTCGTTGCCGGAGCCCTGGTCGGATGGCTCGGCTACCCGGCGGAGCTCGGGATATTGGCGGGGATCGCAACGGGGGCGGCGGCGGGCCTGGTGAACGGCCTCATCGTCACGCGGCTGGGGATCAATCCACTGATCGCGACCCTCGCCACGCTGTCGATCTACCGGAGCCTGACCCAGCTCATCGGCGCGTCGGGCGTCACGCCGATATCGAACGCGTTCAAATTCTACGGCCAGGTGAAGTTCCTTGGCCTTCAATCCCCTTTCTGGGTGATGCTGGTGATTGTCGTGCTCGGCGCCTGGGCGGTCGCCCGGACCAAGGTGTTCCGGCAATATTATTTCATCGGCGGCAATGCGCGGGCAGCGCAGCTCTCCGGCATCAACGTCCCGCGCCTGACACTCATGGCCTTCGTGCTGATGGGCGCCCTGGCGGGCCTTGCCGGCGTACTCGCGGCCGCGCGCTTGAACAGCGCCGTCGTCTCCGCCGGGATCGGTGTCGAGCTGTCGGTCATCACGGCCACCGTCCTCGGTGGCGCCAGCCTGAAAGGTGGCGAGGGCACGATTATCGGCGGCGTGCTCGGCGTGCTCTTCATCGCCCTCGTCCAGAACGCCATGATCATCAATGGGATCGGCGTCTTCTGGCAAGGCATGATCATCGGACTGGTGCTGCTGCTCGCCGTGTCGCTCAACCGGTTCAAACAGCGGAGCGCGCGGTGATCAGGCCATTCCCCGAAGGACCGGCGCACCCCGGTTCCCAAACCTCGAAAACCAGAAGGAGGAAAATGAAATGACGATGAAACCGAGCCTATTCGCGAAGGCGTGCCTTGCGGCATCCCTTGCACTAGCGGCTGCCACCGCTAGCGCAAGGGCGCAGGAATCCGAATACGGACCCGCTGATGCAACTGAAACCTACTATTGGGTCTCCAACATGTCCAATCTGCCGCTGTTCGTGGCCTATGACTATAAAGGCCTGAAGGCGGCGGCGGACGAACTGGGCGTCAAGGTCCGGGTGGCCGGCCCGACGGCCTTCGATCTCGCCGCGTTCATCGCAACGGTGGACCAGGTCTGCGCACAAAGTCCGGCGGGCGTTTCCGTGGTCGGCTGGGACCCGTCGCTGACCGAGCCGGTCAACAACTGCCTCGCCAACGGCGTTCCGACCGTCACCGACGATGCCGACCTCCCGGATTCCGACCGGCTCTCGTTCATCGGAACGGATTGGGGGGCGATCGGCGTCGCTCAGGCAAAAGCGATGATCGAGAACCTTCCCGACGGCGGAAAGGTCGCCCTGTTGTCGATCATCAACGCCGACAACATGATCGCGGCCCGCAAAGGGTTCAAGGCCTATCTCGATGCCAAGGCACCTGGCAAGTTCGAGGTCGTCGCCGAGGAAGACGATGCCGCGGACAGCGCCCAGGCGGCCGCGAAGACCGCCGCCCTGCTCGCCGCCTATCCCGACCTTGCCGGAATCGCCGGTTTCGACGCCGAGTCGGGCGCGGGCATCGTCAGCGCGCTTCGCGAGGGCGGCAAGCAGCCGGGCGACATCGTCGTGACCGCGATGGAGCAGTCGGTCGACTTCTACAACACGGTGAAGGAAGGCTACGTTCAGGCGATCATCGTCCAGAATCGCGAGCTGTTCACCTACTACGCGATCAAGATGCTCTACGACTACAACCACAACGGCCTGAAGACGGTGGGCCTGTCGGCGGCAGACGGCGGTCGTCCGATTCCGCCGCGGGTGGATACCGGGCTGCTGGTGGTCAATCAGGAGAACGTGGACAAGATCGTCGCCGCCCTGAGCAAGTAGCCGGGGCTCGACCGGCATTCCATTTCGGTGATCGACGGCGCCCAAAAGGCGCCGCCGGTTACCGGTGATGTCCGCGCGACGAACGATGTCCGGAATGAGCGACAGCAGCGAAGGCGTCCCCGGCCTGCGGGCGGGCGGGCGATCGAGGCGGCGCGTCCGGCAGCCAGCGGTCGCAAGGCGGTTCGCACCGTTTCGGCCCAGCCCTGTTCAACCGACCCTGAGGTTTCAAAATGACACGCACGAAAGTGGCCATCATCGGCTCGGGCAACATCGGCACGGACCTGATGATCAAGGTCCTGCGGCTGTCGGATTCCCTCGAAATGGCGGCGATGATCGGAATCGACCCGGCCTCCGACGGGCTCGCGCGGGCAGCGCGCCTCGGAGTCGCGGTCTGCGATGACGGCCTGGAGGCTTTCCTCTCGCGGCCGGCGGCCGACGAGATCGGTATCTTCTTCGACGCAACGAGCGCCGGCGCCCATCACCGCCATGATGCCCTCCTGGAAGACCGCGACGCGCAGCTCATCGATCTGACGCCCGCGGCGATCGGACCCTTCGTCGTGCCCAGCGTCAATATCGGGGGGCATCTCGACGCGCGCAACCTCAACATGGTGACCTGCGGCGGCCAGGCGACGATCCCGATCGTCGCCGCGATCTCGAAGATCGCCCCCGTCCGCTACGCTGAAATCGTCGCCGCCATCGCATCCCGCTCCGCCGGACCAGGCACACGCGCCAATATCGACGAGTTCACCCAGACCACCGCGCGAGCCATCGAGGCGATCGGCGGGGCCGAGCGCGGCAAGGCGATCATCATCCTCAATCCGGCCGAGCCGCCCCTCACCATGCGCGATACGGTGTTCTGCCTTTGCGACGACGCCGATCCCCGGGCGATCCAGGCTTCGGTCCGCGCCATGGTCGGCGACGTCCAGCGCTACGTGCCGGGCTTCCGGCTGAAACACGACGTCCAGATCGAGACGGTTCCCGACAATGCGCCGATCCTGCTGCCTGACAATCAGCTTCGTTTCTCGGGCCTCAAGGTCTCCGTCTTCCTCGAGGTCGAGGGCGCATCCCACTACCTGCCATCCTATGCGGGAAACCTCGACATCATGACGTCGGCGGCGCTCCGCACAGCCGAATACCTGGCCGCTCAGGCGCAGTAAAGGAGTCAGACATGGCCCGGATCTACCTTCAGGACGTCACGCTGCGCGACGGGATGCACGCCATCCGGCACCAGATGGAACCCGAAACGGCGGGGGCCATCGTGGCGGCGCTCGACGCGGCCGGCGTCGACGCCATCGAGATCGCCCATGGCGACGGCCTTTCCGGATCCTCGGTCAATTATGGCTTCGGTTCGGCCACCGATCGAGGCTGGATCGAGGCGGCGGCCGCGCATTGCCGGAGGGCGCGACTGACGACGTTGCTGCTGCCGGGCATCGGAACGATCGCGGATCTGCGCGACGCGGCGGCGCTCGGCGTGCGGTCGGTGCGCATTGCGACGCATTGCACCGAGGCCGATATCGCGCGCCAGCACATCGAGGCAGCGCGCAACCTGGGCCTCGACGTCGCCGGATTCCTGATGATGAGCCATCGTGTTCCACCGGCCAGGCTCGCGGAGCAGGCAAAGCTGATGGAGAGCTACGGCGCGCATTGCGTCTATGTGACCGACTCCGGCGGCGCGCTGACGATGAAGGGCGTGAGCGAACGGATCGATGCCTACCGCCAGAGGTTGGACCCCGCCACCGAGATCGGCATCCACGCGCACCAGAACCTGTCGGTCGCCGTGGCGAACAGCATCGTCGCCCTGCAGGCCGGCGCCACGCGTGTCGACGCATCCCTCTGCGGGATGGGCGCCGGCGCCGGCAACACGCCGATCGAGCCGCTGGTCGCGGTCCTCGAACGGGAGGGCTTCTCGCACAAGGCCGACCTCTTCGCGCTGATGGACGCCGGGGAGGCGTTGGTGCGGCCGCTGATGGACCGGCCCGTGCGGGTAGATCGCGAGACATTGTCGCTTGGATATGCAGGCGTCTATTCGAGCTTCCTCCGCCACGCCGAACGCGCCGCCACTCTTCACGGAATCGACGTGCGGACCATCCTTGTCGAGCTCGGCCTCCGGGAGATGGTCGGTGGCCAGGAAGACATGATCGTCGATGTTGCCCTCGACCTCAGCGAGAAGGAGGCACGGGCATGACCGATCAGCCGAAACGCCCGCTGCGGTCCCGGCAATGGTATGGCGGCAACAGCAAGAGCGCCTTCATGCACCGCTCCTGGATGAAGAACCAGGGCATGCCGGAAGACGCGTTCGACGGCCGTCCGGTGATCGGCATCTGCAATACCTGGTCGGAAATGACTCCGTGCAACGCGCACCTGCGCGATCTCGCCGAACGGGTGAAATTCGGCGTCTACGAGGCCGGCGGATTTCCCGTCGAGTTTCCGGTGATGTCCGCCAGCGAGAGCCAGACGCGGCCCACCGCCATGCTGCACCGGAACCTGGCGGCCATGGAGGTCGAGGAGTCGATACGCGCCTATCCGGTCGACGGCGTCGTCCTGATGGTCGGCTGCGACAAGACCACGCCCTCCCTGGTCATGGGGGCCGCCAGCTGCGACATCCCCGCCATCGTCGTGTCCGGCGGTCCAATGCTGAATGGCGTCGTGGGCGACGAACGGGTCGGCTCGGGCACCGCGGTCTTCCGCTGGACCGAGGAGCTCAAGGCCGGCCGCATGACCGAAACGGAGTTCCTGTCGGCCGAAGCCGGTCACGCCCGTTCCCCCGGATCGTGCATGACCATGGGAACCGCATCGACCATGGCGTCGCTGGTCGAGGCGCTTGGATTGGCGCTTTACCAGAATGCCGCGATACCGGCGGTCGATGCCCGGCGCAGGCGGCTCGCGCAGGCGGCAGGGCGCCGGATCGTCTCGATGGTCGCCGAGGACCTGCGAATCCGGAAGATATTGACGCGGCCGGCATTCGAGAATGCGATCCGGGTCAACGCGGCGATCGGTGGCTCGACCAACGCAGTGCTTCACCTTATCGCCATCGCCCGGCGTGCCGGCGTCGACCTGTCTCTCGACGATTGGGACCGCCTGGGGCGCGGTGTCCCGACGATCGTCGACCTGATGCCTTCAGGCCGGTTCCTGATGGAGGATTTCTACTATGCCGGCGGCCTGCCGGCGGTGATGCGCCTGCTTGGCGAGCACGAGCTGCTGGACAAGACGGCCGTGACCGTGGAGGGCGCGGGCCTCTGGGATCGGATCGCCGAAGCACCGGTCTGGAACAGCGAGGTCATCCGCGCCTGGGACAATCCGCTGACCGCCGAGGGCGGCATCGCCGTGCTGAGCGGCAATCTCGCTCCGCGCGGTGCCGTGCTGAAGCCCTCCGCCGCGTCGCCCTCCCTTTTCCGGCATCGCGGGCGGGCGGTCGTCTTCTCCTCGATCGAAGACTACAACGCCCGGATCAACGATCCGGAGCTGGATGTCGATGAGACATCCATCCTCGTCCTCCAGAATTGCGGACCCAAGGGTTACCCGGGCATGGCCGAGGTCGGCAACATGGGTTTGCCGAGGAAACTCCTCGAGGCGGGTATTCGGGACATGATCCGCATCTCCGACGCGCGGATGAGCGGCACCGCCTACGGAACGGTGATCCTGCATGTCGCCCCCGAGGCGGCCGAGGGCGGGCCCCTCGCTCTCGTCCGGTCGGGCGACCTGATCGAGGTCGACATCCCCGCACGACGGCTTCATCTCGACGTCGATGAGGGCGTGCTCGCACGACGGCGCGAGGAATTTCAGCCGGCCCTCCCCCCGATCGCCAGTGGCTATCAACAACTCTATCGCGACCATGTTCAACAGGCGGATCTCGGATGCGACTTCGACTTTACCGCCGCGTCGCGCGAGCTGACGACGCAGCGCGCGAGCCATTAGACGATGGGCAAGGTCCTGCTCGTAACAGGCGGCTCGCGTGGCATCGGCGCCGCGATCGCGGCGGCTGCCGCGGAGAATGGCTGGTCGGTGGTTGTCAATTACAGGGCCGGAAAGGCGGACGCCGAGCAGGTTGTCACCAACATCCGCTCCGCCGGCGGAACCGCGACCTGCGTCGGCGGCGATGTCTCGCGGGAATGCGACGTGCGGGCGATATTCGCCCATTGCCTTGAACGCCATGGCCGGATCGATGGACTGGTCAACAACGCCGGCATCCTTCATCACGCGGGCAAGCTGGAGACTTTCGATCTCGCGCGCTGGGACGCGGTGTTCGCCGTCAACGTCAGGGGCGCATTCCTGTGCTCGCGAGAGGCGGTCCGGCTGATGTCGACCCGACACGGCGGAAGCGGCGGCTCGATCGTCAACTTGTCATCGATGGCCGCCGTGCTTGGCGGCGCCGGAGAATTCATCGACTACGCCGCCTCCAAAGGCGCCATCGAGTCGATGACCGTCGGCCTGGCAAGAGAGGTCGGCGCCGAGGGGATTCGGATCAATGCGATACGGCCGGGCCTGATCACCACCGACATACACGGAAGCAGCGGCGATCCGGCCCGGGCCGAGAGACTCGCGACGACCGTCCCGATGGGCCGGCCGGGCAGCCCCGCCGAGGTTTCCGAAGCTGTGGTCTGGCTGCTTTCCGGGGCCGCATCCTATGTGACAGGCGCGGTTCTCGCCGTCAGCGGCGGGCGTTGAAGGCGATCGGAAGAGGCTCGCCGTACTACCGGCTCGACAATCGAGGAGACAACTCCGATGACAACCCGCCCTGGTTTCGCGGCCGACGGCTTCGCACCGGTTCGAGAGACGTTCGAGGAGGTGATCGCCGAGACGCCGGAGGGCGGCGCCGCGCTTTCGATACACCAGCATGGCCGGCCCGTCGTCGACCTGTGGGGTGGCATGGCCGCGCGGAACAGCCCCTGGCGCGAAGAAACGCTGCTGCCTGTCTGGTCGGGCACGAAGGGGCTCGTGGCCGCCTGCCTGTTGAAGCTGATGGAAGATCGACATCTGGCGCTTGACGAGCCGGTCGCTCGCTATTGGCCCGAGTTTGGCCGCAACGGAAAGCAGTCGATCACCGTCCGGCAGGCGGTCTCCCATACCGATGGACTGACCGGCCTTTCGGCCGTCCGGATCGCGCTCACGGACATCCTCGACAGCGAGCGCATGGAAAACCACGTGGCAGCCGAACCGGAACCGGACGATGCCCGATCTTTCGGCTGCTATCATCCGCTCACCTTCGGGTGGATTTGCGGTGGGCTCGTGCGTCGCATCGACGGACGCAGCGTCGGGCGCTTCTTCGCCGACGAGTTTGCCGGCCCGCTCGGACTCGACCTTTGGATCGGCCTGCCGGCAGCCGAGAACCACAGGACCGGACAGCTCAGTCTCGCGCCGAGCTGGGAGGGGGCGGCAATTTCCCCGCCGGGCGCGGCCGACCATGACCCGCTTGTCTGGCGGACATGGGCCAACCCAGATCTCTTCCCAGGCGACCTGCCCTGGAATACGGAACCGTTCCACGCAGCCGAGATTCCCGGCGCCGGCGGCATCGGCTCGGCGCGCTCGATGAGTCGCTTCTATGCGGCGCTGGTGAACGGCGGCTCGCTTGACGGCGTCCGTGTGCTGAAGGAGGCCACGATCGAACAGAGCATTGAGGAAATAGCGCGATTCGTCGATCCGCTGGTGGGCCGACCGCTCGTTCTCGGCACCGGCTTCTGGCTGCAGAATGACGAACCCGTATTCGGTCCACCATCGCGCGCCTTCGGTCATCCCGGCGCCGGGGTTTCGATGCATGGAGCCTGGCCCGAGCTCGGGGTGGCCTTCTCCTTTCTGCCCAACGTGATGCTGAACGACCCAAATGACACGCGCGCTCAGCGAATCCTCGCGACGCTCCATGAATGCGCGAAGAACCGCCGGGATACGGGCCAAGACACCTGAAGGCGGCAGGCAGGAACGAAAACGGCTCGCGGGTCCGACCCGTGGAGGTCACAAGGTCACCGTCTCCGCCGCACCACCACGCGCCGGCATGTCGCGATATTCGCTCTCGGCGAGCGGGTGTCGAAACCCACGGCTTCTCCGATCCTGCCGGGTCGGGGAGGAAGCAGAAAAATCGCGTTTGAGCGGCTAACGCCCGGCCGCGCCCCGTCCATTTTCCGAAGAGTTCACCAGGCACCGAGGCAGACTGGCTGGCTGGGGCGGCAGGATTCGAACCTGCGTATGACGGGATCAAAACCCGTTGCCTTACCACTTGGCGACGCCCCACCGGAGCCCCGGAATCCCGGCACGCCGCGACCCGCGCCCGTATATCGTCTCGGGGCCGCTTTCGCAACGCACCGCAATTCGCGAAAGCCATGCAAACGCGGCCTTGTTTGCGCCGGGAGGCGGGGCTATAAAGCGCCTCGCCAGCGGCCGGAGTGTAGCGCAGCCTGGTAGCGCACCTCGTTCGGGACGAGGGGGTCGCAGGTTCAAATCCTGCCACTCCGACCAATCATTTCAGGGGCT
>NZ_JAGRLA010000118.1 GCF_020442045.1 Bauldia sp. | reverse complement strand
GCCCTCAAGCATGTCCATGCGTCACCTCCCCCGCCTGGCGTCGCCGGGCTGCAACGAAGCGGACCCGGTAGAAGATGAAGGTGTCGCAGGTCAGCACGAAGAAGAGCAGCATGCCCTGGAAGACCCGGGTGATCTGGTCCGAGACGCCGAGCGAGATCTGGATGCCCTCGCCGCCGATATAGGAGAGCGCCAGCAACAAGCCGGCGAAGAAGATGCCGATCGGATTGAGGCGGCCGAGGAAGGCCACGATGATCGCGGTGAAGCCGTAGCCGGGCGAGACCGAGGTTCGCAGCATCTCGATCGGGCCGGCGACCTCGCAGATCCCCGCCAGGCCGGCAAGGCCACCGGAGACCAGGAAGGTGAGAAGCACCATCCGGTTCTGGCTGAAGCCGGCAAAGGCGGCGGCGCGCGGCGCCTGCCCGAGCACCGAGATCTGGAAGCCGGTGATCGTCCGCGACAGGACGAACCAGGCGACGACCACCGCGATCAGCACGAAGACGAAGTTGAGCTTGACGTCGTCGCCGAGGATGGTCGGCAGCAGTTGCCAGCCGTCGAATTCACGGCTGTCCGGGAAATTGTGACCTTCCGGGTTGCGCCAGGGACCCCGCGCCAGCCAGTCGAGGAAGAACTGGGCGACGTAGACCAGCATCAGGCTGGTGAGGATTTCGTTGGTGCCGAAGCGGATCTTGAGCAGCGCCGGGATCGCGCCGTAGAGCATGCCGCCGGCGATCCCCATCAGCAGCATGACCGGCAGTACCAGCGGGCCGTTCCACTCGGGCACCAGGATCGTGAAGACCGAACCTGCGATGGCGCCCGCGACGAGCTGGCCCTCGGCGCCGATGTTCCAGTTGTTGGAGCGGTAGCAGAGCGACAGGCCGATGGCGATCAGGATGATCGGCGTCGCCTTGATGAGAAGGTCCTGGACCGACCACCAGGCGGTCAGCGGCTCGATGAAGTAGATATAGAGCGCCTCGAAGGGATCGACGCCGATCGCGAGGAAGACGAAGAAGCCGGTGATCACCGTCAGCGCGATCGCCAGGATCGGCGACAGGAGTGCCATCGCCGAGGAGCGCTCGGGACGCCGGATCAGCTCAATGCGCATTGTCGCCGCTCCCCTGCCCGTCCCCCGAAATGCCGGTCATCAGCAACCCGATCTCCTCCCGCGTGATCCCGCGCGCCTCCCGGGGTTCCGACAGCCTGCCGTGCGAGATGACCGCGATCCGGTCCGAAATCTCCAGAATCTCGTCGAGATCCTGGCTGATGACGAGGACTGCCGAGCCGGCACGGGCGAGATCGACCAGCGACTGGCGAATGGTCGTCGCGGCACCGGCATCGACGCCCCATGTCGGCTGCGAGACGACGAAAACCCCCGGGTTGCGGTCATATTCGCGGCCGACGACGAATTTCTGCAGGTTGCCGCCGGACAGAGCCGCGGCTTCCGGATCCGGCGTTCCCTTGCGGACGTCGAAGGCCTCCGTAACCCGGCCGACGATCGAGCGCGCGCCGAGGAAATTGACGACGCCGGACCGCACCAGCCCCTCGCGGGTGCCGTTTCGCGTCAGGACGACGTTCTCCGACAGGCGAAGCCGGGGCACGGCGCCGTGGCCAAGCCGCTCCTCCGGCACGAAGGCGGCGTTGAGGCGGCGCCGGGCGTTGACGCCCCTTAGCCGGCAATCGACACCGTCGATCGCGATCGAGCCGGTCGCGGCGGTGACTTCCCCCGAAAGGACGTCGAAGAGCTCGTCCTGCCCGTTGCCGGCGACGCCGGCGATCGACACGATCTCGCCGCCCCGTACGTCGAGCGAGATGTTGTCGAGGGCGACGGCGAAGGGATGCGGCCTGGGCTGGGATACGTTTCGGAGGGATACCCTGACCGGCGCGGTCTCGGGAACCGGTTCGGGCGCGGTGAGCTGCCTCACCTCCTCGCCGACCATCATGCTGGCGAGGCGCGCCGCGGTCTCCTGCTGCGGATCGCATTCGGAGACGATCTTGCCGTGACGCAGGATCGTCGCGTGATGGCAGATGGCGCGGACCTCCTCCAGCCGGTGGCTGATATAGAGGACAGAGCACCCCTCGGACGCCAGCCGCTTGAGGGTGACGAAGAGGTCGTCGGCCTCCTGCGGCGTCAGCACCGACGTCGGCTCGTCCATGATGATCAGCCGCGGTTCCTGCAGCAGACAGCGCACGATCTCGACCCGCTGCCGCTGGCCGACCGAAAGATCGGCGACGATCGATTCCGGATTGAGCGGCAGGCCATATTCCGCCGAAACCCGGCTGATCATCTCCCTGAGCCGGTTGATCGGCCCGGCGCCCTCGATCGCAAGGGCGATGTTTTCGGCGACGGTCAGGGCATCAAAGAGCGAGAAATGCTGGAAGACCATGCCTATGCCGAGCCGCCTGGCGGCCGCCGGATTGGCAATGACGACCGGCTGCCCCTGCCAGCGGATTTCACCGGCGGTCGGCTGGAGGACGCCATAGAGCATCTTCACCAGGGTGGATTTGCCAGCGCCGTTCTCACCGAGCAGGGCATGGATTTCGCCCGGCATGATCGCAAAATCGACACTGTCGTTGGCACGCAGCGCCCCGAAATCCTTGGTGATGCCGACGGCCTCAAGCGTGGCGATGCCTTCGGCGCGCCTTGGCGATCTCTCCTGCCTGGGTTCCGGTTGCGTTTCCACGTCGAGGTTAACCTACCTGCCTTCCCGGCGGACGCAAGGCGCCAGGGTCCCGCGCCGCCTCCGCTTTCATGGCTTCGTCGCGCTCCAGCAGCTGGGCCGCCGTGGCGGCCGCGATGACCGCCGGCGCCTTGGAACGGATATCGCCGATACCGATCGGGCAAACGAGCTGGCGGATGCGCTCGATGGGAACGTCCCCCGCGGCCAGCCGTTTCTCGAAGCGCGCCCGTTTGCTCTTCGAGCCGATCAGCCCGACATAGGGAAAGCGGCCGTCCGACAGGGCCGCCTGGACGAGAGCGAGATCGAGCTGGTGGCTGTGGCTCATGACGAGCACGAACGAACCGGGAATCGCCCCGGCGAAAGCCCCGGCCGGCTCCCCGAACGTTCTCGGCGCCACGTTGGCCGGCACGTAAGCCGGAAAGGCATCAGGCCGCGGATCGAACCATGAGACCGCGAAGGGCAGCGGGGCGAGCGCAAGCACCAGTGCCTTGCCGACATGCCCGGCACCGAAGAGAAGAAGCGGCCGGCGGGCGTCGCCGAAGCCTTCGACAAGCGCGCCGCCGGCAAGCATCGCCGTACCAGGCTCAAGCGGTTCGTCGCTGAGCCCGCGCTCCAGGCTCCCCCTGCCGACGAAGCGGCCGGTGACCGCGAACGGTCCCCTGGCCTCCCGACCGGCAAATCCAGCGACGACATCCCGGTCGGCTTGGTCGAAGACCTCGATGACGAGATCGACCTGGCCGCCGCAGCACTGGCCGAGCTCGGGTCCCAGCGCGAAGCGCCGCCTTTCCGCCGGTGACCCCCGTTCCAGCGCGGCCTGGGCGAGCGCGATCGCCCGCCATTCGAGGGTGCCGCCGCCGATCGTTCCGGAGAAGGTGCCGTCGCGGTTGACGATCATCCGTGCGCCGGCCTCGCGCGGCGCCGAGCCCCTGGTCGCGGCGACCGTCACCATTGCCGCGCCGCCGCGTCCGTCGATCGCCTCGAGGAGCCGGCGCCAGGTCAGCATCACGGATCCCCGGCTCCGGTCGCCCTGATCGCCCGCATGATCGCCTCCGGTGTCGCTGGCGCGTCGAGACGCGGCATGACCGCGGGCTTGAGGCTGATGATCGCATCGAGGATCGCGGAGAAGACGGACGTCGCCAACATCAGCGGCGGCTCGCCGACCGCCTTGGAGCGGTAGATGGTATCGGCCCGGTTGCCGCCCGACTCGTAGAGCGCGACGCGGAAGTCTTCCGGCACGTCGGACGCGGTCGGGATCTTGTAGGTCGAGGGTGCGTGGGTCATCAGCCTGCCGGCCGAATCCCAGACCAGTTCCTCGGTGGTCAACCACCCCATGCCCTGGACGAAGCCGCCTTCGATCTGGCCGATGTCGATCGCCGGATTGAGCGACTTGCCGACGTCGTGGAGGATATCGACGCGATTGACCCGCATCTCGCCGGTCATCGTATCGATCGTCACCTCCGAACAAGCGGCGCCATAGGCGAAGTAGAAGAACGGCTGGCCGGTGGCCTTCTCCCGGTCCCAGGTGATCTTGGGCGTCTTGTAGAAGCCGGTCGAGGAGAGGGATACGCGGTTGCGGTAGGCCAGTTCCGCGAGCTCGCCGAAGTCCATCGCCCGGTTGCCGATGATCACCTTGCCTTCGCGGAACTGGACGCTGTCGCGGCCGACGCCCCATTCCTGCTCGATGAAATCGAAGAGCCGCTCCTTGATCGCCCGGCAGGCGGCCATGGCGGCCTGGGCGTTGAGGTCGGTCCCGGCCGAAGCCGCCGTCGGGCCGGTATTCGGCACCTTGTCGGTCGCGGTCGCAGTGATCTTGACCCGGTCGAGCTCCTGGCCGAACTCCTCGGCGACGACCTGGGCGACCTTGACGAACAGCCCCTGGCCCATCTCGGTGCCGCCGTGGTTCAGGCTGATCGACCCGTCGCGATAGACATGGACCAGCGCGCCGGCCTGGTTAAGGTGCATCAGGGTGAAGGAAATACCGAACTTCACCGGGGTCAGGGCGATGCCCTTCTTCAGGACCGGGCTGGAGGCGTTGAACTCGGCGAGCGCCCTGCGCCTGTCGCGATAGTCGCTGGTCCTCTCGAGCTCGTTGACGATCTCGGGAAGGATATTGTCCTCGACCCGCATGTTATAGGGCGTGCGATCCCGCCCGGCGCCGCCGTAGAGATTCGCCTTGCGGACATCGAGCGGATCACGGCCGACCGAATAGGCGATATGGTCGATCATCCGCTCGGCGAAGAGCTTGCCCTGCGGGCCACCGAAGCCCCGGAAGGCGGTGTTCGACACCGTGTTGGTGCGCATCCGCCGGGCGAGGATCCGCACCGTCGGGTAGAAGTAGCCGCTGTCGGCATGGAACATCGTCCGGTCGACAACGCCGAGCGAGAGGTCCTCCGAATAGCCGCAGCGCGCGGCGAAGGTGACGTCGACGCCGCGGATGCCGCCTTCGCGGCTGAAGCCGACCTTGTAGTCGACCCGGAAGTCGTGCCGCTTGCCGGTCATCATCATGTCGTCGTCGCGGTCGAGCCGTATCTTGCAAGGACGGCCGGTCTTGCGCACGCCGAGCGCCGCGATGACCGCCCACTGCGTCGCCTGGCTCTCCTTGCCACCGAAACCACCGCCCATCCGGCGCACCTCGACGGTCACCGCGTTGGAATCGAGGCCGAGGACATGGGCGACGACGTGCTGGACCTCGCTCGGATGCTGGGTCGAGGAATAGACATACATGTCGCCATCCTCGCCGGGGACCGCGAGCGCCACCTGGCCCTCGAGATAGAAATGCTCCTGGCCGCCGATGCGGAATTCACCGCCGAGCTGCCGCGGCGCCGAGGCGATCTCGTCCTCGGGCGTGCCGCGCTCGAATGTGTAGTCCGGCAGCACGGTCGAATCCGCGACGACGGCGTCATCGACGTCGATCATCGGCATGCCCGGCGCGGTCGCCGCCCTGGCGAGCCTGGCGGCGCGGCGCGCCTGGTCCCGCGTCTCCGCCAGCACAACGAAGAGCACCTGGCCGTAGAACATGATGCGTTCCGGCGTGATGACCGGCTCGTCGCCGATTCCCTTCGGGCTGGCATCATTCGCGCCCGGAATATCGTCGGCGGTGAGAACATCGACGACGCCCGGCGCCTTCCGCACCGCATCAAGGTCGAGCTTGGTCACCCGGCCGGCGGCGATCGGCGCATAGCCCGGCGCCGCGTGGAGCGTACCGGCGGGCGTCCGGATGTCGTCGACATAGACCGCCTCGCCGGTCATGTGCTTGGCGGCGCTGTCGTGCGGCTTCGGCTTGTGGACGACGGCGGGCGGCGGACTGCCCTTGACGATGTCACCGAGATCCATGTCAGGCCACCACGCGATGGCCGACGACACGGGTCCGGTTCGAAGCCGTTCCAGCCGCCTCGATCAGCGCCTTGCCGAGCAGGGCATGCGCCGTCTCGTTGCGATAGCGGACGCTCGCCCGGTGATCGCCGATCGGCGAAAAATCCTCGCGCAGCGCCGCGAAGGCGCGCGACCACGCCCGGGAATCGCGGAGCAGCGTGCCGGTCAGCGCCTCCTCGGCCTGCTTCGCGCGCTTCGGTATCGCCGCCATGCCGCCATAGGCGAGACGCGCCTCGCTGATCTTGCCGTCGTCATCGACGGTGAAGCGGAAGGCGCCCATTACCGAGGAAATGTCCTGGTCGAAGCGCTTCGACACCTTGTAGCAGCGGAAGATGTGGCTGGCGTTCATCTTCGGCACCAGCAGGCCGATCACCATCTCGCCGGGCTCGCGGTTCTGCTTGCCATAGTCGATGTAGAATTCCTCGACCGGCATGCTGCGCACCCGCCGTCCCTTGCGGAGCTCGACGGTCGCGTCGAGCGCGATCAGCGCCGGGGGCGAATCCCCGATCGGCGAGCCGTTGGCGACATTTCCGCCCATCGTGCCGCACGCCCTGACCTGCTTCGAGCCGAGCCGCCGCAGCAATTCGCCGAGATCGGGGTCGAGCTCCCTGAAGAACGGCTCGACCTGGGCATAGGTCGCCGCCGCGCCGATCAGCAGCTCGTAGCCGGTATCGCCGATGTGATCGAGGCCGCGAACCCGGCCGATATGGATGATCTTGGGCAGGTCGCGGAACTGCTTGGTGATCCACAGCCCGACATCCGTCGCCCCCGCCACGATGGTCGCGTCCGGGTGCTGCTCGTAAAGATCGGCGGCCGCCTCGATGCTCGCCGGGGCCGCGAAAAACCGGTCGGAATCGCCAATGAAGATGTCCTCGTTATCCGACAGGAAGCCGATCAGGCTTTCCGTGTCGGCCGAGGCGGTCGCAAAGCGATCGGTCGGCGGGGACCGGCAGACCTTCACGGCGGCGTCGACGATCGGGCGATAGCCGGTGCAGCGGCAAAGGTTACCGGCGATCCAGTCGTTCACCTCAGGCCGCGATACGGCCCGCCTGCCGGAATGGTAGAGCGTGAACAGGCTCATCACGAAGCCCGGCGTGCAGAAGCCGCATTGCGAGGCATGCGCGTCATGCATCGCCGCCTGGACCGGGTGGAGTTCGCCATCGCGGTCGGCGAGATCCTCGACCGCAACCACCTCGCAGCCGTCCACCTGTCCAAGAAGCTGGATGCAGGCATTGACCGGCTCATAGGTCAGCTTGCCGTCACGGATGCGGCCGAGCGCGACGGTGCAGGCACCGCAATCGCCCTCCCCGCATCCCTCCTTGGTGCCGGTCGAGCCCTCAACCTCGCGGAGATAGTCGAGAAGCAGCGCGGTCGGCGCAATGTCGCGCAGTTCGACCATGCGCCCCTTGCGAATGAAACGGATCGAGTCACGCATGACGCGCTTCAGCTTCCCCGGTAGGTTGTATAGCCGAACGGCGAGAGAAGAAGCGGCACGTGATAGTGCTCGTCGGCCGCGTCCACGGTGAACCGGATCGGAATCACGTCCAGGAAAGACGACTCCAGCGATTGCGCGCGCAGGTATGCCCCGGCATGGAAGCGCAGCTCAAACGTGCCGCTCACGAGGCTTACGCCGTCAAGCAGCGGTTCGTCGACGCGACCGTCGGCATTGGTGGTCGCGACGGCGACACACTCCTCGGTCTGGTCAAGCCGGAAGAGATCGATACGCATACCCGCGGCGGGCCGTCCAAGCGCGGTATCGAGAACATGTGTCGTTAATTGCCCCATAGCTACACCCGACTCTACGCGGCTCCACCACGGGCCGTGGCTGGCCAATGCGGCGCCGCCAGAAATCACGGACTGCCTTGCAACAATGGATTATGCCCAAAACCCGATCAAACGCTAATTTTCATCACGCTGCCGGCAAATGCGGCACCCGCGCGCCCGTGGTCGCCGACGGACTCCCGGCTCGAAACAGACCGGTACCTCGTTACCCACGGCGGAGCTGGCCGGCAAGAAGCGTGCTCAGGACCACCAGTGGAAGAATGGTTGCGAACCCTATTCTGAGGCCCATCCCCTCGGATGTGAAGCCGACCATCATCGGCCCGACCAGCGAGCTGGAATAGGCGAAAAAGGCAAGGGCCGCGACGTTCGTCGCCGGGGACCGGTCGGTGCGGGCCGTCGCCGCTCGAATCGCCAGCGGAAAGCCGACCGACACGCCCAGCCCCATTGCGATGAATCCCGCCATCGCCTGGCCTATCCCGTCCGCCGTAACCGTCAGCACGATCCCGGCGACGGCCATTATGCCAAAGGACCTCGCAAGGACCACGCCGCCAAAGCGGTCGGACAGCGGATCGCCAAGAAACCGGCCGATGGCCATGAAGAGCGCCAGCATCCCGATCGTCAGGCCGATCGTTCCCGGCGAAGCCCCGAGGATGTCCCTGAGGAAGACGCCGCCCCAGTTCCGCGAAACCTGCTCGACCATCACCATCCCGAAGACGAAGAAGCAAAGGCCGAGGAGCGACAGGGACGGCAGCGCGAAGGCCGGCCGACGTTCGGGGCCCTCGACCATCGGACCGAGCCGCGGCAGGGCGCGCGCGATCAGGATTCCGATGGGGAGCGAGGCCACGGCTACGATCGCGAGATGCGGGCCCGTCGCCACGCCCAGTTCCGCAATCCCGCCGCTCATCAGCGACCCGACCATCGAACCGACACTCCAGAACCCGTGGCAGGTGCTCATGATCCGGCGGCCGAAGGTCGTCTCGATCCGCGCGGCCTCGACGTTCATGGCGACGTCCGTCAGCGCGAAGGTGGCTCCCATCACGAAGAGCGCCACGAAAAGCGAAACCGCGTTCGGCGCCCAGCCGGGAAAGACGGCGGAAACGCACAATGCCGAGATCGACAGCAGGATCGTCCGCCGCGGCCCAAGCCATTCGATCACAGGCCCGGAAACGCCAATCCCGAGGAACATGCCGAGCGGCAGGCCCGCCAGGGCCAGCGCCAGGTCGCCATGCCCCAGTCCCAACGCCGTTTCGACATCGGGAATCCGGGGAAGCCAGTTGGCAAGGATCAGCGCCTGGACGAAGAACACCGCCATGATCAGATGGGCGGGGGACAGGAAACCGCGGTCCGAAGGGACAAATTCCTCCCTGTTGGCCGCGATGGCCTCGCCGGTCTCGTCTGTCATTTCGCCCTTTTCCGCCGGTTTCGGCCGGCTACGACATTAAGCAGCTCGACGATCGCCGAGAATGCCATCGCCGCGTAGAGATAGCCGCGCGGGATATGAAAGCCGATCCCGTCGGCAATCAGCGCAATGCCGATCATCAGCAGGAAGGCCAGTGCCAGCATCCGGGTGGTCGGATGCCGTTCGATGAATCCCGCCACCGGCCCGGAAGCCAGATACATGATCGCGATCGCGATCACCACCGCCGCGACCATGACGCCGACGTGGTCGGCCATGCCGATCGCGGTCAGGATCGAATCGATCGAGAAGACCATGTCGATCACCGCGATCTGGGCAACGATCATCCCGAAGCTGGCATAGACCTTGGTCGCGGTGGCGGTCTCCTTGTGCCCGCCGCCTTCGACATCCTGATGGATTTCGACCGTCGCCTTGTAGAGAAGGAAGGCGCCGCCGACGACGAGGACGATATCGCGCCACGAAAAGCCCTCCCCGAGGATCGTGAAGACCGGCGCGGTCAGCCCGATCAGCCAGAAGAGCGAGAAAAGCAGGATGACCCGGAAGATCAGGGCCAGGCCGAGGCCGATCTGCCGGGCCCGCTTGGCCTGCTGCTGCGGCAGCTTGCCGACGATGACGGAGATGAAGACGATGTTGTCGATGCCGAGAACGACCTCCATCACCGTCAGCGTCACCAGACTCGCCCAGATGGCCGGGTCGGCGACCCAGTCGAAAGCAATCATTCCGCACTCCAGTGAATCGGCCCAACGGCAAGAAATTGTCGGACCCGCGCGCGATTGCAAGCTCCAACCAAAAACAAGTCCCTACGTAGAATGGATTTGTTTGACCGCAACCGGGGCAGGCGGAGAATTGCGGGACGTTCTGGTGGAGTCCCGTCCATGGAAAATTTCACGCCGCTGACCGCCACGATAGGTGGCGTCCTGATCGGCCTGTCCGCAACCCTGCTATGGGCCTTTAACGGCCGCACGGCCGGCGTTTCGACGATCTTCGGCGCCATGTTCCCCCGCAGCCCGGGGGACGTTGCCTGGCGCCTGGCCTTCCTCGTCGGCCTGCCGCTCGGCGCGGGTCTCGGCGCCGCCTATGGGCCGGACCTCTTCGCCGAGCTGCCCGACGCGTTGCCCGAGGTCGGCCTCGGTCCGGTCGCCCTGGTCGCGGCGGGCCTGCTGGTCGGCGTCGGAACCCGCCTCGGCAACGGGTGTACGTCCGGCCACGGCATCTGCGGTCTCGCCCGCCTGTCGCCACGCTCGTTCGTGGCGGTCGGCACCTTCTTCGCCACCGCCGTGGCGACGGTCTTCGTGATGAGGCACGTCCTCTGATGCGTCGCTCTGTTATCGCCATTGCAGCGGCTTTCGGCAGCGGCATCATCTTCGGCCTCGGCCTGGCCATCGCCCGCATGATCGATCCGCAGAAGGTCAGGGATTTCCTCGATTTCGCGGCAATCCCCGACGGCGGCTGGGATCCGAGCCTCGCCTTCGTCATGGGCGGCGGCGTCCTCGTCGCTTTCGTCGGGCTGAGGCTCAACCGCGTCTTGGCCAGGCCGATCGTCGCGCCGGCCTTCCAGACGACGGCGAAGACGCGGATCGACAGCCGGCTGGTCGGCGGCGCCGCGATCTTCGGCATCGGCTGGGGGCTGTCCGGATTCTGCCCCGCCCCGGCCATCGCCAACCTCGGCATTGTGCCGCAGTCGGTTATGCTCTTCGTTGCGGCTATGCTGGCGGGATCGTGGTTGACGGGTGAGATCGCCGAATGGGCCAGGAAGCCGATGACTCCCAAGCCGCAAGCCGTCGCCGGGTAGCCGGGACGACAACGGACGTCGACATCCTCGTCGTCGGCTCCGGACCGGTTGGCCTGGCGGCGGCGCTGCATCTCGATTCGCTTGGCTATGACGTCGCGGTTGTCGCGCCGGCCGCACGGCCCGACGACCACCGTACGGCGGCGCTGCTGGCCGGCTCGGTGTCTTTTCTCGAGGAACTGGGTGTCTGGCCGATCGTCGCCGACCAGTCCGCGCCGCTTCGCTCGCTCCGCATCGTCGATGCGACCCGGCGGCTGATCCGGGCGCCGGAGGTGCTCTTCCACGCCAGCGAAATCGGCCTCGACGCCTTCGGCTACAACATCGCCAATGCCGTCCTCACCGGCGGGCTCGACCGGCTCAACGCGGACCGGGGCATCACCCGCATCGCCGCGAGCGTCGAAAAGGTCGCCGTCGACGACGACGGCAACGTTGCAGCCCGGCTCGACAATGGCGAGACGATCACCGCGCGGCTGGTCGCGGCCGCGGACGGGCGCCGCTCGCGCATCCGCGACGGCGTCGGCATCAGGGTCCGGGAATGGCGCTACGATCAGTCGGCCCTGGTGACGAATATCAGCCACGAATTGCCGCACGCCGATACCTCGACCGAGTTCCACACCGAAAACGGCCCCTTCACCCTCGTGCCGCTGCCCGGCAACCGCTCCAGCCTGGTCTGGGTCGACCGGCCCGCGGCGGCGAAGCGGCGCGTCGAGATGCCGGCCGCCGCCCTCGCGGCGGAGATCGAGGCGCGATCGGAGTCGATTCTGGGCAAGGTGGCGCTGGACGGCCCGGCACAGGTATTCCCGCTATCCGGCATGGGCGTCGCCGCCTTCGCCGCCCCTCGCGCCGCGCTGCTCGGAGAAGCCGCCCATCTCTTCCCGCCAATCGGCGCCCAGGGCCTGAACCTCGGCTATCGGGACGTGGCGGCCCTCGGCGATGCCCTGGCGGGTCCGGCCGCCGATCCCGGACGGGCGGACGGGCTGGCCGCCTATGATCGCGCCCGCCGCGCCGATATCTACACCCGCACCGCCGCCGTCGACGCCCTGAACCGGACGCTTCTGACCGGCTTCCTGCCGGTGCAGGCCATGCGCGGGCTGGGGCTCTTCCTGCTCGACCGGGTGCCCGTGCTCCGCCAGGCCATCATGCGCCAGGGCGTCGCCGCGCCGTTGCCACCGACCGCTAGCGGAACGGATCGACCGGCAGGTCGTCGCTCAGCAAAAGAACCAGCGTGACCGACAGGGTGACGATCGAGGCCACGGTTCCGTAGTAGACCGCCGCGGCGGCACGCCGCTCGTATGTCGCGTATTGCCTGGCAAGGGCGAGGACATTCGCCGCCGGCGGCAGGGCCGCCATCAGCACCGCGGCGTAGACCCAGATGATGTCGAAGCCGCCGATCCAGCTGAGGAGCAGGTAGACGATCAGCGGGTGGACGACCAGCTTGACCAAGAGGATCACCGGGGTTTCCGGCGCGAGGCGTCCGCGCGACATCTGGACCAGCCCCGCGCCGATCGAAAACAGCGCGACCGGGACCGCCGCCGATCGCAAGACGTCGAGGAGGCTGGTGACCGGCCCCGGAAGCGGCAGACCGGCAACCGAGAAGAGAACGCCAAGCACGGTCGCGATGATTACCGGGTGGGTGGCGACCCGCCTGCCGATGGAGCGCGCCATCGACCGGCCGTCGGTGCGGCTGGTGCCGCCCAGCGTCATCATCAGGGGCACAAGGGCGAACAGCATCATGCTGTCGAAGGTGAAGATCAGCGCGGTCGGCGCCGCCGCCAGCGGCCCGAAGGCCGCGACGGTCAGGGCCGGCGCCATGTAGCCGATATTCGCGTAGGAGCCGACCAGGCCCTGGATGGTCGCTTCGGGGACGTTGCCGCGATTGACCAGCGCGCCGAAGGAGAAGGCGATGGCGAAGGCGCAATAGGTCGCGAAGGTGGTGGTCAGGAGGAAAGACCAGCTCGGCAGGTCACGGAAGGACGTTTCGGCCACGAGCTGGAAGAACCAGGCGGGCAACGCGAAGTAATAGACGAAGAGATTGAGGCCCGAGACGCCCTGCGCCGGCAAGCCAAGCCATCTTGCCGCGCTGAAGCCGGCCGCGATCAGCCCCAGGAAAGGCAGGATGATCGACAGGAACTGACTCATGGCCGTCGGGCTTCCGGATGCCCGCCCCCGGGGCTCGGACTGATTGGCAGCAGAAACAGCCCGGTGCCTAACCGGTTAGCTGGAAACGGTCAATCTCCTTGCCATCCTCGAGCGCGACCGCGGGCCTGTTGACACGACGGCGCGGCCGTGGCCCATAGCGCCGATGACATCGAATATGCCGTCCCCCATCGACAGTGCCCGCGAGGCGCGATTCGCCATCGGCCAGATCGTTCGCCACCGGAAGTTTCCATTCCGGGGCGTGATCTTCGACGTCGATCCGGTCTTCAACAATACCGAGGAATGGTGGCTGGCGATCCCGGAAGACATCCGGCCGACCAAGGACCAGCCTTACTATCACCTGTTCGCCGAGAACGACGAAACGGAATATGTAGCCTATGTCTCGGAGCAGAATCTGCTGCCGGACGACTCGGGCGAGCCGCTGAGGCATTCGCAGATCAGCGAATTCTTCGCCACGCGCGACGGCGACATCTACATCGCCCGCGATCGCGACTTCAACTGAGCCGCGACCGCCGACTGGTCCGACGGCGCGCTACTGGCCGCCGTCTTCCTTGGCCTGCTGCTCCTTCAGCCGCTTGCGCTCTTCGGCGATGCGCTGCTGCAGGGCCTTGTTGAGGTCTTCCTGGCGCTTGGCCATGGCCGAAGGGTCGAGGCCCTCGCCGTCATAGGCCTTGGTGAACCCGGCCAGGGTGATCGGGAAGCTGACCGGCTTCGCCTGGGCATTCATCACCGTGATGGTGAGCTGGCCGCCCTTCTTCAGCGACGCGATGAAATCCGCATTGACCTCGAGTTCGCCGTAGCAGGCGTTGGGCAGGCAGATGCCGAAGGGAACCTGGGTTTCGGCGCCGTCGTCGACCTTCGCCCGCAGCCCCGGCTGGATGAGCATGCCGGGCGGAACCGCCAGAACGAAGGCCTTCTTGTCCTGGCCGGTCATCTCCCTGATCGCCGCCGAGGCGATGAACTGACCGGTTTCGGCCTTCACCTCCTGCATCGTCAGGCAGAGCTTCTGCTGCTCGTTATTCGGGTTCTTGTTGCATATCTTGGCCCACTGCGCGGTGGGAACCGCCGGAGCCTCCGCGTCCTGTGCCGCGGCCGCCATCGGCAGGCCGACCACGAGGGCCGCCAGCGGCGCCAGGCACTGCCATTTTGCAAAGGTAACCTGCATATCTTTCTTGTCTCCCGGCCTGCTACTGCGCCGCGCCTTCCTTGGCCTGCTGCTCTTTCAGCTTCTCGCGCGCCTTGGCGGCACGGTCCTGAAGCGCCTTGGTCAAATCCTCCTGGCGCTGGGCGAGCCCGGCCGGATTGAGACCTTCGCTGTCATAGGCCTTGGTGAACCCGGTCAGGGTAAGCGGAAAACTGACCGGCTTGGCCTGGGCATTCATCGCGATGATGATGAGCTGGCCACCCTTCTTCATCGAATTGACGAAGTCGGAATCGACCTCGAGCTCGCCGTAACAGGCATTCGGGAAGCAGACGCCATAGGACAGTTCGTACTGCTTGCCGTTGTCGATCTGGGCCCTCATCCCGGGCTGCAGCAGCATGCCCGGCGGCACCGCGACGACGAAGGACTTCTTGTCCTCGCCGGTGACCTCCCTGACCGTCGCCGAGGCGATGAACTGCCCGTTGTCGGCCGTCACCTCCTGGATGGTCAGGCAGAGTTCCTTGCCGTCGCTCGGATTCTTGTTGCAGATCTTGGCCCAGGGCGCATCCGGAGTAGGCCCGGGCAGTCGCTGGGGTTCTTCCTGGGCCGCGGCCCCGATTGGCGCGCCGATCGCGAAAACCACGACCGGTAGGAGGCGCTGCCATCTCGAAATATTGAATTGGAGATTTGCCATTTCTCGTCCTTGGCTCGGTATCCCGCCGCGTCGGTCGCGGTAAAATCGGCTCGTGTCCCCTCGCGACGGTCAGTGGCCGCCAAATGAGGCGACTTGTTGACTGGCCGCGGCCATTCCTTAGCCCGCCTGACCGTCATTTTCCAGCGGCGCGGCCGTCGTCATCCCAAAATCGCCGCTCCGATCGCCGATCGCGGAAGCTATGCTAGGATCGCGGCCAGTTTCCATACGAATCCCCGCTCGAAACGATTGGCTAGCCGACCATGTCCGCCACCATCATATCGATTGCCCTGAAGCGCCGTGTCGCAACCGTCATCGCCGCAGCCCTCGGTCTCGGGCTGATGCCGCAGCTCGCAGCGGCGGAGCCGGCACACGGCATCGCGATGATCGGCGAACCGGCGCTTCCTCCGGATTTCACCCACCTGCCCTACGTCAATCCGGACGCGCCGAAGGGCGGCAGGATCACCTATGGCGTCGTCGGAACCTATGACAGCCTGAACTCCTTCATCGTCCAGGGCGGAACGACGTCTTCGCGCGGCCTGCGCGATCCGGTCTTCGGCAACCTGGTCATCGAGAGCCTGCTGACGCGGAGCGCCGACGAGCCCTTCACGCTCTACGGGCTGCTGGCCGAAACCGTCGAGACGCCGGAGGACCGCAGCTGGGTCGAATTCACCCTCAACCCGGACGCGAAATTCTCCGACGGCGAGCCGGTCACCGTCGACGACGTGATCTTTTCCATGGAGATCCTGCGCGACAAGGGCCGGCCGAACTACAAATACTATTACGGCAAGATCGACAGCTACGACCGGGTCGGCGACCGCGGCATCCGCTTCAATATCGCAAGCGCCAAGGACCGCGAATTGCCGCTGATCCTGGGTCTGATGCCGATCCTCCCCAAGCACGCGACCGATTCCGAGACCTTCGACAAGTCGACCCTCAAGCCGCCGATCGGCAGCGGCCCCTACACCATCGCCGAGGTCGGCGCGCCCAATACCATCCTCTTCAGGCGCAACCCCGACTATTGGGCGAACGACCTGCCCGTCCAGAAGGGCCAGTACAATTACGACGAGATCCGGATCGACTATTATCGCGACGCGAACGCGATGTTCGAGGCCTTCAAGAAGGGACTCTATCAGATCAATCCCGAGGGCGATCCGGCGCAGTGGAACACGGCCTACGACTTTCCCGCGGTCAATGACGGCCGGGTCATCAAGGAAACCTTCGATACCGGAACGCCGAAGGGCATGTCGGGTTTCGTGTTCAATACGCGGCGGCCGATCTTCGCCAATGTCGCCGTCCGCCGGGCGCTCGCCAAGCTGTTCGACTTCGGCTGGGTCAACAAGAACCTCTATTACGAGGCCTTCGACCGCGCCGCCGGCTATTTCAACGATTCTGAGCTGTCCTCGATCGGCATTCCGGCGAGCGACCGCGAGAAGGCGCTGCTCGCCCCCTTCCCCGATGCCGTCGCGCCGGAGGTGATGGACGGGACCTATCTCCCCGCCTCGAGCGATTCGTCCGGCGCCGACCGCAAGGTGCTGCGCGAAGCGCTGTCGGAGCTCGAGGCCGCCGGCTATGAGCTCCGTGACAGTGCCTTGATCGATACCGCCACCGGCAAGCCGCTGGCCTTCGAAATCCTGGTCACGACCAAGGAGGACGAGAAGCTGGCGCTCGCCTACCAGCGCACGCTCTCGCGCATCGGCATCAAGGCCTCGATCCGCAACGTCGACGCCTCCCAGTACCAGCTCCGGCGGCAGACATTCGATTTCGACATGATCCGCAACACCTGGGGGGCGTCGCTCTCGCCCGGCAACGAGCAGAGCTTCCGCTGGAGCCAGGCCGCCGCCGACCAGGAAGGCTCGTTCAACTATCCCGGCGCAAAGGTGCCGGCGATCGACGCGATGATCGAGGCCATGCTTGCGGCCCGTACCCACGACGACTTCGTCGCGGCGGTACGCGCCCTTGACCGCGTGCTGATCTCCGGCTTCTACGTCGTGCCGCTCTTCTATCTGCCCGACCAGTGGATCGCCCGCTGGAATGTTATCGGGCGCCCCGAACGGACCGCGATCACCGGGGCCAGGCTCGAGACCTGGTGGCGCGTCGCCGAATGACCGAGGCAGCCCTCGCCATCGATGTGATTTCCGACGTCGTCTGCCCGTGGTGCTATCTCGGCAAGCGCCGGCTTGACCATGCGATCGAGATGCTGCCGGGCTTCGATGTCACGGTTCGCTGGAAACCGTTCCGGCTCGATCCGACCATCCCGCCGGAGGGAATTCCCCGCCAAGCCTATCTCGAAGGCAAGTTCGGCGGCCTCGAGGCGGTTCGGCCGATACACGAACAGCTTGCCGATCTCGGCCGGATCGAGGGGATCGACTATCACTTCGATCGCATCACCCGCTCGCCGGACACGACCGACGCCCATCGCGTCATCCGCTGGGCCGCAGCCGCCAACGCGCAGAGCCACATCGTCGAGCGCCTGTTCATGGCCTATTTCACGGAAGGCCGCGACATCGGCGACCCCGCCGTGCTTGCGGAGGCGGCCGACGAGGTCGGCCTCGACGCGACCCTCATCGTGGAGCAGCTCGATTCCGACATGGACCGCGCGACCATCGCGGCGGAAATCGACAACGCCTACGAGATCGGAGTGACCGGCGTGCCATGCTTCGTCGTCGACGGGCGCTACGCGATCATGGGCGCGCAGGAGACGGAGACGCTGGCCCGGGCCCTTGTCGATATCCAGGCCGAGAGGGCGGCCTGAAAGTCGGATTCACGCCGCCGCCTTCTCGCCCTCCTCGGCAAGCCGGGCGAGCAGGATCAGGAGGGCAGCGGTGCCCTTCAGGCGGTCGGCCGGATTGTCCCAGTCGCGGATGACCACGACCTTCTGGTCGGGCCTGACCTTGGCGAGGGTCCCTTCCTTGGCGATCCAGGCGATAAGACCCGCCGGATTGGCGAAATTGTTGTCCCGGAAGGTGACGACGGCGCCCTTCGGCCCGGCGTCGACCTTCTCGACATTCGCCCGCCGGCACAGGGCCTTGATCGTCACCAGCTGAAGCAGATGCTCGACCTCCTCCGGTAACGGCCCGAAACGGTCGATGAGTTCCGCCGCGAAGGCCTCGATCTCGGCCGAGTCCCGCAAATCCGCCAACCGCCGATACAAGCCGAGACGAAGCTGGAGGTCCGGCACGTAAGGCTCTGGAATCATGATGGAAGTGCCGACCGTGATCTGCGGCGACCACTCGCCGTCAGCCTCGACCTCACCGGTCTTCAGCGAGGCCACCGCCTCCTCGAGCATCTGCTGGTAGAGCTCGTAGCCGACCTCGCGGATGTGGCCGGACTGTTCCTCGCCGAGCAGGTTGCCGGCGCCGCGGATGTCGAGGTCGTGGCTGGCGAGCTGGAAGCCGGCGCCGAGGGTATCGAGCGACTGGAGCACCTTCAGCCGTCGCTCGGCGGTGGGCGTCAACGTCCGCTCCGCCGG
>NZ_JAGRLA010000117.1 GCF_020442045.1 Bauldia sp. | reverse complement strand
TCGGGGTGGACCTTCGTCGACTGGGACCCGGTGACCGACGGCGACCTGATCGTCATCGACGGGTCGGGGATCACCGACGACACCAAGGACCAGACGCTCACCGGCACCAGCCAGGTCGACCAGATCACCGGCGGTGCCGGCGACGATATGCTCTATGGCGGCGACAGCGACGACACGTTCGTCGACTTCGTCGGAGCCGACAAGGTCTATGGCGGCGACGGCACGGCCGACACGATCAAGATCACGATCGTCGGCGAGCAGGCGGCTCTCAACGACGCCGGAAATGACGATATTCAGGGCGTCGAGGCGATCGACGCAGCCACGGCCTCCGACGCGGTCGTCATCGACCTGAGCAACCAGCAAGAAGGGTTCACGATCACCGGCAGCGACTACGGCGACACGCTGACCGGATCGCAGGGTGCCGACACGATCAATGGCGGCGGGGGAGCCGACACGATCACGGGTGGTCTAGGCGTCGACGAAGTGTATGGCGGCGCCGGGGACGACATCCTGGTCGTCGATGGGGATGCGGGCGACGCGGTTGCCGGCGAGACCTATGACGGGGGCACGCTCGGCGAGACGGCCGGCGACACGCTGAAGATCACGGGCGATGCGGACTTCACCTTATCGACCATCAAGTCGATCGAGAAGCTGTTGCTGGGGTCGACGGGGACCTTCACGTCGGACCAGTTGGGTGCCGGCCTGTCATCGACGCTGAACGTAGCGGGGACCGACGGTCACCTCGACAAGGTCATCATCGATGTGGTCGATACGGCGCTGACGGTCGACCTTTCGGGATGGACCTTCGCAGCGACCTGGCTGCCGGTGGCCGACGGCGACCTGATCGTCATCGACGGGTCGGGGATCACCGACAACACCAAGGACCAGACGCTCACCGGCACCAGCCAGGTCGACCAGATCACCGGCGGTGCCGGCGACGATGAGCTTTACGGCGGTGACGACGACGATACGCTCACCGGTGGCGGCGGGGCCGACAAGCTCTATGGCGGCGACGACGACGACACGTTTGTCGACTTCGTCGGGGCTGACGAGGTCTACGGCGGCAACGGCACCGGCGACACGCTGAAGATCACCATCGCCGGGGTCCAGACCGACCTGAATGCCGCGATCGACACCCATATCCAGGGTGTCGAGAAGGTCGATGCGTCGTCGGTGCTCGGCGCCCTGGGGGTGACGATCGACCTGAGCGCCCAGGGCGACGGATTCGAGATCACCGGCACCGGCAATGCCGATACGATCACCGGTTCCAGCGTCGCCGACACCATCTTTGGCGGGGCTGGCGCCGACACGATCGATGGCGACGACGGCGGCGACACGATCCATGGCGGCGACGACGGTGACACGATCACCGGCGGCCTCGGGGCCGACGAACTCCACGGCGACGGTGGCGACGACACCTTTATCGACTTCGTCGGTGCCGACACGGTCGACGGTGGCGCCGGCACCGGCGACACGATCAAGCTGTCCGCGACTTCCAACGACCTGAATACGGCGGCGAATTCAAAGATCATCAACGTCGAGGCGGTCTCGGCGGCGCTCGCCGCGGCGGCGGTGACGATCGACCTTCATCTGCAGAGCGATGGTTTCGCGGTCACCGGCAGCGCTCACAACGACACCATCACCGGCTCGACCGCCGCCGATACGATCAACGCCGGCAGCGGCGCCGACACCATCGAGGGCGGGACGGGCGCCGACACGATCAACGGCGAAGCCGGCAACGACACGATCATCGGCTTCGTCGGCGCCGATATCGTCGATGGCGGGGCCAATACCGACACGATCAGGCTCGCTGCCACGTCGAGCGACCTGAACGCGGCGGCGAACAGCCAGATCAAGAATGTCGAGGCGGTCGACGCGTCGACCGCCGGGGCAGGTGTCGCGATCGATCTGCATCAGCAGAGCGACGGCTTCACGATTACCGGCAGCGGTCACAACGACACGATCATCGGCTCGACCGGGGCGGATGTCATCGGCGCCGGGGCCGGCAACGACACGATCGAGGGCGGCTCGGGCGCCGACACCATCGACGGTGGAACCGGGAACGACACGATTGTCGGTTTCGTCGGCACGGATACCGTCGATGGCGGCGCCAATACCGACACGATCACCCTCGCGGCGACGTCGGCCGACCTGAATGCCGCCTCGGATGCGCGCATCGTCAACGTCGAGATGATATCCGCGGCGCTCGCCGCCGCCGGCGTGACGATCGACCTCCACCTTCAGAGCGACGGCTTCACGATCACCGGCAGCAGCCACGACGACACCATCACCGGTTCGACCGGCGGCGATATCATCAACACCGGCAACGGCGACGATCTGGCGATCGGCGGTGCCGGGGTCGACATCGTCGATGCGGGCGCCGGCGACGATACGATCGCGGCGCGGACCGGTGACGGCAACGACTTCTATGACGGCGGCGACGGCAACGATACCGTCGACTATTCGGCGACGACCAGCGGTGTAACGGTCCGACTGACGCCGGAAGACCGTTCGAGCGAGTCGATCAGTGGCGATCCCGGGACCTTCGCGGCCCTGCTCCTCGCCGGCGGCATCGCGCCCGCGACGACTCCCGTCGGACTGGCAAAGAACGGCGGTGCCGGTACCGACATCCTGCTCAACATCGAGAATGTCATCGGCAGTTCCGGAGACGATTCGATCATCGGTGACACCCTCGCCAACGTCCTGGAAGGCGGTGACGGCGACGACAAGATCTGGGCGCGGGATGGCAACGACACCGTCCGGGGCGGTGCCGGCAATGATGTCCTCGTCGGTGGCTTCGGCGGCACGGGCGGGGCGTCATCCGGGAACGACACGCTGTTCGGCGACGAGGGTAACGACGAGCTCTACGGCGAGGATGGCAACGACGCCCTTTGGGGCGGCGAGGGCGCCGACCAGTATGCCGGCGGCAAGGGCCAGGATACGCTTTTCTTCGGCGGTGACGGCGATAACGACAAGGCCTGGGGCGGCGACAACAGCGACCGCTTCGTCTTCTTCAAGGGGTTTGGGGTCGACACGATCAAGGACTTCCTCGCGACCGGCGGCGGCAGCGACAAGATCGATCTCAGCAACTTCAAGGGACTCGCCTTCGACGACCTCAAGATTTCGCAGGCCGGCGACAACACCGTGATCAAGGGCCTCGGCAAGGGCGACAAGATCGTCCTCGAAGTGGTCAATGCCGGCGCACTGACCAAGGACGATTTCATTTTCGAGACGACCACCGTGAGAGGCTCCAGGAAGGCCGATGTCCTGGTTGGCAGCGCGGGCGACGATCGTCTCAAGGGCCTCAAGGGCAACGACAAGCTGAAGGGCAAGGCCGGCGACGACAAGCTGATCGGCGGAGGCGGCCGCGACAAGGTGCTGGGGGGTGCCGACAACGACATCCTGAAGGGAGGCAACGGCCCCGACAAGCTGGTGGGCGGCGCCGGTGACGATGTCCTGAAGGGCAACGGCGGCAATGACCAGATCAACGGCGGCCTCGGCTCCGACATTGCGACCGGTGGCAAGGGCAAGGATAGCTTCATTTTCAAGAGTGCCGCGGATGGCTTTGATACGATCAAGGATTTCGTCTCGGGCGTCGACAAGCTCGAGCTGAAGGCCAAGGGCTTCGGCGGCGGCCTGTCGGCGGGGGATGCGGCGCCCCTGGTCAAGCTTGCCGATATCGGCGGCTACACCCACCCGGACAGCAAGGGCGTGTTCCTGTTCGACACGTCGGGGCCGAGCCAGGGCACGCTTTATTGGGACGCCAATGGCGGCTCCAGCAGCGATGCGGTCGCCTTCGTCACGATCGGCAGCTCGAGCCTGCTGCAGTCGGATCTGCACATCGTCTAGTGGCCGGGGGGGCTGGTGCTCGATGGGAACCGGTGCTCGATTTCGTCGCTGGACCACGCCAAGGGCGCTGGTCGGTGAGAGCGGCCGTGCCGGCGTCCGCCGGCGTCCGGCGTCGATGACCGCTGGAGCATCGCGGTGACCGCCTGGGGGCGCTGGCCGTATATCATCCTTGTGGCGCTGGTGCTGCTTGGCGCGACCGCTCTGCGGGTTGCCGATCCCTTTTTCCTGCAGGCGCTCAGGCTCATCGCTTTCGACTCCTACCAGCGCCTCGATCCGCAGGACTACGATCCGGAACTGCCGGTTCGCATCGTCGATATCGACGAGGAATCGCTGAAGCGCATCGGGCAGTGGCCATGGGCGCGTACGACAGTGGCCGCTCTGCTCCAGAACCTCTTCGCCTCCGGTGCCGCGACGGTCGCCTTCGACGTCCTGTTCACCGAACCGGACCAGACCTCGCCCGAGCAGGTCATGAAGAGGCTCACGCCGGAGGAGGCGAAGCTCCTCGAGCCGCTTATCGCCGGTCGCAAGAGCCATGACGAGACGATGGCCGAGATCGTTGCCGCCGCCCCGACGGTGCTCGCCACGGTTCTCAACGACAACGAGTCCAGTCCGTCGCTGCCGCCCAAGGCGGGTTTCGCGGTTGCCGGAGACGACCCAGGCCCGTTCGTGCCGGGATTCACCGGGCGATCGAACAACCTGCCGATCCTCGAGGATGCGGCGTCCGGGATAGGGGCGGTGAACTGGATCCCCGATCGTGACCAGGTCGTGCGGCGCCTGCCGCTGATCTTCCGCGAGGGAGACAGCTGGGCGCCAACGCTCGCGATGGAGACGCTGCGGGTCGCTCAGGGAGCCAGCACGTATATCCTCAAATCCTCGAACGCGAGCGGAGAATCCTCCTTTGGCGCCGAAACCGGGCTGAACAACATCAAGGTGGGGGCCATTGAGATACCGACCAATCCGGACGGTGCGTTGCTCCTGCAGTTCCGTCCCTCCAATCCCGATGCGTTCATACCGGCCTGGCAGGTCCTGTCGGGCGAATTCGATCAGAACGAAATCGACGGAAAGATCATCCTCGTCGGTTCCAGCGCGGCGGGGCTGAACGACCTGCAGGCGACGCCCCTCGACGCCGCTCTTCCGGGCGTCGAAATCCAGGCACAGGCGCTGGAACACCTGATTGCCGGGCGCAGCCTCATCCGCCCGGACTTCACGGTCGCCCTCGAAATCCTCTTCGTGCTCGTCGTCGGCGTCATCCTCGCGGTCATCCTGCCGCGGATTTCAGCGGGTTCCTCGGCATTCCTCGGGGGCGTGGTGATTGCCGGCGTCTTTCTCGGCGGCTGGCTTTGCTATCGCTATGCCGGACTCCTGCTCGATCCGACCTATCCGGCGCTGGCCATCTTCGCCCTGGTCGGGGCGGCGACGCTTTACATCTACCGCAGCGTCGAGCAGCAGCGGGCGGAGGTCCGGCGCGCTTTCGGCCATTACGTCTCGCCGGCCGTCGTCGACGAGTTGATCGCCAACCCGGATCGGCTTGAGCTCGGCGGGGAAGTGCGGGAGCTGACATTGCTCTTCTGCGACGTGCGGAACTTCACCTCGATCTCCGAGAAGATGACCGCGCACGAACTGACGCAATTCATCAATGGCCTGCTCAGCCCGCTGAGCGAGATCATCCTCAAGCATCGCGGGACGATCGACAAATACATGGGCGACGCCATCATGGCGTTCTGGAATGCGCCCCTCGAGGATCCCGTCCACGCGCGCAACGCATCGCTGGCCGCCCTGGAGATGTCGGCGAAGATGGTGGAGCTCAATCGCGAGTGGAAGAGCCAGGCCGAGGCGGAAGGGCGAACCTATCAGCCGGTCGGCATCGGCATCGGCATCAACTCGGGCAATTGCTGCGTCGGCAACCTCGGCTCGACGGTTCGCTTCGACTATTCGGCGATTGGCGACGACGTGAACCTCGCCTCCCGCGTCGAGGGCCTGTCCAAGGTCTACGGGATGACGATCGTCATCGGCGAATCGACCTTCGCCGGTGTCGGCGAGCCGGCGCTCGAGCTTGATCTCATCCGGGTCAAGGGCCGCTCGCAGCCGAGCCGGCTCTATACGCTGCAGGATGCCCTTGCGGCGACCGGGGAACAGATGAAGCAACTGGTTCCCGATCACGAAGCCATGCTGGCTGCCTATCGCGCCTGCGACTGGGAGGGCGCCATGTCCGCCATCGCCCGCTGTCGATCGGCGGGCGTCGCGACGCTTGAGAAATTCTACGCGCTCTACGAGTCGCGGATCGCCGCGTGGCGCGAGAACCCGCCGCCTCCGGACTGGGACGGCGCGTTTACCGCTCTCGAGAAATAGGCCGGTCGCTTCGGACGGCCTCGGGCCCGTTTACCGGGCCGGTCCGATGTGGTTCAGTCTTGGTCTTCGCCGCGCGGCGATGATCGGAACAGGGGCGTGCGCATGACACTGAAGAACCGCCTGGGCGGCCATACCAACAGCTACCATACCTACAGCCTCGAAGAGGCACTCGAAGGCATCGCGGCCGCCGGCTATCGCTATGTCGAGCTCAGCGCCGTGCGGGGCTGGACCGAGCATGTGCCCCTGGAAGCCGATGCGAAGGAACTGGGACGGATCCAGCGGATGATGAATTCGCTCGGGCTTGTCAGCCTCAGCCTCAGCGGCCATTCCGATCTGACGACCAAGGAAGGCCTGGCGGACGGCCTGCTCGCCGTCGATCTCTGCGAGCGGATGGGGATCGGCATCATGAATACGGCGATCGGCGGCCATTACAGCGAGGACGAGGACGAGGACGCCTTCATGGGCAATATCCACGAGCTCGCCGACTATGCCGCCGCCCGCGACATCCGTCTCGGGATCGAAATCCACGGCGAGATCACCAAGTCCGGCGCGGCCGCGATTCCGGTTCTGGAGCGGATCGGACGTCCCAACGTGCTGATCAACTACGACACGGCGAATGTCGAATTCTACGGCGACGTGAAGGCCGTCGACGACCTGCCGATCGCGCTTCCGAAGATGGTCCACTGCCATCTCAAGGACAAGCGCGGCGAGGGACGCGTCTGGGATTTCCCCGGCATCGGGGACGGGGATATCGACTTCGCCAGGATCCTCGGGATCATCGAGAAGGGCGGCTATGAGGGCCCGTTGAGCGTCGAGATCGAGTTCCTCGGCGAGCCGTGGCCGGCGCTCGAAGAGGTCAACCGGTCGATGAAGGCGTCGCACGACCGCCTCGCGGCGCTCGGTCTCTCCTGACAGCGGGTGGGGGTATCGTGAAAATCGGAATCCTCGGTTCGGGCTTCATGGGCGGCACGCATGCGCGTGCCTATGCCAAGATTCCGGGAGTCGAGATCGTCGTGGTTTCGTCTCTCCATCGGGAAAAGGCGGAGGCGCTCGCGGGCGAGGTCGGCGCCAGGGCGACGACCGACGATCGCTCGATCATCGAGGACCCGGCGATCGACGCGATCAGCAACACGCTGCCGACCCATCTCCATCCGGAGGCGACCATCGCGGCGCTGAATGCCGGGAAGCATGTCCTGCTCGAAAAGCCGTTCGCGCTGACGGCGGAGGATTGCGACGGCATGATCGCGGCGGCGAAGGCGAGCGGCAAGATCCTGATGGTGGCCCACGTCCTGCGCTTCTGGGGCGAGTATGTGTCGCTGGCGGAATTCGTCCACGAGGGCCGGCTCGGCAAGCCGATCTCGGCGATCGCCTCGCGGCTGTCGCAGGTGCCGGCCTGGGCCGACTGGTTCCTCGACCCGGCGCTCAGCGGCGGCGCGGTGCTCGACCTCAGCGTCCATGACTTCGACGTCCTGAACTGGGTGTTGGGCGCGCCGAAATCGGTCTACGGCCGCGGGAAGGAGTTCCGGCCGGGGCTGTGGAATGACATCCACGCCAGCGTCGCCTACGGCGAGGCCAGCGGCTTCGTCGAAGGCAGTGAATTCATGCCGAAGGACTACCCCTTCAGTTGCGGCCTCAAGGTGCTCTGTGAGGGCGGTGTGATCGAATTCGCCTTCCAGGCCGGCGGGGTCAGCGTCGAGATGGGCGGCGGCAGCTCGTTGACCGTCCATGAGCCGGGCAGGGCCTATGCGCTCGAAGGCAAGCCCGGCGACGCCTACGAGAACCAGGCGGCGTATTTCGTCGATTGCGTCAGGGAAGGGCGCGCGCCGACGCTCGGGACGCCCGAGCAGGCGCGGCTGGCGGTGCGGACGGCAAACGCCGCCAGGGAATCCTTCGAGACCGGCACGGTCGTGACGATCTGAGCATGGCATGTCGCTTCCCCGTGACGGCCGGTTTCCGCACCGCCTGATCCACGACGATCCCGGCGATCCGTAGCCGAACGGGCGCAATCCCGCGGCGTTGGATTTGCCGCCGGCGTTCCTGATCGCTTCGCATTTGCGGCCGACTGGGCCATTGTGGGCCCGGCTCATGCGTTGGGGTGATGGGGCTTGGCGGCACAGGTCTACGATCTCGCTGTCATCGGAGGTGGGATTACCGGGTGCTGTGTCGCGCGCGACGCGGCGGGCAGGGGGCTGTCCGTCTTCCTGTGTGAGCAGGGCGACCTGGGCGGCGCGGGCTCTTCGGCCACGACGAGCCTGGTCGATGGTGGCTTCCGTCACCGTGATCGCTTCGCTCTCGGGGCGCTGAGGGAGGGGCTGCGGGAGCGCGAGCGCCTCCTGGAGGCGGCCCCCCACATCGTCCGTCCGCTGCGCTTCGTCCTGCCCTTCCGGAAGACGGTGGCGCAAAAGACGCTGTTGCGGGCGGGGTTCATTGCCCATGATCGCCTGGCGGGGCGGCGCCTGCTCCCTCCGACCCGGCTGCTCGACGGGCACGATCCGGCGATCGAGGGAATCCTCCAGGACGACATCGCCGGAGGGGTCGAATATTCCGATTGCCGGGTCGACGTCTCCCGGCTGGTGATCCTTACCGCGAAGGATGCGCGAACGCGCGGCGCCAGCATCAATCCAAGGCTGCGCTGCGTCATCGCCGAACGCGACGGGAGCGTCTGGCGGCTGTCACTGGAGTCGAGCGTCGGCGACGAGCGCTTCGTGGTCACGGCGCGGACACTGGTCAACGCCACCGGGCCCTGGACGGCCGCGGTGCTCAACCATGTCGTCGACGCGGGCCGATCGACCAGGATACGGATGGTCAAGTCAACCCAGATCGTCCTTCCAAAGCTTTTCGAGCACGATCGCGCCTATGCTTTCCGGACAAGCGACCGGCGCATGATATTCGCCATGCCCTATGCCGGGGACTATACGCTGGTCGGGTCGGCCGACGAGGATTTCCACGGCGACCCCGAGGATGTCGCCGCCGATATTGCCGAGAGCGCCTATCTCACCACGACGCTGAGCGGATACCTCCGCCAGCCGGTCTACGAGGACCAGATCGTGTGGAGCCGGGCGGGCGTCCGCGCCGTCCGCGCCGATGAGCGCTCCGGGGCGCGGGGGGCGGATCGCGACGGTGCCATCGAGGCCGACGGTGGCGAGGGGCGGGCGCTGCTGATCTCGGTCTATGGCGGGCGCGTCGCCATGAGCCGGCGGCTGGCGGAGCGCGTCGTCGACCGGATCGCCAGCGGCCGGCCGGCGGGCAAGACCTGGACGACCGGAGCGGCGCTGCCGGGCGGTGCCTTCGAGATTGACGGGCTTCCGTCGCTCGAACGGGCGCTGCGCGCCGCCTATCCCTTTATCGGCGAGCGTCTCGCCCGGCGTCTCGCCGGGTCATACGGGACGCTTGCCCAGTCGATCGTGTCGGGCGCGCGCATGATGGACGACCTCGGACGCGTCTTTGGCGCCAACCTGACCGAGGCCGAAGCGGGCTACCTGGTGCGGGAGGAATGGGCGCGCACGACGGAGGATATCCTGTGGCGCCGTTCGAAGCTCGGCATGTTCTTTTCGCATGCCGAGACGGAAGCCCTCGAGGGCTGGCTCGTCGAGCAGGGGCTCGGCGGGCCGGGCACAAAGACGATTCATACGTGGTGACGGCGGCGGGTCTCAGGCAAAACCGGGGAAGAAATCCGTCTGGATGCGCGACCGGTGCACTCCGATCGAGCGCAGCATCCTGCCAAGCGCCGTCACCATGCCTTGCGGTCCGGAAATATAGAAGGTCCGCTCGAGGTAGTCGGGGATCACAGCGCGGACGAGTCGGGCGTCGATATAGCCGGGATAGTGCTCCGGGCGGGCGTCCTTCGCCACGGCATACCAGGTCGGGATGCCGAGCTCCCGCTCGGCCCGGTCGAGGACGTCGCGATAGGCCAGGTCGTCCTCGGTCTCGCCGCCATAGAGCACGGTGATCGGCCGCTCTTCGCCGCGATCGAGAAGATACTGGAGCATGCTGCGGAACGGCGTGATGCCGATGCCGCCGGCGAGGAAGGCGAGCTTGGCGTCCGGGTCCGCGGGCAGGGTGAAATTGCCCGAGATCTGCGCGGCATGGATCGTGTCGCCGGGCATCATCTCGCCGAGCGCCCGCTTGAAGGCGCTGCCGTCCGGATAGAATTTGACGCCGAGGCGGACCTGGTCCTCGGTCGGCGCGGAGGCGACGGTGAAGTAGCGGCGATTGCCGCGGCTGTCCGACCGGTCGAGCGGCAGGGTCCATTCGAGATACTGGCCGGGTTCGAAGGCGAGCTTCCGGTGCGGGCTGAAGATGAAGTCGAAGGTGTCCACCGCGGCCTGTTCGACGCGTTCCAGGGTGAGGACGAAACGGTGCTTGGGGCTGACGATCCAGGCGAAGAGGTTGCCGGCAAGGAGGGCCAGCTCCGGGGTCAGGTAGAACGAGCCGATATGGATGTTCGGGGCGAAGAGAAAGCCGACCAGAAGGGCGAAGGCGAGGCGCGGCCAGCGCCGCGTCGGGGCCGTCAGCGGCTCGGTGAGCATCACGAAGGCAAAGAAGAAGAGCGACGACGAGCGGAGCGTCTCGGAAAGCGCCATGCCGTAGGCGGAGGGCGCCGTCGTCGCGAGCACCGTCGCCAATGCGGCGAGGATGAAGGTCGCCACGAGGTCGAAGCGACGGAGTTTCCGGGTGACGAGGATGCCGCCGGCCAGGACGGCCGGCAGGAGCGGCAGGTTGCCGCCGACCCACCACGTCGCGGGATGATGGAGGAGCAGCGCCGACAGCGCGACGCCGAGCGCCGCCGGATTGAAGAGATGCTTCTTTCCGATCGCCAGAATGAATTTCGACGAGATCGCCCAGAGCGACGCGAAGACCAGGGCGCCGATCCCGGTCGCGTCATCGAAGCCGACCGGTTCGATGATCAGGGCGAGGATGAGCGCGGTGATGTAGACCGATTCACGATTGGCCGGCACCTTGAAGGCACGCGAAAAGGCAATATTCGCGACCCAGCAGACCGCGAGGATGACGGTGGTGGAGAAGACGATCCGCAGCGGATCGTAGGGCAGGACGTGGAGGGCGCTGAGGCCGAGCGCGATGGCCAGCAGGCCGGCGAGGTACCACAGGACCAGACGATACATGGTGACGTGGTCGAGAATCCTGTCGATGTTCATGGCGCGCAGTAATCCTCGAAGCCGCTGGTGAAGGTCGCCCGGCCGCCGGCATCGACCATGTAGCCCTCCAGCTCCGGCCGCTCCTCGATAAAGCCGATTCCCGGCCGGCCCATTGCAAAGGCGGCGGTGGCGAAGCGGTCCGCCTCGAGGATGTCGGGGCCGATGACCGTGAGGCCGACGATATCGACGTCCTCGTGGCCGGGGTCGTGGGGATCGTAGATATGCCCGCCGCGGGCGTAGGTGCCCGACGTGGCGACGCCGTGGCCGCGCGGATAGACGACCTTGATGATCTCCGCCGGATCAAACGGGCTGCGGATGCCGACGCGCCATTCCTGGCCCTCGGCGTTCCGGCCCGAGGGCTGGATATCGCCGCCGGCATCGACGAAGAAATCGCGCGCGCCCGCCGCCGCGACCAGTCGCGCCGCGTTCCTGATCGCCCAGCCCTTGACGATGCCGGAGGGATCGAGCGTGCCGTCGCGCCGGCGGATGTCGAAGTAGCCGAGGGTTTCGCGCCTTGTCCGCTCGGCAAGGTCAAGCACCTCGTGCATCTCGTCGCTGTAGTCCGCCTCGCCGAGGCGTGCCTGATTGATCGCGCTGATCTCGCTGACGTCGCGATAGGTGCTGAAGCGCCGGTCGGTCGCCTCGAAATAGGCGAAGGCGGTATCGAGACAATCGGTGCCGGGCGCGTCGACGACATCGATCGTCACCGGCATTCCCATGATCAGCCGGGTCTCGCGCATGGTCAGATCCCGCCGGCCTGTTGCAGGGCGCCGCCAAGGGAGCGGATGAAGGCGCGGCTGGTGAGGGTCGCGCCGGAGACGATGTCGACCCGGGCGCTCTGCGCGCGGACCACCTCGTCGCGCAGCATCGGCAGCGCCTGGCGGTTGATGAAGACCGACGTTCGCCGATCGTTCGGGTATTTAAGCACCCTGATTCCGCTGAGACGGCCGCCCTCGACGATCGCCTGGATCTGGATCAGGCCGTAATAGGCGTCGACCACCGGGCCGGTCCAGGCGCCATCGGCATAGCCACCATTCGACGAGACGCGGATCACGGCGGGCGTCGCTCGCGGCACCTCCGCCGGCGGAACATGGGCGTGGATGGGCCGCGGCCGGGGCGTCGGCACGTCGACGACGGCAGTGGTCGCCGCCGGCACGGGCGGTGGCTGCGGCTTGTCGGCCGGCGGGGTGAGCGCCGCGACCGTCTCCGGCTCGGGCGCCGGCGCGGGTTCCCGCGGCCTTGCCGCCGACCGGATTTCGCCAAGGTCGGCCTTCGGTTCCATCGGCGCCGGCGCGCCCGCCGTTTCCGGCCGGTCGGCGGACGGCATGGCGGGGGCGTCGCCATGCGACGTATCGGGCGGCAGCGCGCCGGTCAGCAGCGGATCGGCGACCAGCGGGTCGCCGCCGGACATGTCGAGGAATTCGTCACCGGGTTGGCTGCCCGGCTGGCTCGCCGCGTAGGCGCCGGAAGCGGCGACCACCATCAGCGAAAGCGCGATTTTCTTCATGGATCGATCTCGAACCTGCCGCTTGGGGCCCGCGCTGGACGGGCCGGACAGGTGTCACCATGACAAGTCGCGCCTTACAGCCGGCTGACAGGAAGCATTACAAATCGTTAACGGAGACAGGCGGATAGCGGCCGGCGGTCAGGAAACGGCTTCGCCCCGGTCGAGACGGGGGCGGCCGACGGACCGGTAGACGAAGCCGTGGGAATGGACCTCGGCCGGCGGGTAGATGTTGCGGAAGTCGACCATCAGGGGCTGCTTCATCACGTCGCCGATCCGGGCGAGATCGAGGGCGCGGAAGGATTCCCATTCGGTGACGATGACCAGGGCGTCGGCGCCGGTGGCACAGTCGTAAGGGTCCCTGGCGAAAGTGACGCCTGGCAGCATCGGCATGGCCGGCTTCATGCCTTGCGGATCGAAGGCGCGAACCGTCGCGCCGGCTTCCTGCAGCCGCGGGATCAGGCTGAGCGACGGCGCTTCGCGCATGTCGTCGGTATTGGGCTTGAAGGTGAGACCGAGCACGGCAACGGTGCGGCCCTCGGCCGAGCCGCCGAGCGCCTCGATGACGCGGGCGGCCATGCCGGCCTTGCGGATCTGGTTGATGTCGCTGACCGCCGAGACGATCCTGAGATCGGCGCCTGCTTCCTCGGCGGTGCGGATCAGGGCGAGGGTGTCCTTCGGAAAGCAGGAGCCGCCGAAGCCGGGACCGGGGTGGAGGAATTTCGGGCCAATGCGGTTGTCGAGGCCGATGCCGCGGGCGACGTCCTGGACGTCCGCGCCGACCCTTTCGCAAAGGTCCGCGATCTCGTTGATGAAGGTGATCTTGGTGGCGAGGAAGGCGTTCGCGGCATATTTGACCAGCTCGGCCGTGCGCCGGTCGGTGAAGAGCAGCGGCGCCTGGTTGAGATAGAGCGGGCGGTAGACCTCCTGCATCACCTCGCGGGCGCGCGGGTCGGTGGTGCCGACGACGATGCGGTTCGGCCGCTTGAAATCGTCGATCGCGGCGCCCTCGCGGAGGAATTCCGGATTGGAGACGACGGCGAATTCGGCGTCCGGCCGCTCCTCGCGGATGATCGCCTCGATCTGGTCGCCGGTGCCGACCGGGACGGTCGACTTGGTGACGATCACGGTGAAGCCGTCGAGCGACTGCGCGATCAGCCGGGCGGCGGCGTGGACATAGGTGAGGTCGGCATGGCCGTCGCCGCGCCGCGACGGCGTGCCGACGGCGATGAACACCGCCTCGGCCTCGGCGACGGAGGTGGCGAGATCGGTGGTGAAGCGGAGACGGTTCTCGGCGACATTCGAGGCAACGATGCGGTCGAGGCCGGGCTCGTAGATCGGCATTTCGCCGGCCTCGAGCCCCCGGATGCGGTCGTCGTTGTTGTCGACGCAGGTGACGACGTGGCCGAAATCGGCAAAACAGGCCCCGGACACCAGGCCGACATAGCCCGCGCCGATCATCGTAAGGCGCATATCGTCATTCCCCGTGTCTTGCCTTCATTCGATGCCGGTTCGCTAGCACGCGGGCGGCGAGGATGCCAGCCGGTCATAATGCCCCGGCATAGCCTTCTCCTTGCCGGATTCACGTGTTACGAGGCCACCATTCGATCGTGGCAGAATCAGCTTGCGGATCCGATGAAACGTACATTGCTATTCGCCGCCCTGGCGTGCCTGCTGGGCGCTTCGACGGCCAGTGCCGAGAAGATCTCCAATCCGGTGGCGGTGTTCTCCGGGCTCGACAAGATCACCGGCCGGATTATTTCCTTCGACGTCTATATCGACGAGACGGTGCAATTCGGCGCCCTGCAGGTGACGCCGCGGGTCTGCTACACGCGGCCGTCGACCGAAGCGCCGCAGACCGACGCATTCGTCGAAGTCGACGAAATCACCCTCGACCGCAAGGTGCGGCGGATATTCGGCGGCTGGATGTTCGCGGCGAGTCCGGGGCTGCATGCGGTCGACCACGCGGTCTATGACGTCTGGCTGACCGACTGCAAGCAGTCCTCGGAAGTCGCGCCTCCGTCCCAGCGGTAGAAGTCGGCATCCTCGACGATCGCCTCCTCGAGGAGCCGCTGATAGTGGAGGCGGTCGATATCGACCGCGCCGAACTGCTTCAGATGCCGGGTGGTGAACTGGGTGTCGAGCAGGCGAAAGCTGCCGGCATTCAGCCGGTCGACGAGGTGGACCAGGGCGACCTTCGAGGCGTCGCGGGCGCGGCTGAACATGCTTTCCCCGAAGAACGCCGCGCCGAGGCGGACGCCGTAGAGGCCGCCGACCAGGCGGCCATCCTGCCAGGTTTCGATGGTATGGCAGTGGCCCATCTCGAAGAGATCGCCATAGAGGCGGCGGATGCGGTCGTTGATCCAGGTCTTGGCGCGCTCCTCGGTGGCCGCGGCACAGCCGTCGACGACCGCCTCGAAATCGCTGTCGACGCGGAGCTCGAAGACACCCTGGCGGACCGTGCGCTTCAGGCGGCGGGGAATGTGGAAACGGTCGAGCGGCAGGATTCCGCGCACTTCCGGCTCGATCCAGTGCAGCCCCGGGTCCTCGGCCGACTCGGCCATCGGGAAAATGCCGACGGCATAGGCCTTCAGCAGCACCAGGGGCGTTATCTCGAGAAGGATGTCATCCCGTCCGGTCATCGGAGGCGGCGTCCGCCGAGAGTCTCTTTTCCAGCCAGTGGATATCGTATTGTCCAGCGGCGATATCCTCGTCGATTACGAGGTCGCGGAAAAGGGGGATCGTCGTCTTGATCCCGTCGATGACGAATTCGTCGAGCGCCCGGCGAAGCCGCATCATGCATTCCTGGCGGCTGCGGCCATGGACGATGAGCTTGCCGATCAGGCTGTCGTAATAGGGCGGGATGCGATAGCCCTGATAGACGGCCGAATCGACCCGAACGCCGAGTCCCCCCGGCGGGTGGTAGTTGCTGATCCGCCCCGGCGAGGCGGCGAAGGTGCGCGGATCCTCGGCATTGATGCGGCACTCGATGGCATGGCCGTCGAAGGCGACGTCTTGCTGCGTGATCGACAGCTTGTGCCCGGCCGCGACGCGGATCTGCTCGATGACCAGATCGATGCCGGTGATCGCCTCGGTGACCGGGTGCTCGACCTGGAGGCGCGTGTTCATCTCGATGAAGTAGAATTCGCCATTCTCGTAGAGGAACTCGACGGTTCCCGCGCCGGAATAGCCGAGAGTGGCGATGGCATCGGCGACGATTCCGCCAATCCTGGCACGCGCCTCGCCGTCGATGATCGGGGAGGGCGCTTCCTCCCAAACCTTCTGGTGGCGCCGCTGCAGGGAGCAATCACGCTCGCCGAGATGGACGCTGCCGCCCTGGCCGTCGCCCATCACCTGGACTTCGATATGCCGCGGGTTGCCGAGATATTTCTCGATATAGACGGCATCGTCTCCAAATGACGACCGGGCCTCGGCGCGGGCGGTCGCCAGCGCTTCGGGCATCTCGTCGGGCGTGCGCGCGACCTTCATGCCGCGTCCGCCGCCGCCGGCGGCGGCCTTGATCAGGACCGGATAGCCGATCTCGGCGGCGACCTTGCGGGCGGTGATCTCGTTGGAGACGCCGCCGTCCGAGCCCGGAACGACCGGGATGCCGAGCTTCTCGGCGGTCCGCTTGGCTTCGATCTTGTCGCCCATGATGCGGATATGCTCGGCGCTCGGCCCGATGAAGGCGACGTTATGTGCCTCGAGGATTTCCGCGAAACGCGCGTTTTCGGAAAGGAAGCCATATCCCGGGTGGACGGCATCGGCGCCGGTGATCTCGCAGGCGGCGAGGATTTGCGGGATGTTCAGATAGGAATCACGGGCCTGCGGCGGGCCGACGCAAACGCTTTCGTCGGCGAGCCTGACATGCATCGCGTCTTCGTCGGCAGTCGAATGGATCGCCACCGTCGCGATCCCGAGCTCCTTGCAGGCCCGCAGGACCCGCAGGGCGATCTCGCCGCGATTGGCGATCAGGATCTTGCCGAACAGGGGGGAGGCTTCGATCATTCGATGATCATCAACGGCTCGCCATACTCGACCGGCTGGCCGTCCTCCACGAATATCCTGGTGACCTTGCCGGACCGCGTCGCCGGAATTTGATTCATCGTCTTCATCGCCTCGACGATCATCACCGTCTGGCCTTCGCGGACCGATTCACCGATATCGATATACGGCCTGGCGCCCGGTTCGGCGGCGAGATAGGCGGTACCGACCATCGGCGACAGCAGCGCGCCCGGATGGCTCGACATGTCGTCCGGCTGCGTGGCCGGGCGATGCGACTGCTCGGCCGACGGCGCGGGCGGCGGCGGCGGAGCCGGAGGCACCGGAACCGCCGGTGCCGGGTTCCGGGCAACCCGGATTCGCATGTCATCATCCTCGAACTCGATCTCGGTGAGATCGGTTTCGGTGAGCAGCCTCGACAGCTCACGGATGAGGTCGTGGTCGACGCTTTTCTTCTTGTCGCTCATACGTCCCCTTTAGCTCGCCCGGCGACCAGTTCTTTCAAGGCCGAGAGCGCCAGAAGATAGCCGGCGGGCCCCAGGCCGCAGATAACGCCGGAAGCAACCGGCGAAACGTAGGAATGGTGGCGAAAGGCCTCGCGGGCGAAGATATTGGAAAGATGAACCTCGATCACCGGCTTGCCGACGGCGCGAATTGCGTCGTGGATGGCCACCGAGGTGTGGCTGTAGGCACCGGGGTTGATGATGATCCCGTCGGCGCCGTCGGCGGCCTCCTGGATCCAGTCAACGAGGACGCCCTCGTGGTTGGACTGGCGGAAATCGACCGCGACCCCGGCCTCACGACCGGCAGCACGGCAATCCTCGCCGATCTCGGCGAGGTTCTTGCCCCCGTAAATGCCCGGTTCGCGCTGCCCGAGCAGATTGAGATTTGGTCCATTGAGGACGAAGACGGTCACCGCCATCGAATTGACACTTCCGCCACGCGGGTGGCCGGTCGCCGCCCGATTTCGCGCCCTTATAGGGGGTCACCAGCGTCAGGGGAAGGGGGAGGTGCTCCTCTGTCCGGGTTGTGGATTTCCGGCCGAAAACCCCGGAGACCGTCAGCAGGTGGTCGATTCCTCGCAATTGGCGCGGGCGGTCTGGATCTTGCCAAGCAGGGCATCGTAGCCGACCGCGCCGATCACCACTTCGCTGTTGGTGACGTAGGAGGGCGTGCCGGTCAGGGACAATTCGGTGGCCAGCGCATAAGCCTCGGCGATCGTGTCGCTGACTTCCTCGCTGTCCATCGCCTTCTTGAGGGCGGCCGTGTCGATGCCGAGCTCGTCCGCCAGGGCGAGGGCGACGGCACCATCCACCTGGCCGGGGTGCTCGAGCAGCGTGTTATGGAAATCCTCGGCCTTGTCGGGGGCCACCATGCGGACCGCGATCGAAACCCGCGACGCCTCGACCGAGCCTTCGCCGAGGACGGGGAATTCCTTCAGCACGACCCGCAGGTTCGGGTCGTTGGCGATCAGCGCCTTCATGTCGGCCTGGGCCCGGCGGCAGTAGCCGCAGTTATAGTCGAAGAATTCCACCAGCGTGGTGTCGCCGTCGGGATTGCCGATCACGACCTGCCGCTCCGAATTGAACAGCATGTCCTTGTTGTTGGTGATCGCGGAGACCTGCGCCTGGGCCGCTTCCTCGTCCTGCCTGCGCTGCAGTTCGTCGATGGCGTCGCGGACGATCTCCGGATTGGCGATGAGATGGCTGCGGATGGTGTCCTTGACCTGGTCGAGCTGGGCTTCGGACAGGGCGGCGACCTCGGTCGTCTCCCGTTCCGGTGCGGCGACCAGCTCCGGATGGTCGGCGAGGTAGCCCTTGATCGCCGCCTCGGTGACGGCCGTGCTCGGTCCCCGTCCGGCAACCTCGACACCGACCAGGTAGCCGACGGCGCCGATGACGATGGCTCCGATGGCGGCGATCGCGATGGTCTTCTGGTTCATGTCGTGGCTCCGGGGCGGTTGTCCTCCCGCAATCAGCGGGAACGTGGCGGGTTATAGGATATGATATCGTCGGCGCGAACCCATGCCGGCGAGCCGGTCTTCAATCTTTCTTGAGCGCGCTGGGCGTGGAGCTTGGCTTCCTTGAAATTACCAAGCACGAACAGGCCTTCGGCGGTCGCAAGCTCGGCCCGCGGGATGTTGTCGTTTAAGGCGAAGGCGCGGGCGAGCGTCCGCCAGCCGACCGGTACGTCGGGGTCGCGCTGGAGGCCGACGGTAAGGTTCTTGATGGCGAGGTCGACGTTGCCCTTCTGCTCGGTCGCGACCAGCGCCTGTCCGTAGAGGATGCGGAGAAGCCCTGAGCCCGGCCGCAGTTCTACGGCCTTGGCGAGCGGCGCCACCGCCTGCTGCGGCCGGCCGCCTTCGAGAAGCGCCTGGCCCTTGAGCTCCCGGAAGAAGGGATTGTCGGGCTGGGTCCGGATCAGCTCGTCGATGCGCTTCAGCGCCGGATCGAGGGCGCCCGCCCGGTAGGCGGCGATCGCCCGGGCGTAGCGGGCCGGCAGGCTGTTGTCGCTCGGCGGATAGCGCCTGCCGACCTGCTGCGGGGTCATCGTGAAGCCGACGAGCTTGGCGCGCACCAGGTCGTGGCGCGCCTGCAATTCCGGTGAATCCTTGCGGTTCCTGTATTTGCTCTTGGCGGCCAGCGCGGCGACGCTCTCGACGCGATCCGCCGGCAGCGGGTGCGACTGGATATAGGGATCGGAACTGCGGGCCGATAGGAGCACCTGGTTGGCGAGGCGCTCAAGCACCGTGACCATGCCCTCGGGCGATTGTCCCGTGGCATTCATGAAGTCGACGGCCGAACGGTCCGCGGCGGCTTCCTGGGCGCGGGCATAGGCGAGGACGTTGCGTTGTGCGGCATGCATCGAGCCGGCCATGATGCCGCTGCCCATCTGGCCGATTCCCTGAAGGCCGGCCGCCTGGCCGGCGATCGCCGCGCCGACGCCGACCAGGGCGCCGATCAGCGCGGCGGTGGTCGAATTGGCGATCGTCGCGCGCATGCCCGCCAGATCGCCATGGTTGAGATGGGCGGCCTCATGGGCAAGCACGCCGATGACCTCGTTCGGCGTCTCGGTGGTCATGATCGTCCCGGTGTTGACGAAGACCCGGGACGGGTCGGCGACAAACGCGTTGAAGCGGTCGTCGGGGACCAGGAAGATCTGGATGTCGCCGCCCTGGAGCCCGGCGGCCTTGAAGATCGGCGCGGCGTAATCCTGGAGCAGCGCCTCGGTCTCGGCGTCACGGACGATATTGACGCCGGCGGCCTGCGCCATCCCGGGCGCCAGGGCCAGCGAGGCGACAATCCCGGCGGCGATCAGACCGCGCGCCACCGCCCGGCCGGCGCGATGACGGCCTTTCCAAGCGGTGGTGGTGCTGCTAGGCACGCTGGGACAGGGCATGAGCCGTCTCTGGTCCGTTCCGTTGACGTTCGGGCGAAGGCGGGGCGCCGGGCAGGCGTCTCAGCCCCGAATGGCCGGAAATTGGGGCGACAGAAAGACCCTTCGCGGGTAGGGAGATAGCGTTGAGCGCGCCGAAATTCCAGCCTTCGCGCCGGAGCGCAGTCGAGCCATTCCTGGCGATGGAAGTGCTGCAGGCGGCGGTCGATCGCGAGGCGGCGGGGCATCGCGTCGTGCATATGGAGGTCGGGCAGCCCGGCGCACCGGCGCCACGGCCGGTCCTCGAGGCGGCGCGGCGGGCGCTGGAGGACGGGCGGTTCGGCTACACGGAGGCGCTCGGCGCCAGGCGGCTGCGCGAACGGATCGCCCGGCACTACGGCGACAGCTACGGCATCGACGTGCCCCATACGCGGATCGCGGTGACCACCGGCTCCTCCGCCGGCTTCAACCTTGCCTTCCTGGCGGCCTTCGATGTCGGCGACCGCATCGGGCTTGCCATGCCGGGCTATCCCGCCTATCGCAACCTGCTCGGTGCGCTGGGGCTGGAGGTCGCCAATATCGGGACCAGCGCCGAGAGCGGCTATGTGGTGACGCCGGAGATGCTGATCGCGGCGCATGGGGAAAGCCCGCTCAAGGGGCTGCTGATCGCGAGCCCCGCCAATCCGACCGGCACGGTGATGCAGCCGGAGGCGCTCGGGGCGCTGATCGAGACCGCGGAAGACCTCGGCATCCGCTTCATCTCCGACGAGATCTATCACGGGCTGGTCTACCAGGGCAGGGCCGAGACGGCGCTGAAATACTCGCCGCATGCGATCGTCATCAATTCCTTCTCGAAATATTATTGCATGACGGGATGGCGGATCGGCTGGATGGTGCTGCCCGAGGAGCTGGTCCGGCCGATCGAGCGCATCGCGCAGAATCTCTACATCTCCGCGCCGGATATCTCGCAGCGCGCCGCGATCGCCGCCTTCGACGCGACGGAGGAGCTGGAAACGGTCAAGGCGGGCTATGCGGCGAGCCGCAACCTGCTCCTCGACCGGCTGCCGGCGATCGGCTTCGGCGACTTCTATCCGGTTGACGGCGCCTTCTATGTCTATGTGTCGGTCCGGGGCTTCTCCAACGATTCCGTCGATTTCACCCGGCGGATGCTCACCGATGCCGGGGTCGCGGCGACGCCGGGTCCCGATTTCGACACCGAGCGGGGCCATGCCTGGATGCGCCTCTCCTTCGCCGGCACCGAGGCCGACATGTGCGAGGCGGTGGAGCGGCTGGGAAACTGGCTCGCCTGAGTTGCGTCCGGGCCGCATCGATGATGCGATCCGCCGCGCCATGTGGTAGGTCCTTCTGGTCAGCAGTCATCAGCCGTGCCGGGGAGGGACTTCCGTGAATTCCGCAATGATTCAGGCGTTCGCAGCGCTCGACGCGCATCGTTCGGTCGTCGCCAAGACCCCGATGAGGGACAAGTTCGCGGCCGACCCGGAGCGTTTCGACAAGTTCTCGGTCTCCTTCCGCGACCTGCTCCTCGACTATTCGAAGAACCAGATCGACGATGCGACGATGCCGCTGCTTTTCGCGCTCGGCGAGGCCGCCGAGGTCGAGAAGCACCGGACGGCGATGTTCGCGGGCGAGGCGATCAACCGAACCGAAAACCGGTCGGTCCTCCACGTGGCCCTGCGGTCGCTTCCCGACGAGGTCTACCGGTCGGAAGGGGTCAATGTCGTCCCCGAAGTGCATGCCGTGCTCAACCGCATGGCCGCCTTCGCCGACGGCGTCCGCTCGGGCTCGATCCGCGGCGCCGGTGGCCAGTTCACCGACGTGGTCAATATCGGCATCGGCGGGTCCGATCTCGGACCGGAGATGGCGACCCGGGCGCTGTCGCCCTATCACGACGGCCCCCGAACCCACTTCGTCTCCAACGTCGACGGGGCCGATATCCGCGACGTGCTGGCCGGGCTCGATCCCGACCGCACGCTCTTCCTCGTCGCCTCGAAGACCTTCACCACGGTCGAGACCATGACCAATGCCGCGACGGCGCGGGCGTGGATCGTGGAACGGGTCGGGGAGGAGCATGTCGGCGCCCATTTCGCGGCGATGTCGACCGCCACCGAAAAGGTCAAGGCCTTCGGTATCGGCGAGGACCGGATGTTCGAATTCTGGGACTGGGTCGGCGGACGCTATTCGATCTGGTCGGCGATCGGCCTGTCGCTGATGATCGCCATCGGGCCGTCCGGCTTCAGCAGCTTTCTCGCCGGCGGCCGGGCGATCGACGATCACTTCCGCACCGAGCCGCTGGCCCGCAACCTGCCGGCGATCCTGGCGCTGATCGGCGTCTGGAACCGCAATATCCTGGGCTTTCCGGCGCTCGGCATCCTGCCCTATGAGCAGCGGCTGGAGCGGTTGCCGGCCTATTTCCAGCAGCTCGACATGGAGTCGAACGGCAAGCGGGTGAAGGTGATCGGCGGCGCGACGGTGATGGGGCATACCGGGCCGCTGGTCTTCGGCGAGCCCGGCACCAACGGTCAGCATGCCTTCTACCAGCTTATCCACCAGGGCACGGACATCATCCCGTGCGACTTCATGGTCGGCGCCTATTCCGATTCGCATGAAGACTACACGCACCACGCCCTGCTGCTCTCGAACTGCTTCGCCCAGACCGAGGCGCTGATGCGCGGCCGGACCATCGCCGAGGCGCGCGAGGAGATGAAGGGCGAAGGCATGGCGGCGGCAGATGTCGAGCGGCTGGCGCCGCACAAGGTCTTCCCCGGCAACCGGCCGACCAACACGCTTCTCTACAAGCGGCTCGACCCGGAGACGCTCGGCATGATCATCGCCCTCTACGAGCACAAGATCTTCGTCCAGGGCGTGATCTGGGGGATCAACTCCTTCGACCAGTGGGGCGTCGAACTCGGCAAGGCGCTTGCCAAGACGCTGCTGCCTATGGTCGAGGGCAAGGAGTCGACCGAGGGCAAGGATTCCTCGACCGCCGGACTGATCGCCGCCGCCCGGCTGCTGCGGGGCGCATAACCGGCCAGCCGGGGACAGGGGGGGAACGAGATCATGACGCCGGAGAGCCTGCGGCGCATCAACAGCGTCGCGCAGATGCGCGCGAAGGCGCGGCAAATTCTGCCGACCGCGGTCTTCGACCTCGCCGACGGGGCGGCCGAGGACGAGTGGACGCTCAGGCGGAACGAATCCGCCTTCGACGATATCCAGCTCCTGCCGCGGCCGCTCGACGGCGCGGCGACGCGCGACCTCTCGGTGACGCTGTTCGGCCACACATTCTCGATGCCCCTGATGATCGGACCGACCGGCCTCTCCGGCCTCTTCTGGCCGCAGGGCGAGCAGTGCGCGGCGCGAGCGGCGGCGGCGGCCGGTACCGGCTTCGTCCTCAGCCACGGCTCGGTCTGCACCATCGAGGACCTTGCCGTCACCGGCGCTTCGCCGCGTTTCATGCAGGTCTTCATCTACAAGGATCGCGGGTTCACCCGTGAACTGGCCGAACGGGCGGCGGCGGCCGGCTATGACGGGCTGGTGCTGACCATCGACAACCAGCTCGGCGGCAACCGCGAGCGCGACATCAAGAACGGCTTCGTCTTTCCGCCGCGCATGGGGCCGGTGGAGATCGGCGGCATGGCGGTCAAGCCCGGCTGGCTGTGGCGGATGCGGCAGGAGCTGTCGAAGATCGGCTTCGGCAACTACGTCCGGGAAGGCGAGAAGATCGACCTCGAGACCATGCGGATGATCGACATGCTCGATCCCGGCATGACCTGGAAGGATGTCGACGACCTCCGCAAGGTCTGGAAGGGGCCGCTGATCCTCAAGGGGGTGATGCACCCCGACGAGGGCCGGCGCGCGCCCGATCACGGCGTCGACGGCGTCATCGTCTCCAACCATGGCGGACGCCAGCTCGACGGCGCGGCGTCGAGCATCGAGGCGCTGCCCGGCGTCGTCTCGGCGATCGGGGGGAAGATCCCGGTGCTCGTCGACGGCGGCATACGGCGCGGCGTCGACGCCGTTCGCGCCCTGACCCTCGGGGCCTCGGCCTGCCTGATCGGGCGGCCGCAGCTCTTCGCACTCGCGGTGGCGGGCGAGGAAGGCGTTGCCCGGGTGCTGGACATTTACCGCAGCGAGATCGACCGGGTGATGGCCTTCTGCGGCGCCAAGTCGATAGCCGGCCTCGGACCGGAGCTGTTGCTCAGGGAGCCGTGGCGCTGAGCCAGGGTCAGAACCCTGGCCGACGACCCACCCGAAATATCGTTCGTTATGTTTCGTCCTGGAGGAACTTGTGAGCGCATACCTGATCTATGACGTCGACATCCATGACCCGGGCCCCTATGGCAAGTTCATGGAGCAGGTGAAGCCACTCGTTGGGTCCTTCGGTGGCAGATATCTGGCCCGGGGCGGCCCTCACGAAGTTCTCGAAGGAACGTGGGAGCCGACCAGAATCGTCCTGTTTGAATTTCCCGACATGGACACGGCTCGTAGGCTGTTTGACAGCGACGAATACGCGCCGTTGAAACAACTGCGCCAGAGCTGTTCGACCGGCAGCGTTGTGATCGTTCAGGGGCTCTGACCTGCCTGAAGGCCAGGCGGTGCGTGTCCGGTTGGCGTCCAGTCTTCAGGCCGGGCGCGGGGTCGCGCGTGCCTCGGCTTCGAGCGCCGCTTCGTCCAACTCGGGGGTCTCGGCGCGAAGTACGGCGCGGGCTTCCAGGGCCCTGATGGTCAGCACCACTGCTTCGTTTTTCGGGCAGGCGATCCCGACAGCCGCCGCCTCGCCGAGCAGCGCCCCGTTCAGCGCGCCGATCTCGGTGCGGCGTCCGCCCTCGACATGCTGGAGCATGGACGGCCGGTTGTAGCGCTCCCAGGCGTGATCGAGGATCTCGGCGCGGGCGTCGGGCGAGGGCAGCTGGATGCCCTTCGCATCGACCACCGCGAGGATCTCGTCGAGCAGCCCTTCGAGCAAGCGCCGGGCGGGATCGACACGGATGATCTCGCCCGGCCGGAGGCGCGTCACCGCGCAGACCGGATTGATCGCGGCATTGAGGACGAACTTCATCCAGATGTGGCCGATGACATTGTCGCTGACCTCGATCGGCAGGCCGCATTCGCGGAAGAGACCGGCGATCGCCGCGACGCGGTCCGTGCGGCTTCCGTCGAGCTCCCCGATGGTCGTCTCGCCAATGTTGGAATGGAGCACCTTGCCGGGCTCCTGCCTGGCGGCGCTGTTATAGGTGCAGCCGGCGACGACCCGCTCCTTGCCGAAGGCGGCGACCAGCTTCTCGATGTTGCCGATGCCGTTCTGCAGCGTGAGGATGAAGGCATCCGGCGCAAGCACCGGGGCGATCGCCACGGCAACGGCCTCGGTCGCGTTGGCATCGACCATGATCACCGCGCAATCGACCGGGCCGACCTCGACGGGCGAGGTGGTGGCGGCGAGCCGGGAGATGGCCTCTCCGTCGGGATCGGTGACAACGAGGCCGTTCGCCGAGATCGCGGCGATATGATCGGCGTCGATGTCATAGAGCACGACCTCGGCGCCGGTCCGGGCAAAGCGTGCGCCGAACATCGCCCCCATGGCGCCGGCGCCGATCATCGCGATGCGCATCTGGCGGCTCAGTCGATCTCGTTGAACAGGCCGGCGTCGATCCGGCTCTGGATGAAATCGGGCATCTTGAGCCCGGCCTTCACCTTCGCCTCGAGATCGGCCTCGGCGGCCTTGACCTTGGCGAGGCGCTCGATGATCTCGTCGATCCGTCCGAAAGGCACGATGACCACGCCGTCCTCGTCGCCGAGGACGATGTCGCCGGGGCCGACCATGGTTCCGCCGACCATCACCGGCAGGCCGACGGTTCCCGGACCGTTGCGGGCCGGCGAATTGGGCGTGACGCCGGCGGCGTAGCAGGGCAGCCCGACGCCACGGATGCCGACCACGTCGCGGACGAAGCCATCGGTGACGAAGGCCGCGCAGCCGCTGTTCTTCATCATGCCGAGCAGCAGGTCGCCGATCACCGCGACACCGGTAAAGCCGCCGGTCGCCGAGACGATGACATCGCCCGGCTGGGAGACGGCGAGGGCGCCGAAGGTGGCGAGGTTGTCGGCCGGGCCGTCGGCGGCCGGGACGGCGACGCCGCAGAAGGGATTCACGCCGCCGATCGACTTGATTCGCCCATCCAGCGCGCCGCTGCCCTGCATGGCATCGACGGCGTGGCCGGTCTGCACGCCGGTGAAGGCGGCGACCTGTTCCTTTGTCGGACGGGGAAAATTGCGGCGAAGGGTGAGCAGCGGCGGATCGGTGATCATCTCTGGAATTGCCTTTTCGGAATGTCCGGGTGAATACCCGGCGGCACCCTATCAAAACCTGTGGTTTGTCGCGAATAATCGGACAACGCGACGCGATCACCGTGGTTGCCTTTCACGTCGCGATCTGGTCGGATACCGGTTCGGTCGTCACGCGTTCCCGACGGCAGATTCCGCTCAACTGAAAGAAAAGAGGCGGCCCAAGGGCCGAGCCCCACATGAACAACGTTGCCCCGCCCAAATACGGCATGGGTGCCCGCGCCAAGCGCACCGAGGACAAGGCGCTGGTGACCGGAGCCGGTCATTTCACCGACGATTATGCGCCGGAAGGCATGCTCCACGCCTATGTGCTGCGCTCGTCGATGGCCCACGCGCGGATCAAGGTCGGCGATCTTTCCGCTGCCCGCGAGACGGCCGGGGTGCGGCTGGTGATGACCCATGAGGATCTCGCCGGCGTGAAGGGGCTGCCCTGCAAAGGCAAGATTCGCCAGGTCGACGGGACCCATCCGTGGATTCCCGAGCATCCGCTGCTGTGCGGCGACATGGTCCGGCAGGTCGGAGATCCGATCGCCTTCATCGTCGCCGACACGCTGGAACAGGCGAAGATGGCCTCGGAAACGATCGAGATCGACTATGATCCGCTGCCGGCCATCGCGGATTTGCGCGGGGCGCTCGCCGACGACGCGCCGCTGGTCTGGCCGGAGCACGGCACCAATGTCGCCTTCGCCTGCTCGCGCGGCGCCAAGGGTGCGACCGACGCCGCCATGCTGCGCGCCGCCCGGGTCTCCCGGATCGAGATCGTCAACAACCGCCTGGTCGCCAACTACATGGAGACGCGTGGCATCGTCGCCGAATACGACGCCGAGGCGGATCGCTATACGCTGACCATGGGCACCCAGGGCGGCCATGGCATGCGCGACCGTATCGCCAAGGATATCCTCGGCATTCCGGCCAGCAAGATCCGGGTGATCACCCCGGATGTCGGCGGCGGCTTCGGCACCAAGACATTCGTCTACCAGGAATACCCGCTGGCGACGATCGCCGCGAAGCGGGCCGGCAAGCCGGTGAAGTGGATCAGCGAGCGCAGCGAGCATTTCCTGGTCGACAGCCACGGCCGCGACAATTTCGCGGTCGCCGAGATGGCGATGGACGAGAACGGCAAATTCCTCGCCATGCGGGTCGATCTGCTGGCCGGCATGGGCGCCTACCTCTCCCAGTTCGGACCGTTCATCCCCGAGGGCGAGCTGACGATGCTGACCGGTGTCTATGACATCCCGCATCTCTACGCGCTGTGCCGCGGCATCTACACCAATACCGCGACCGTCGACGCCTATCGCGGCGCCGGCAGGCCGGAAGCCGCCTATCTCGTGGAGCGGCTGGTCGATCAGTGCGGCCGCGATACCGGCCTCGGCCCGGTCGAGATCCGGCGGCGGAACTTCATCAAGCCGGAGGCCTTCCCCTACGAGACGCAGGGCGGGCGGATCTATGACAGCGGCGAATTCGACGGCCATCTCGAACAGGCGCTGGATACCTCCGACTGGAAGGGCTTCGAGGACCGCGCCGCCGCTTCGAAGGCGGCCGGCAAGCTCCGTGGCTTCGGTATGGCCACCTATGTCGAGGCCTGCGCCTTCCCCGGCACCGAGGAGGCCACGGTGCGGCTCGAGGAAGACGGCACGGTGACCCTGCTGATCGGCACCCAGACCAATGGCCAGGGGCACGCCACCGCCTATTCGCAGTTCATCGTCGGCCAGCTCGGCATCGACTATGACAAGGTCAAGGTGGTCCAGGGCGATACCGACCAGGTGCCGAATGGCGAGGGGACCGGCGGGTCGCGCTCGATCCCGCTCGGGGCGGTGTCGGTGCATAATGCAGCGGTCAAGCTCGCCGAGCAGGTCAAGCGGCTGGCCTCGGACCAGCTCGAGGCGTCGGTCGAGGATCTCGAGCTCGCCGAGGGAATGGTCCGGGTCGCCGGCACCAACCGCGGCGTGACGCTTGCCGACGTCGCCAGGTCGGCCAAGGACCCGCAGGCGCTCACCGCCTTCGACGACGATTTCGAGCAACCCGAGCCGACCTATCCGAACGGCAGCCACATCGCCGAGGTCGAGATCGACCCCGAGACCGGTACGACCGAGATCGTCGGCTACTGGATCGTCGACGATTTCGGCGCGACGGTGAACCCGATGCTGCTGGAGGGTCAGGTCCATGGCGGCATCGTCCAGGGGATTGGCCAGGCGCTCTACGAGCATACCGTCTACGATGCCGACGGCCAGCTTCTCTCCGCATCCTTCCTCGACTATGCGATGCCGAGGGCCGACGGCGTGCCGAGCTTCAACTTCGAGACGCGGAACGTGCCGTCGAAGACCAACGCCTTCGGCATCAAGGGAGCCGGCGAGGCGGGCTCGATCGGCTCCTGTCCGGCGGTCATGAACGCGGTCGTCGACGCGCTCAACCGTGGCTGCGGCATCACCCATATCGACATGCCGGCGACGCCGGAGCGGGTATGGGCCGCGATCCAGGACGCCCAGGCCTAGCACGCAGCGCATGATGGCCTGACGGCGGCGCGCGCGTCAGGCCATCACGCCGCCGTCGCGGGGCCGGCGGTCTTTTGGTTGCACGGCCGATATCGATCGGGCTTGCGACTCCCGCCGGTCTGTGCTCCGCTCGCGCCAAATCCGATGGACCCACCAGAACATGCGCGCCCGCTCGTCGGGATAGCGCTCAAGGTCGCTTCAACACTGTCCTTCACGGCGATGGCCACGCTGATCAAGCTGGACAGCGCGCGTTATCCGATCGGCGAACTCGTCTGTTTCCGCAGCTTCTTCGCGCTGATCCCGGTGCTTGCCTGGGTGATGTGGCGCGGGCAGTTTCCCTCCGTCTTCCACACCCAGCGGATCGGCCGGCATTTCCTGCGCTCGGTCAGCGGCGCATCGACCATGTTCCTCGGCTTCACGGCCCTGTCGCTGCTGCCGATCGCCGATGCCACCGCAATCGGCTACGCGGCCCCGCTGATGACGGTGGTGCTGGCGGTGGTCTTCCTCGGCGAGAAGGTGCGCATCTACCGGTGGTCGGCGGTGATCGTCGGGTTGATCGGCGTGCTGGTGATCCTTTCCGACTATGTCGGGCCGGACGTCGAGGGCGGCGCCACGGAGCGCAGCGGGCTCGGCGCGATTGTCGCCGTCAGCGGTGCCTTCCTCGGGGCGGCCACCTCGACCCAGGTGCGGGTGATGGTGCGGACCGAAAGTGCCGCGACCATTGTCGTCTATTTTTCGCTCTTCACATCGCTCTTCGCGCTGGTCACCCTGCCGTTCGGGTGGGTGATGCCGGACCTCACCGGCTTCCTGTCGCTGGTCGCGGCGGGCATCTTCGGCGGCATGGGGCAGGTGCTGATGACCCAGAGCTTCCGCTATGGCGGCGCGTCGATGATCGCGCCGTTCGACTATACATCGATGATCTGGGCGCTGACGGTCAGCCTGGTGGTGTTCAACACCTGGCCCAGCCAGCGGATGCTGCTGGGCACCGCGATCGTCATCGGTGCCGGCCTCTTCGTCATCTTCCGCGAGCGCCGGCTGGGGATCGAACGGGCGCGGTCGAAGCGGGCGCAGACGCCGACCACGCCGCTCAACTGATCGGATCCGGCGCGCCGGCGGCGGGGACTGGGTCTCCGGCCCTCCGAAAGGTGGCGCCGGAGACCGGCGCCACCCTGTTGCCGAGCGGATCGTCCGCCCTGCTACTTCTTGTGCTTGACCACTTTCTGGGTCTGCTCGCCGAGCCCCTCGATGCCGAGATGGACGGTTTCGCCGCCCTTGAGGAAGCGCGGCTTCGGCTTCAGGCCCATGCCGACGCCGGGCGGGGTGCCGGTGGTGATGACGTCGCCGGCCTCGAGCAGCATGAACCGGCTGAGGTAGCTGACGAGATGGGCGACCCCGAAGATCATCGTCGAGGTGCTGCCGGTCTGCATGCGCCTGCCGTTGACGTCGAGGAACATGTCGAGGTTCTGGACGTCCTTGATCTCGTCGCGGGTGACGAGCCACGGCCCGAGCGGGCCGAAGGTCGGGCAGCCCTTGCCCTTGGTCCACTGGCCGCCGCGCTCGATCTGGTATTCGCGCTCCGACACGTCGTGGCAGACGGCGTAGCCGGCGACATGCGACATCGCCTTCTTCTCGTCGATATAGCTGCCGCCCTTGCCGATGATCACGGCGAGCTCGACTTCCCAGTCGGTCTTCTTGGAGCCCTTCGGCAGGACGACGGCGTCGTTCGGGCCGACGATGCAGCTCGGTGCCTTGTTGAAGACGATCGGCTCCTTCGGGATCGGCGAGTTGGTCTCCTTGGCGTGGTCGATGTAGTTCAGGCCGATCGCGATGAAATTGCGGACGCCGCCGACGCAGGGGCCGATGCGGGTGCGCGGCGAGACCTTGGGCAGGCTGTCGAGCTTCGCCTTCCTCACCTTGGCGATGGCGCCGGCGGCCAGCGTCGCGGGCGTGAAGTCGTCAACGATGCCCGACAGGTCGCGGATGACGCCATCCTTGTCGAGGATGCCTGGCTTCTCGCGGCCGCTGGGACCAAAGCGGAGCAGTTTCATGGCTTGTCTTTTCTCCCTGGGATGTCTCGATGCGGAAAGTCCTGACGGCCCTACGCCGCCAAACTGCGGCAGCTCGCGTCGAGACGCGACCTGCGGAGAGAGGTGAGGGGCGATGGCCGGCCGGCCACGGCGGTACGTCGAGCCGGTCGACCGAAGCGGTTCTGACAACGGACCACGCGGCCACCGGCCTCGTGATCCAGGATCGGAAGATGCAAGTTTGGCCCCTCGTTTCAGAGGGAACTACTCTTTTCGCGGCGCCGGCTCAAGATGTGGGGCGCGGATTTGCGGTCCGTGCCGTAGGCGCGTCTCTCCGAATGGCATTTGAAAAGGTCAATATTATTGACCTATAATGCCGATGTCATGAATGCCGAGACCCTTCTGCCCCTGCTCGGTTTCGTCGTCGCTTTCTCCGCGACGCCGGGTCCGAACAACCTGATGATGCTCGTCTCCGGCGCGAACTGGGGGCTGGCGCGGACCGTGCCGCATATCCTCGGCATCGCGCTCGGCTTTCCGCTGATGATCATCACGGCCGGGCTCGGCCTCGGGCGTGTCTTCGATGCCTACCCGTTGCTGCAGGAGGTCCTGAAGTATATCGCCTTCGCGTATCTGTTGTTCCTCGCCTGGCGGATTTCGCAGGCCGGGAAGCCCGATGTGACGACGGCGCGATCGCGGCCGCTGAACTTCTTCGAGGCGATGGCGTTCCAGTGGGTGAATCCCAAGGCATGGGCGCTGGTGCTCGGCGCGGCGACGCTGTTCACCACGCCGGGCGGCGATCCGATCGCCGAGATCGCCGTGATGGCGGCGATGTTCGGGCTCGTCTGCCTGCCGAATGGTGTCGTCTGGTGCCTGTTCGGAACGGCGATCGCCCGCTTCCTTTCCGATACCCGGCGGCGGCGCATCTTCAACGTGACGATGGCCGTGCTGCTCGTCGTTTCGGTGATCCCGACGCTTCTCTAGGGCACATTTCCGCGGTCGTCCGGTGGAATCCGGCATGCGCGCCCTCGACGGCGGCAAATCGGGATGCACATAACCAGAGGATAACGGATCGGCCGTAAGCTCGGTCGGCAGCCTAACCGTGGCAGGAGGCGAGCCATGAGCGAACCAGACGCGATCGATGTCATGGAGGGTGAATCCGGCCCGGTGCTGTTCGACCCGGACGAGCCGTGGATCTCCCTGCGCGAAGCGCTGGAGGCCGGCGCGCCGGACCGTCTCGTCGCGATCTTCGAGGAGCTGAGCCTCAGCGACGGCCTGCGCGCGTTGCTGCAGCTCGAGCCGGACGAGCGGACGAATGTCCTGACCGCGTTGCCGCCGGATCTCGCGGCGGAACTGATCACCGAAGCTCCGAACGAGCAGGCGGTCGACCTCGTCGGGCATCTCGATGCCGGCGACGCGGCCGAGATCATCGAGGAACTCGATTCCGACATCCAGGCCGACGTCGTCGGCGAGCTCGAGCAGCAGGACGCCGAGGCGATCCTCGCCGAGATGGAGCCGGAGGAAGCCGCCGAGGTCATGCGGCTGGTCGAATATGCCGACGACACCGCCGGCGGCCTGATGATCGGCGAGACCTTCTCGTTTCCGAGCACCGACACGGTCGGCGCGGTCATCCATCGGCTGACCAGCGAGGAGGAGGACTTCGAGCGCTACCGGGGCCAGCACCCCTATATCGTCGACGAGGACGGGCGGCTGATCGGCGTGGTGTCGCTGCGCAACCTCCTGACCGCCCGCCGGTCGACGGCGTTACCCGAGATCATGGCGGAGCCGCTCTCGGTGACGACCGAGACGAAGCTCGAGGAGATCCAGGACCTGCTCGACGAGCACGAGTTTCTCGGCCTGCCGGTGGTCGATGCCGAGGGAAGGCTGGTCGGTACCGTCTCGCGCTCGGCCGTCGCGGATGCGTTGCTGGAAAGGTCGGAAAGCGAGAGCCTGAAGCGGCAGGGCGTCTTCGGCGACGAGCTCCGCTCGATGCCGCTGCTTCTCAGGTCGCGCCGGCGCCTGGCCTGGCTCAGCGCCAACATCGTCCTCAACGTCATCGCGGCGAGCGTCATCTCCTTCTACGAGCAGACGCTGGCGGCGGTGATCGCCATCGCCATCTTCCTGCCGATGGTCTCCGACATGAGCGGCTGTTCGGGCAACCAGTCGGTGGCGGTGTCGCTGCGCGAACTGGCGCTCGGCCTGGCCAAGCCGGTCGACGTCTTCCGGGTCTGGGCGAAGGAGGTTTCGGTCGGCGTCATCAACGGCGTCGTGCTCGGCATCCTGATCGCGGTGGTCGCGTGGCTGTGGAAGGGGAATGCCTTCCTCGGCATCGTCATCGGGCTGGCGCTCGCCATCAATACGGTGATCGCGGTATCGATCGGCGGCGTCGTGCCGCTGCTTCTCAAGAAGCTCAACCAGGACCCGGCGGTCGCCTCGGGACCGCTGCTGACGACGATCACCGACGTCGCGGGCTTCTTCCTCGTCCTCAGCCTCGCGACGCTGATGATGCCGCTCCTGGTCTGAGCGCGGCGGCACCGCGTTCCCGCCCGGGGGTGTGTGTGGCGGAGTCGATGCAAGACGCCGACCAGGCGTGACGGCGACCGGGTCGTCAATATCGTCGCGCAGCGGTCAGCGATCCGTCACAGAACTGTCTTTCGAATCAGCTACATGCCGGGCAGGTCAGACAAGAAGCGGAGGGCGCGGCGATGCTTGCCCCATCGGCTCCCC
>NZ_JAGRLA010000116.1 GCF_020442045.1 Bauldia sp. | reverse complement strand
GCCGAGGTCTATGTCGAGCTGATCGGCGGCCGCCAGGCGAGCCTGATCCTCGCCGACGAGCGGGCCGGGGCGGCGCGGCAGGCCCATGCCGGCGCGGCCGCCGCGGCGCCGCGGCCCGAGCCGCGCCTCTTCCGGGTGACCGGGGCGGAGATCGCCGCCCATCGCCAGCGGCTCGACATCCTTGGCGACAAGGCGATCTGGCTGACCTACCTCGGCGCCTGAGATGTGACCCGGGGGCGTTGCGTCCTTCGAGGCCCGTCCGCTCCGCGGAGCACCCCCGGTCGGCGTCAACCGCTGCCGCATAGACTGGCCGAGCTGCCGGTTGAGGCCCTCCCACAAGGGGAGGGCTGGGTGCGTAGCCGGCCCTGGGTTGCCGGGCAGCAGCGACGGTCAGCGCAGGAGGCGGCTGACGAGCTGGGCGGTATAGTCGACCATCGGCACGATGCGGGCATAGTTCAGCCGGGTCGGGCCGATGACGCCGAGCACGCCGACGACGCGCTGCTCGGTGTCGCGATAGGGCGAGACCACCAGCGACGATCCCGACAGCGAGAAGAGCTGGTTCTCCGAGCCGATGAAGATACGGACGCCGTCGCCGGCCTCGGCGAGGCCGAGCAGGCGGATCAGCTCGCGCTGGGTCTCGAGGTCGTCGAAGAGGTGGCGGATGCGTTCGAGGTCCTCGGCCGCGCTGACGTCCTCGATCAGGTTGGCGCGGCCGCGCACGATCAGCGTCGAGGGGTGGCCGGAGCCGACCTCGCCCCAGGTCGCGAGCCCGGCATCGACCAGCTTGCCGGTCAGCTCGTCGAGCTCGGCCCTGGCTTCCGCCGCGCGCCGCTCGAGCTCGGTCTTGGCCTCGGAAAGGGTGCGGCCGCGCAGCCGGGTATTGAGGTAGTTGCCGGCCTCGATCAGCGCCGAGGGTGTGGTGTCGGGATCGAGGTCGATCAGCCGGTTCTCGACCGAGCCGTCCTCGCCGACCAGCACGACCAGTGCCCGGGCCGGCTCGATGCGGACGAATTCGACATGCTTCAGCCTGATGTCGGTCTTGCCGGAAAGCACCACCCCGGCGCCCCGCGACAGGCCCGACAGCGCCTGGCTCGCCTCGTTGAGCAGGCTCTCCATGGTCCGGCCCGGCTCGTTGGCGCGCATCTGGGCCTCGATGCTGCGGCGCTCGTCGACCGACAGGTCGCCGATCTCGAGCAGGGCATCGACGAAGAAGCGGAGGCCGTATTCGGTCGGCAGCCGTCCGGCCGAGGTATGCGGCGCGTAGATCAGGCCGAGCTGCTCGAGGTCGGCCATGACGTTGCGCACCGAGGCCGGCGACAGCGACATCGGCAGGAGGCGGCTGATATTGCGCGATCCGACCGGCTCGCCGGTATCGAGGTAGGATTCGACGATGCTGCGGAAGATGTCGCGCGAACGCCGGTCGAGGCCCTGCAGGGCGGAGCCCTGCGAATCGCCGGCACCGGCGCCGATCTGGAAGCCCGACGGTGGCTGACTGGTCATCGCTTACGTCCCGTGTCCATGGCTATTAAGTGTCGGTTTTCACCAAGGTTTCAAGCGGGCTTTGCCTTGGTGCGACCTGGCGGCTAAGAAGCGATATGGAAAATGCTGTCGAAACCGGCCTCAGGCCTTCGAAACGCGCTCCGGCCGACATGCGCCCGGTGCGCCTGGAGCGCGGCGTCTCGAAACATGCCGAGGGCTCGTGCCTGGTGCGATTCGGCGACACCCACGTGCTGTGCACCGCCAGCCTCGATTCCGGCGTGCCGCCCTGGCTGCGCGGCAACGGCCGGGGCTGGGTGACCGCCGAATACGGCATGCTGCCGCGCGCCACCAGCGAGCGGATGCGCCGCGAATCGGCCGCCGGCAAGCAATCGGGCCGCACCCAGGAGATCCAGCGGCTGATCGGCCGGTCGCTTCGCGCCGTGGTCGACCTCAAGGCGCTCGGCGAGCGCCAGATCGTCGTCGATTGCGACGTCATCCAGGCCGATGGCGGCACCCGCACCGCGGCGATCACCGGCGGCTGGGTGGCGCTGCGCGACTGTATCGAATGGATGCTGGCGCGGCAGGTCCTCCAGAAGTCGCCGCTCGTCGACCATGTCGCCGCGATTTCGGCCGGAATCTACAAGGAGACCCCGGTGCTCGACCTCGACTATGTCGAGGACAGCGCCGCCGAGACCGACGCCAATTTCGTGATGACCGGCTCCGGCGGAATCGTCGAGATCCAGGGGACCGCCGAGGGTGCCCCGTTCAGCGAGGCCGAGTTCGGCGAGCTGATGGGCCTCGCCCGCGCCGGCATCGCCCAGCTCGTCGAGCTGCAGAAACTCGCCATTTCCTGACGGACGCGACATGGCCCCGGCCTTCAAGCGCGGCGACAGACTGGTGGTGGCGAGCCACAATGCCCACAAGCTGGTCGAGATCGGCGAGATGGTCGCGCCCTTCGGCCTGTCCGTCGTCTCGGCCGGCGAGCTCGGCATCCCGGAGCCGGAGGAAACCGGCACGACCTTCGCGGAAAACGCGGAAATCAAGGCGCTTGCCGTCGCAAAGGCGGCAAACCTGCCGGCCCTCGCCGACGATTCGGGGCTGGTCGTCGAGGCGCTCGGCGGCGCGCCCGGCATCTATTCGGCCCGCTGGGCCGGACCCGGCAAGGATTTCGCCATGGCGATGAAGAAGGTCGCCGACCGTCTCGACGCCCTCGGCGCCAGCCGACCGGAACACCGCCGGGCAGCCTTCGTCGCGGTTCTCTGCCTGGCATTCCCGGACGGAGCGACGAGAAACTTTGCCGGCGAAGTAACCGGCCATCTCGTCTATCCGCCGCGCGGCGAGAACGGCTTCGGCTATGATCCGATGTTCGTGCCGGACGGCCATGAGGAGACCTTCGGCGAGCTGCCGCCGGAGACCAAGGCGGGATTCTCGCACCGCGCCCGCGCCTTTGCCCGTTTCGCGGAGGAGATGCTGGTCCGATGAGCGGCGGCGATCCCGGCTTCGGCGTCTATATCCATTGGCCCTTCTGCGCCGCCAAGTGCCCCTATTGCGACTTCAACTCGCATGTCCGGCACGATCCGCCCGACCAGGCGCGCTTCGCCCGCGCCTTCGCCCGCGAGATCGCCGCGACCGCCGACCGGATGCCGGGACGGACGGTGTCGAGCATCTTCCTCGGCGGCGGCACGCCGTCGCTGATGGAGCCGGCGACGGTCGGCGCCATCCTCGACGCGGTGGCGCTGAACTGGACGGTGGCGGCCAAGACCGAAGTGACGCTGGAGGCCAATCCGTCGAGCGTCGAGGCGGAGCGCTTCAAGGGCTACCGGCTCGCCGGCGTCAACCGGGTGTCGCTGGGCGTCCAGGCGCTGAACGACGCGGACCTGCGCTTTCTCGGCCGCCTCCATGACGTCGCCGAGGCGCGCGCCGCGATCGAGATCGCGCGAAAGACCTTCCCGCGCATCTCCTTCGACCTGATCTATGCCCGGCCCGGCCAGACGCCCGCCGCCTGGAGCCGGGAGCTCGGCGAGGCGTTGAAGCTTGCCGCCGATCACCTGTCGCTCTACCAGCTCACCATCGAGGACGACACGCCTTTCGCCCGGCTCCACCAGGCCGGCAAGCTGCAGGTGCCGGACGAGGACACCGCGGCCGACCTCTACACGGTGACGCGGGACGTCGCCGCGGCCGATGGTTTGCCGGCTTACGAAATCTCCAACCACGCCCGGCCCGGCGCCGAATGCCGGCACAACCTGGTCTATTGGCGCTATGGCGAATATGCCGGGATCGGCCCCGGCGCGCACGGCCGGCTCAGGCTGCCGGACGGGCGGCATGCCACCGAGGCGGAGCGCAACCCCGAAGCCTGGCTCGGCCGGGTCGAGCGCTATGGTGACGGACTGATCGTCGACGAGCTGCTGACCCGCGAGGAGGAAGGCGACGAGATGCTGCTGATGGGGCTTCGCCTCGCCGAAGGCATCGACATCGGCCGCTACCAGCGGATCTCGGGCCGCGAGCTCGATCCCGAGCAGCTTGCCGATCTCGTCGCCCATGGCATGGTCGAGCGGACGGTGGACGGGCGCGTGCGCGCGACCCGTGCCGGATCCTTCGTCCTCGACGCGGTGGTGGCCGATCTGGCTGCCTAGGTGTGGTTTCTGATCAGGTTGTTCCGTCGAGGGCCTGAGCTGGTGTTCGTTTGGCGAGGCTAGCATGAGGTCGCTGGTGGTTGTACCAGGCGAGCCAGCGCGGCAGGTCGGCGACGCGGTGTT
>NZ_JAGRLA010000115.1 GCF_020442045.1 Bauldia sp. | reverse complement strand
CGCTTCGCGGAGCACCTCAGGATGGCGGGGTTGGTGTCTTTGACCGGCTCTCGCACGGCAACGCGAAGCCTCTTTCCTCGCCATGCCGAGGCGCGAGGGCGAAGCGGGCCTCGAAGCACGCAAGACCACGCGGAAGCTGCGTCCTTCGAGGCTCCGCTTCGCGGAGCACCTCGGGATGGCGGGGTTGGTGTCTTTGACCGGCTCTCGCACGGCAACGCGAAGCCTCTTTCCTCGCCATGCCGAGGCGCGAGGGCGGAGCGGGCCTCGAAGCACGCAAGACCAACGCGCGCAAGGCCCCTCAGGCGATCGGCACCAGCGGCCGGTCCACCGCCTGGCGCAGGGCGAATTTCGATTCGATGCGCGAGACCCCCGGAAGCCGGCTGAGGACGTTGGCATGGACCAGGGCGAAGTCCGACAGGTCCTCCGCGACCAGCTCGATCAGGTAATCGCTGGCCCCCGACATCAGGTGGCAGGACAGGACGTTGGGGCATTTCGCCAGCGCGGTCTCGAAGGCGCGCAAGGTCTCGTCATTCTGCCGTTCGAGCGTGACCTCGACGAAAGCCTTGACCCCGAGGCCGACGGATTCCGGATCGATCACCGCGCGGTAGCCGGCAATGACGCCCGACGCCTCGAGGCTCTGGAGCCGGCGCGTACAGGCCGAGGGCGACAGCCCGACCTGGGACGACAGCTCGACGGCGGTGGCGCGCCCCTCGCGGGCCAAGGCCGCAATGATCCTGCGGTCAAATTCGTCAATCTGCATGTTTCCACCGCATAACGGACATCGATCGCGGATTAGATGCGGAAATCTTCATTTCCGCAACGAATCATCACGAAAACATTGCGTTGGATCCGGCATACTTGCGCGGGGATTCCCCCTTCCGAGGAGCAGGACCATGCTGATTGGCGTTCCCAGGGAAATCAAAGTCGGCGAGGCGCGGGTCGGGCTCACCCCGGCGGCCGTCGTCGAATATGTCGCCCATGGCCACCAGGTCCTGGTCGAAACCGGTGCCGGCGCCGGGATGCGCGCCGATGACGATGCCTATGTCGCGGCCGGCGCCATGATCGCCGAAACGGCGGCGGAGGTCTTCGCCGCGGCCGACATGATCGTCAAGGTCAAGGAGCCGCAGCCGGACGAATGGGTCCAGCTCAGGCCGGACCAGATTCTCTTCACCTATCTCCACCTCGCCGCCGACCCCGAGCAGGCGCGGGGGCTGATGGAATCCGGCGTGACGGCCATCGCCTACGAGACGGTGACCGACTCGCACGGCGGCCTGCCGCTTCTCGCGCCGATGAGCGAGGTCGCCGGCCGGCTGTCGATCCAGGCGGCGGCGACCGCCCTGCAGAAGCCGAATGGCGGCCGCGGCGTGCTGCTCGGCGGCGTCCCCGGCGTTCCTCCCGGCAAGATCGCGGTCATCGGCGGCGGGGTCGTCGGCACCCAGGCCGCCCAGATGGCGGTCGGGCTCGGCGCCGAGGTCACCGTTCTCGACCGCTCGCTGCCGCGTCTGCGCTGGTTCGACGACATGTTCGGCGGGCGGGTGCGAACCCGCTACTCGACCCGCGAGGCGATCCGCGAGGAGGCCTTCTCGGCCGACGCGGTGATCGGCGCCGTGCTGATTCCCGGCGCTTCGGCGCCGAAGCTGATCAGCCGCGACATGCTCCCGGGGATGAAGCCCGGCGCGGTGCTGGTCGATGTCGCGATCGACCAGGGCGGCTGCTTCGAGACCTCGCACCCGACGACCCATGAGAAGCCGACCTTCGTCGTCGACGGCGTCGTCCATTACTGCGTGGCCAACATGCCGGGGGCCGTGCCGCTGACCTCCAGCGAGGCGCTCAACAACGCGACGCTGCCCTTCGGCCTCGCCCTCGCCGACTACGGGCTCGCCGCTCTCGGCCGCGATCCCCACCTGAGGAACGGGCTCAACGTCCATGCCGGCCACATCACCTATCGCGCGGTCGCCGAGGCGCTCGCCCTGCCCTTCGACGAGCCGGACCAGCTTCTCGCCGCCTGAGCCGCATCGCCCGGGTAAAGAATCGGGGTCCCTCGCGGGGCCCCTTTTCGCTTCCGGGACGATGTCCCGGAAGGTAGGGCCGGTTGCTGAAAAGCCACGGTTTCTCGTGATGAGACAATCTGGCGCGACTCCCCCCTTGCCCTCCGGCGGCAATCCTTTACTAAGACGCCCCGTGACTGACACGATCAGCCTCCTCCCCGACAGCCAGCTCGCCGAAGCCCTGCTTCCGGCGGCGATCGCCGCTGGCGCGGCGATCCTCGACGTCCGCTCGCGGACGGTCGCGGTCGAGAAGAAATCGGATTCCTCGCCGGTGACCGAGGCCGACCGCGCCGCGGAAGCGGTCATTCTCGCGGCATTGGCGAAGGTCGCGCCCGGAACGCCCGTGGTCGCCGAGGAAGCGGTCGCGGCGGGCAACCTGCCGGCGGTCGGAAGCGCCTTCTTCCTGGTCGATCCGCTTGACGGCACCAAGGAATTCATCGGCGGCGGCAGCGACTTCACGGTCAATATCGCGCTGATCCGCGACAATCTCCCGGTGATGGGCGTCGTCCATACGCCCGCGACCGGCGTGATGCATGTCGGCACGGCCGCCGACGGCGCCTGGATGGGCCGCGTCGTCGACGGCGCCGTGGTCGACCGCCAGCCGATCCGGGTACGGACCTGCGGCCCGGATACCAAGGTCGACGTGGTCGCCTCGAAATCGCACCGGACGCCCGAAACCGACGATTACATCGGCAAATATCCGGTCGGCGACCTGGTCTCGGCCGGTTCCTCGCTGAAATTCTGCCTGGTGGCGGAAGGCAAGGCCGACCTCTACCCCCGGATGGGCACGACCATGCAATGGGATACCGCTGCCGGCGACGCCGTCCTCAGGGCGGCCGGCGGCAAGGTCGTCACCCTCGACGGCGCGCCATTCCCCTATGGCCCGACAAGCGAAGCGGGCGCCGCGGCGTTCCGCAACCCGTGGTTCATCGCCGCCGGGGCCATGGACCTGAAGACCTGAATCGCGGCCGGACCTCATCCGCGCCGCAAACCCGTTCCACCAATCGACAAGAACAAGCGAAACCCGCAGACCAGCCAAGCGAATTTTGGGGCCTTGCAGTGCTTGAGGTACGGCCCCGGGGTGAGTAGGGTCCGGCCGCTTGAAGGATAGCCGTCGATGAACAAGCCTCTGACCCATCTCCAGCGCCTCGAAGCCGAGGCGATCTTCATCATGCGCGAGGTCGTCGCCAATTTCGAACGACCGGTGATGCTCTATTCGATCGGCAAGGATTCGTCGGTCATGCTGCATCTGGCGCGCAAGGCCTTCTATCCGGCGCCGCCGCCCTTCCCCCTCCTCCATGTCGATACGACATGGAAGTTCCGGGACATGATCACCTTCCGCGACGAGACGGCGCGCAAATACGATCTCAAGCTGATCGTCCACACCAACCAGGAAGGGCGCGACCAGGGCATCAACCCCTTCGACCACGGTTCCTCCCACTACACCCAGGTGATGAAGACCCAGGCGCTGAAGCAGGCCCTCGACCTCGGCCGCTATGACGCCGCCTTCGGCGGCGCGCGGCGCGACGAGGAGAAGAGCCGGGCCAAGGAGCGGATCTTCTCCTTCCGTTCGGCCAGCCATGCCTGGGATCCGAAGAACCAGCGGCCGGAGCTCTGGTCGCTGTTCAACACCCGGGTGAAGCCCGGCGAGTCGATCCGCGTCTTCCCGCTGTCGAACTGGACCGAGCTCGACATCTGGCAATATATCCTGTCGGAAAATATCGAGATCGTGCCGCTCTATTTCGCCGCCGAGCGGCCGGTGGTGCAACGCTCCGACCAGTGGATCATGGTCGACGACGCGCGGATGGCGCTGCAGCCCGGCGAGAAGCCGGAGATGCGCATGGTCCGCTTCCGGACGCTCGGCTGCTATCCGCTGACCGCGGCGATCGAATCCGAGGCGACAACGCTCGAGACCATCGTCGCCGAAATGTTCGTCGCCCGTACCTCGGAGCGCCAGGGGCGGCTGATCGACCATGACGAGACGGGATCGATGGAGCTGAAGAAGCGCGAGGGCTATTTCTGATGGACCAGACCCTCGATCACACCAAGGCCTTCGCCGAATTCATCGCCCATAGCGAGGGCAAGAGCCTGCTCCGCTTCCTCACCTGCGGCAGCGTCGACGACGGCAAGTCGACCCTGATCGGACGGCTGCTCTACGATTCGAAGCGGCTGTTCGAAGATCAGCTGGCGACGCTGGAAGCCGACTCGGAGAAGTTCGGCACCACCGAGGGCGACATCGATTTCGCCCTGCTGGTCGACGGTCTGGTGGCCGAGCGCGAGCAGGGCATCACCATCGACGTCGCCTATCGCTATTTCGCCACCGACCAGCGCCGCTTCATCGTCGCCGACACGCCCGGCCACGAGCAATATACCCGCAACATGGCGACCGGCGCCTCGAATTCCGACCTCGCCGTGCTGCTCGTCGACGCGCAGGCCGGCATCCTCACCCAGACCCGCCGCCACGCCTATATCGTCTCGCTGCTCGGCATCCGGCACGTGATCCTCGCGGTCAACAAGATCGACCTGATCGGCTTCGACGAGGAACGCTTCGTCGACATCCGCAACGAATTCGCCGAATTCGCCAAGCAGTTCGATTTCGAGAGCATCGTCACCATCCCGATGTCGGCGCGCTACGGCGACAACGTCACCGATCGCAGTGCCAACACCCCCTGGTATGGCGGCCCGACGCTGCTCGAGCACCTCGAGACCGTATCGGTCGACGAGAACCTTTCCGACAAGCCCTTCCGCTTCCCGGTCCAGTGGGTCAACCGGCCGAATGCCGATTTCCGCGGCTATACCGGCACGGTCGCCGAAGGCACGGTCGAGCCGGGCGACCGGGTGGTCGTCGCGCGCACCGGGCAGGCCGCCAATATCTCGCGGATCGTCACCCTCGATGGCGACCTCGACCAAGCGCAGGCCCAGACCGCGGTCACCCTGACCCTCGATGCCGAGATCGACGCCAGCCGCGGCGACATCCTCGTCGCGCCGGAGCACCGGCCCGAGGTCTCCGACCAGATCGCCGCGCACATCATCTGGATGAGCGAGGAAGAGCTGCTTCCCGGCCGGCCCTATCTCCTCAAGTCGGGCACGCGCACCGTCGGCGCCGCGGTCAGCGAGCTGAAGCACCAGGTCGATGTCGAGAGCATCAAGGAGCTCGCGGCCAAGACGCTCGGCCTCAACGACATCGGGCTGGTCAACCTGTCGCTTTCCGAGCCGATAGCCTTCGACCTCTACGACGACAACAAGACCACCGGCTCCTTCATCCTGATCGACCGCTTCACCAATGCGACGGTCGCCGCCGGGATGATCCGCTTCGGCCTGCGCCGGGCGACCAACATCCACTGGCAGGCGCTCAACGTGAACCGCGACTCGCGCGCCGCGCTGAAGGGCCAGAAGCCCTGCGTGCTGTGGTTCACCGGCCTCTCCGGCGCCGGCAAGTCGACCATCGCCAACCTGGTGGAATCGAAGCTCCACCTGATGGGCCGGCATACCTACATGCTCGACGGCGACAACATCCGCCACGGCCTCAACCGCGACCTCGGCTTCACCGATGCCGACCGGGTCGAGAATATCCGCCGCGTCGCGGAGACGGCGAAGCTGTTCGTCGATGCCGGGGTGATCGTCCTCGTCTCCTTCATCTCGCCGTTCCGCTCCGAGCGGCGGATGGCGCGCGAGATGCTGGACGAGGGCGAGTTCCTCGAGATCTTCGTCGACGCGCCGCTCGCCGTGGTCGAGGAGCGCGATCCGAAGGGCCTCTACAAGAAGGCGCGGGCGGGCGAGATCCAGCACTTCACCGGCATCGACTCGCCCTATGAGGCGCCGCTCGAGCCCGACCTCCTGCTCGACACGACGACCGCCGACGCCAACGCCCTCGCCGACCAGATCGTCGAGCGGCTGATGAAGGGCGGCTACCTCGGCGCTGCCTGACGGCGCGCCTGGCGCGCGCTTCAGGGTTTCCGTGCCTCGGCGCCGCGTGCTTCGAGGCTTCGCTACGCGAAGCACCTCAGCATGGCGGGGTTGGTGTTTGCTCCGAGCCGAACAGGTGCCGCTCCCGGGAACCCCGATTCCCCCGCCATCCCGAGAGCTTGCCCTCGGGCTTGACCCCGAGGGTGCGAGGACGCCCCCAACGCCATCCTGAGGTGCTTCGCTACGCGGAGCCTCGAAGGACGCACCACGTCCGCATCCCCTCACAGGCGCCTGACCCCCGTCGGCCAGCCGCCCGACCGCGCGATCCGGTCGACCGCGCCGGCAAGCGGTTCGCTGACCACGCGCATGTGATGGCCGCTGGCATGGACCATGCGCACCGCGTCCTGCATGATGCCGACATGGCCGGTCCAGAAGACGAGGTCGCCGCGCGCCAGCCCCGCTTCCGCGCCGCCCACGACCAGGTGGCCCAGCATCTTTTCCTGCATGTCGGTGTCGCGCGGACAGGCTTTCCCGGCCGCCGTCAGCGAGACCTGGACAAGCGCCGAACAATCGAGACCGAGGCTGGTCCGCCCGCCCCAGAGATAGGGCGTCTCGAGGAAACGCCCGGCGACCGCGACGAAGTCCGGCTCCGGTTCGGCATCGAGCGGCAGGACATGGGAGGCCACCACCGCGCCCTCGCCGTTGGCGAGAAGCAGGAACCGCGTGCCACGGGTCTCCGCCTCGCCGTCGAATGCCAGCCGGCTGCCGAGGGAGAGCCACCCGATGGCCGGCAGCTTCATGTCCGGACCGGGATAGACGAAGGTGCGGAGCGTCGCGACATGGTGGGTCGGATCCCGGCCGGGCTCGCCAAGCGCGTCGGTGGCGGCATAGCCGACATAGCCGTCGGCTTCGTTGCGGACCCACGACCAGCCTTCGGGCGACTCCTCGAAGACCTCGACGGTCTCGCCCCGGATCAGCTCGCTGCCGAGCGGTGCGTCCGCACCCGGTGCCTCCTTCAAAGGCGTCGCCGGGGCAACGACAACCCGCCGGTGCCCCGTCACGAAGCGCTCCGCCGCCACCTGCCCTTCGAGCCGCTGCTCCGCGAGGTCCGGTCGGAAGACATGGAGACGGTGATCGAGCATTCCATTCCCAATTCCGCTCACAGGGGCAGCTCGCGATGGCGGGCGACGATGGCGTCGCCGAGCTGCTCGACGGCCAGCGCGCCGGCAAGCGTCCGCTGCACGAGGACGTTGCGACGGTCGGCTTCGTCGCGGCGGCGGCTGACCAGCCCCAGCCGCCCCATGGTGTCGAGCGCCCGGGTGATGACAGGCTTGGTCACGCCGAGCTTGGCGGCGAGGCCGCGCACGGTATGCGGCGGCGGCTCGAGATAGACCGTCAGCAGCACCGCCATCTGCCGGCTCGACAGATCCGGCTGGTCGTCACGGACCAGATCGAAGGTCACGTCGTGCCAGAGGCGCAGCGCCTGGCTCGGCCTGATTTCGGCGGGCATGTCGCGGTCACCGTCGGGTCGTTACGGACCCGAACTATTTAAGCGGCTGTCGCGCCCGGGTTCAAGCGCCGTATCGCTCCTCGAGGAAGGAATAGAAGGCACGGATGGCGTTGGCCTCGCCGCCGAAGGGACGGCCGGGCTTCGCCACCGGGGTCCAGGCGAAGATGTCGGCGTGGAGCCAGGACACCCCGTCCGGCACGAAGCGCGACAGGAAGAGCGCAGCGGTGATCGACCCCGCGAAAGGCGTCGCGCCGGCATTGTTGATGTCGGCGACCTTCGAATCGAGCATCGACATGTAGGGCGTCCAGAGCGGCATCCGCCAGACCGGATCGCCGGCGATCTCGCCATGGCGCTGGATGCCCTCCGCCAGGCGTTCGTCGGCGGTGTAGAAGGGCGCGACCTCGGGTCCGAGCGCGACGCGGGCGGCACCGGTCAGCGTCGCCATGTCGAAGAGAAGCTCCGGCGCCTCCTCGCCGGCCAGCGCCAGCGCATCGGCCAGCACCAGCCGCCCCTCGGCATCGGTATTGCCGATCTCGACGGTCAGCCCCTTGCGGCTCCGCAGCACGTCGCCGGGGCGGAAGGCGATGCCCGAGACCGCGTTCTCGACCGCCGGGATCAGGACGCGGAGGCGGACCGGCAGGCCGGCCGCCATGACCATATGGGCGAGGCCGAGGACATTGGCGGCGCCGCCCATGTCCTTCTTCATCAGCAGCATCCCGGCCGACGGCTTGAGATCGAGGCCGCCGGTATCGAAGCAGACGCCCTTGCCGACCAGCGTCACCTTCGGCGCGGCGGCATCGCCCCAGGTGATGTCGATCAGTCGCGGCCCGCGGGCCGGCACCGCCGCCGCGCCGACCGCATGGACCATCGGGAAGCCCTCGGCGAGCGCGTCGCCCGTGGTGACGGAAAGGGCGGCACCGTGCCGCTCGGCGAGTTCCTCCGCCGCCTCGGCGAGCTCGGCCGGGCCGAGGTCGTTGGCCGCCGTGTTGACGAGGTCACGGGCGAGATGGACGCCGTCGGCGATACGGCCGACGCGTCCGGCATCGACGCCTTCCGGAACCACCAGACGCGGAGGCGCCTCGCCGGCGCGGTAGCGGGTGAAGCGGTAGGCGCCGAGCGCGAAGGCAAGGGCCGCAGCGGTGGGATCATCGAATCCGGATGCAAGCCGGTAGTCGCCGGCGGGGAGCGCCGTCGACAATGCGCCGGCGATCAGCGGGCCCGGCGTCGCCGCGTCCCCCAGCCCGAACAGGACCGCGGCGCGACGGCCATCGGGTCCGGGCAGCGCCAGCACCTTTCCGGCGGCGGCGGAGAAGCCGGATTCGGCGACCCAACCGGCAACGCTGGCGCCGGCTTCGGCGAGGAAGGCATCGAGGGTCGCGGGGGTCACGGCGTGGATCGGAATGGCGGGCGTCGCCGCCGCGGCGATGAGGCAGTCGGGCAATCTGGTCTCCCCTTTTCGGTCGGCGCGGAGATTAGCACGGGGCCGGCGGAATGCCTTCGCCAAAGCCGTCGCCGCTATCCTGCTTAACCAACCGTTAGGGTTAACGGACTATTGACGGAGGGCGACCCCGGAGAGTGACGAGTATCATCCCATGTCCAGGTGCCAGACGACGCCCGCGCCGTTCCATCACCGAAGCAAGACGGTCCGCCGCGGCACGGTCCTCGCGCCGATCGCCCTGGCGCTGGCGCTCGGCGCCTGTTCGAGCACGACCTCGAGGACCTCGCCGGAGGTGACCGGCGCGATCGCCAAGCCGATCACCCAGGAGGATTTCCAGACCGCGGTCAGCTACTGGGCGCCGAAATACGAGCAGGATCCGAAGTCGAAGACCGCGGCGCTGAACTACGCCTCGGCCCTCACCCGGGTCGGCCAGAACGACCAGGCGGTCGCCATCCTGCAGAAGGCCGCCATCTACAATCCCAACGACCGGGACGTGCTTGCCGCCTATGGCAAGGCGCTCGCCGCCGAGGGCGACCTGCCGCGGGCGCTGGAGATCGTCCGGCGCGCCCAGACACCGGACCAGCCCGACTGGCGGCTGCTTTCGGCCGAAGCCGCGATCCGCGACCAGCTCGGCGATCACGACGGCGCCCGCCAGCTCTATGCCAAGGCGAGCGGCATCGCGCCCAACGAATCCTCCATCCAGTCCAATCTCGGCATGTCCTACGTGCTGACCGGCGAGCTCGCCAATGCCGAACGGATTCTTCGACAGGCCGCGGCGATGCCCGGGGCCGACAGCCGGGTCCGCCAGAATCTGGCGCTGGTGGTCGGGCTCTCGGGCCGCTTCTCCGAGGCCGAGAAGATCGCAAGCTCGGAACTCTCGCCCGAGCAGGCGGCAACCAACGTCGCCTATCTCAAGACGATGCTCGAGCAGCCCAATAACTGGGAAAAGCTCAAGACCCAGCAGGTCGCCAGCAGGCAATGAGCGGCCGGTCCCTACCGCCCGCTCCCGCGCTTCCACCCATCTGAAGCCCCCCCTCGTTGGGGATTGCCCCAGGATGGCGGGGGGGAGTGCCCAGGCCATGTGAGAGCGGCGCGGCAACCGCTACTGCTGGACGGCGATGACCTGAATCGCGGCCGGGCCGATGATCACGCCGAACAGGACGGGCAGGAAGAAGAGGATCATCGGCACGGTGAGCTTCGGCGGAAGTGCCGCGGCCTTCTGCTCGGCGGCGCTCATCCGCTGGTCGCGACTCTCCTGGGCGAGGACCCTGAGCGCCTGACCGAGCGGCGTGCCGTAGCGCTCGGCCTGGACCAGCGCCGTCATCACCGACTTGACCGGCTCGAGCCCGGTGCGCGCGGCGAGATTCTCGTAGGCCTGGCGCCGGTCCTGAAGATAGGAGAGCTCCGCGGTGGTCAGCGACAGCTCCTCGGCGAGCGGCACCGACTGCACGCCGATTTCCTCCGAGACCTTGCGGAAGGAGGGTTCGGCCGCCATCCCCGACTCGACGCAGATCAGCAGCAGGTCGAGCGCATCGGGCCAGGCCCGGCGGATCGACTGCTGCCGCTTGGAGATGACGTTGGAGACGTAGAGGTTCGGCGCATAGAAGCCGACATAGGCGACCAGCAGGGCGATCAGGATCTTGATGATCGGCGGCTGGTCGAGATTCGCCAACGCGAAGATATAGACCAGCGCGACGACGAACAGCACCAGCGGCAGGACGAGCCTGGCGAAGAGGAATACGACCAGCGGCGCCTGCCCCCGATATCCGGCCATTCGCAGGCGATTGACCGTTCCCTCGTCGGCGAGCGCCTTGCGCAGATTGAAGCCCTCGACGATCTGGCGCATGTAGGCCTTGGGCTCGTTGCGCAGGCTCACCCGACTCGCCTTCGAAACCAGCCGGGCCCGTTCCCGCGCCCGGATCGCCTCACGCTCGAGGGCAACCGACCTGATGCGCGCCGCCAGCCGGTCCCGCTCGAAAAACGCCTGGCCGATGGTGACGACGGTGGCGAAGACCGCGATCGCCGCGAAGACGGCGAAGAGCACCTGCGGGTCGGTCATATAGCCGTAGATCGTCGTCAGCATCGTGCCCGCCCTAGAAGTCGAAGTTGATCATGCGCCGCATCACCAGGACACCCATCAGCATCCAGATGGCGGAGGCGGCGAGGATGATGTTGCCGAGCGGTTCGGTGAACAGCAGCATGATGTAATCGGGGCTGGTGAGATAGACGAGCCCCATGACGATGATCGGCAAGGCGCCGATGATCATGGCGGAGGACTTCGCCTCCATGCTCATCGCCTTGATCTTCCCCTGCATCTTGATGCGCTCGCGCAGCACCCGCGAGAGGTTGGCCAGCGCCTCGGAGAGGTTGCCGCCGGCGCGCGCCTGGATGGCGATGACGATGGCGAAGAAATTCGCCTCCGGAATGGGAACGCGATCCGGCAGCTTGGCCACCGCGTCGGCGATCGACACGCCCAGCGCCTGCGACTCGGCGATCTGCATGAACTCGCTCTTGACCGGCTCCGCCGCTTCGCTGGCGATGATCCTGATGCAATCGTTGAGTGGCAGTCCCGCCCTGACGCCGCGAACGATGACATCCATCGCATTGGCGAACTCGGCGAGGAATTTCCTTGTCCGCCGCTTGCGGCGGAAGTTGAGATACCAGCGCGGCACGCCGACGACGCCGACGACGGCAAAGACGGCGACCGACCAAAGCGGCGCACCAAGCAGGAGGGTGACGAGCGCGGCAACAAGCCCGCAAGCGACGCTGAACAGCATGAAGCCGTTCCGCGACCAGGACAGTCCCGCCTGGGTCAGCCGCATGCTCAGCGATGGCGTCGAGCGCTGCCTGGCCTTGGCCTTCTGCTTCTCCTCGATTTCCTTCAGCGTCTCCTGGACGGATTTGCGCCGCCGCGCCGCGTCCATCCGCGGCTTCGCCTGTTTCAGCGCTGCGCTGCCGGCGCCGACCTGCGCCATGCGCGCGGCGACATTGCGCTCCGCCCGCAGCCGTCCGTAGAGCAGGACGTAAGCGACGCCACCCGCGCTCAGCATCACCAGGCCGATGATCGCGATCAGGATTGTCGTCTGGCCGAACATGAGCGAATCCTAGCTGGCAAGCCCCACCGGCTCCTCGGCATTGGCGGCGTCCAGGGCGTTGGCCAGACGCGCCTCCTCGCCGAAGTAGCGGGCACGGTCCCAGAATTTGGGGCGGCCGATGCCGGTCGCGCGATGACGGCCGAGAATCCTGCCGTTGTTGTCCTCGCCCATGAAGTCGTAGACGAAGATGTCCTGGGTGATGATGACGTCGCCTTCCATCCCCACCACCTCGGTGATGTTGGTGATCCGCCGGCTGCCGTCGCGCAGGCGCTCGGCCTGGACGATCACATCGATGGAATTGGTGATCATGTCGCGCAGCGTCCGCGACGGCAGGTTGAAGCCGCCCATCGTGATCATCGATTCCAGACGCGACAGCGCCTCGCGCGGGTTGTTGGCGTGCAGCGTCCCCATCGACCCGTCATGGCCGGTATTCATCGCCTGGAGCAGGTCGAAAGCCTCCGGTCCGCGCACCTCGCCGACGATGATCCGCTCGGGGCGCATGCGCAGGCAGTTCTTGACGAGATCGCGCATGGTGATCTCGCCCTCGCCCTCGATATTGGGCGGCCGCGTTTCCAGCCGGACGACATGCGGCTGCTGGAGCTGCAACTCGGCGGCATCCTCACAGGTGATGATGCGCTCGGTCGACTCGATATACCGGGTCAGGCAGTTGAGCAGCGTCGTCTTGCCCGAACCGGTGCCGCCCGAAACAAGCACGTTGCAGCGCGACCGGGCGATGATCTGAAGGATCGTCGCGCCTTCCGGCGTGATCGTGCCGTAGCGGACCAGCTGGTCCAGGGTGAGCTTGTCCTTCTTGAACTTGCGGATGGTGAGCACCGGCCCATCGACGGCGAGCGGCGGCGCGATGACGTTGACGCGGCTGCCGTCGGGAAGGCGCGCGTCGCAGATCGGGCTCGACTCGTCGACCCGGCGGCCGACCTGGCTGACGATCCGCTGGCAGATATTCATCAGCTGCGAATTGTCGCGGAAACGGACCTTGCTCTTCTGGACCTTGCCGTCGACTTCGATGAAGCAGTCGGTCGCGCCATTGACCATGATGTCGGCGATCTCGTCGCGCGCCAGCAGCGGCTCGAGCGGCCCGAGGCCGAGGACATCGTTGCAGATGTCCTCGAACAGGTCCTCCTGCTCGGCAATCGACATCACGATATTCTTCAACGCGATGATGTCGTTGACGATGTCG
>NZ_JAGRLA010000114.1 GCF_020442045.1 Bauldia sp. | reverse complement strand
AGCGTCCGGTACGGCGTCCTCATCCCGGTATTGAGCAGAGCGAACTCGTCCTCCTGCGGCCGGTCCGGTCCGAAGCTCATGTTGTCGAAGGGCCGGGTCGCCGGGAGCAGCCTCTTGATCCACGGCCTGACGAGGCGCTGGGTCATCAGGAAGGACTCGGGAAACATGCACTGGAAGGTGGTCGGCGCCGCGAAGCGCGGATCGCAGTCGAGCAGTTCGTGGAGGAGCGTCGTGCCGGTCCGCCAATGGCCAATGATGAAGACCGGCGGTTGAACCCTCGTCTCGCGGATCCGCCCGCCATGAGCCAACTGCGAAGCCCGGTGGAGCGCCGAATTGAGCGGCGTCGCCAGCGTCACGCCGAGAATACGGGGCAGGCAGTTCAGGGTGATGTCGAACCCGCCCGAGGCGAGCAGCCGGGCCCAGGTGCCGAAGCGCATGCCGTACCAGACATACGAACTCGAACCGCCGAACCGTTCTATCCTGAAAGGATTCTTCACTACGAACTGATTGCCTTCTTCGCGGTCCACCGCCACCGCAAGAAATCCGTATCCCATCAACCCGGCGCGAAAACGGCAGCCACGGCCGGCTGACCGGCCTTCGCCGCGAACGGGACGACAGCACCCGGCCGGTCGGCCCAAGCATGGCATGCCACGCGGCGGCCTGTCACGGGCGCGGGATCACCGACCCAGCGTCTCCTTCACCGCGATGGCGAGCTCCTTCAGCGAGAAGGGCTTCGGCAGGAAGCGGAAGCTCTCGCCTTCCGGCAGATTCTTCCTGAAGGCTTCCTCGGCATAACCCGAGACGAAGATGATCTTCAGCTCGGGGCGGGTCTTGCGCAATTCGCGCAGGAGCGACGGCCCGTCGAGCTCCGGCATCACCACGTCCGAGACGACGAGATCGATCTTGCCCCCGGCCTCCTCCATCACGTCGAGCGCCTCGATGCCCGACGACGCCTCATAGACCTGGTAGCCGCGCGAGGTCAGCGCCCGCGCCGCGAAGGCGCGCACCGCTTCCTCGTCCTCGACCAGGAGGATATTCGCGGTGCCGGTGAGGTCGGCGATCTCGGGCTGCGCCGCCGCGGCGGCGGGCGCGATCTCGCCCTCGGCCGGCACGTAACGCGGAATGAAGACCCTGAAGGTGGTGCCCTTGCCGACTTCGCTGTCGAGGAAGATATGTGCCCCGGTCTGCTTGACGATGCCGTAGACCGTGGACAGGCCGAGCCCGGTCCCCTTGCCGACCTCCTTGGTCGAGAAGAAGGGCTCGAAGATACGTTCCTGGACCTCCTGGGCCATGCCGGTGCCGGTGTCCTCCACCTCGAGGAGCACGTAGTCGGCGGCGGGCAGCGGCCGGTAGGAGAACCGGCTTACCTCCGCGGCCGGCAGGTTGCTGGTGCGGATCGTCATCGTACCGCCGGCCGGCATGGCGTCGCGCCCGTTGACGGCGAGGTTGATGATCACCTGTTCGAGCTGGTTGAGATCGGCCTTGATCGGCCAGACGTCGCGGCCGTGGACGACCTCGAGCTTGACGTTCTCGCCGAGCAGCCGGGTGAGCAGGATGGTGATGTCGGACAGCAGGTCGCTGAGCTGCAGTACCTGCGGCCTGAGCGTTTGACGGCGGGAGAAGGCAAGCAGTTGCCGGACGAGCCCCGCGGCCCGGTTGGCATTCTGCTTGATATTCATGATGTCCTGGAAGGACGGGTCGCTCGGCCGATGGTTGGCCAGCAGCAGATCCGAGAAGCCGATGATCGCGGTCAGCACGTTGTTGAAGTCGTGGGCTATGCCGCCGGCCAGCTTGCCGACGGTCTCCATCTTCTGGCTCTGGGCGAATTGCTGCTCGAGCACCCGCTGCTGGGTGATGTCGATGGCGTTGACGACGACCGCTTCCTCGTCGTCGCCGCCATCCGCGACGGGATTGATGTAGAAACGCGCCCCGCGTTCGCCGTCGCCGGTGAGGCTCACGTCGATCGGCGGTATCTCGGTCGATCCCCGTGTCACCGATTCCAGCGCCGCGGCGATCGTCTCCCGATCGGATTCGGCCACGAGGTCGACCAGCTTCCGCTTCTTGCCGGCGCCGTCGTCAACCCCGACGCCGAACAGTTTGATGAATTCGGCATTCCGCCGGCCGATGAAGCCGTCCCGGCCGATCGCGGCGATGGCGATGGGCGCCGAATTGAAGAAACGGGCGAAACGCACTTCGGAGGCGCGAAGCGCTTCCGAAGCCTCCGAGGTCTCCTCACCCGGGCTCCGGTTGAGGACGATGGTCCGCGTCGCCCCCGGCGCTCCGTCGGCGGTAACCGGAACCCGGTGCAACAGCCTGACCGGGAGGCTGCGCCCGTCCCGCTTGACGAGGTCGAGGTCGATGATGTCGGTCCGCGACCGCCCCGGTTCGCTGAGCACGCCGTTGAGCAGCGCGATGCTGTCACCGCGGACCATGTCGGCAAGCGTCAGCGATCCGGCCTCGAAGCGGGCGATATCCATGCCGAGCCATTCGGCCAGCGTCGCGTTGACATAGACGATACGGCCGTCGGGCTCGGCCGAGAAGAAGCCGACCGGCGCATGGTCGAGATAATCGATCGCATGCTGCAATTCCTGGAAGACCGTTTCCTGGCGGGCGCGTTCGCCGGAGATGTCGGCCACCGTCCAGGCGACGAGCGACTTCGAAGCGCCGCCGGGCGCCAGGGGCCGCGCCTCGATGCGGTACCAGTGGGCATCCATGCCGGTCTCGCCCGCTCCCGACAGGGGCCCCGGCATCCGGACCTCCTCTTCGCCCGCGACGCCGTCGCGCAGCCCCTTCGATATCCGGTGGATCGCCTCGGCGGCGGCGGACTGGTCGGCAAAGACCCGGTCGACCGCCCTGACATCGCGGGCTTCCGACACGCCGATGAGGTCCGCATAGGCCCGGTTGGCGTAGAGGATGCGGTTCGCGGAGTCGGTGATCACCACCCCGTCTTTCTTCGTGTCGAGGAAATTGCGGGTGATGTCGAACCGCTGTCCGCGGCTGGCGAAGCGGATCAGGCCGATCGCGGCGGCGAACAGGCCCGCGACGCCGATGACGGCCAGCACGGCGAGCAGTCCGAGAACCAGGGGTTCGGCGCGCTGGCGCTCGATCAGGGCAAAGCCGATCGCCAGCCCGACCAGCCCGAAGGCCAGGACCACCAGCCGCCCGGCGGCGGTGATGCCGCTGGACCGATCGATGACCGGGTCGGCGCGAACGGCTTCCTTTGCCCGTTCGTTCATGCCGGATCGATTGCCCCCTTCGTCAGTCCCGGCAGCGCCGCGACCCGGCCACGCCCCGGTGGATGAAGGTCAAACCGGGGGTAAAACCTTCCACCATCGACGCTCTCGGGTCTTGCATTGGCCGCGCCACCTTGAAAAGACTGATAATTCCGATGATTCGCCAACGACGAATGTGCCGATCACGGCAGAAATGAGCAAGGTCAACCGTCGCGGGGAACGTCAGGGGACGTAAGATGCGTGAGGCGCTGGTTTCAATATTCGGCCAGGATGGCGCGGTGGTTGTCCAATATATCGTCACCTTCCTGATCATCCTCGCCCTTGTCGGCGGGGCATTGTGGCTTGGAAGGCGCTACGCCGGCGGCCGGGTCAACGTTGCCGGCCGCGGCCGGCTTCCGCGGCTTGCGGTGATCGACGCGCTCAGCGTCGACAAGCGCCGGCGCCTGGTCCTCGTGCGGCGCGACAATGTGGAGCACCTGCTGCTGATCGGCGGACCGAGCGACATCGTTGTCGAGCCGTCCATCACCCGCGCCCGTGTCTCACCGCGGCCGGGACAGGTCGCGGATCGCGCGCCGAACCAGCCGGCCATTGGCGCACCGCAGCCGGCACCGCCACCGCCGCCGCATCTCCAGCGGACCGCCGTCGTCGCGGCGCTGCGGGCCCGTGCCCTGCGCGCATCGGAGCGGCCCGAGCCGGCTGCCACCGAGGAACCGATTCCCTTCCCGCCCCGCCGCTCCCAGGCCCGTGAGCCCGAGCCCCGGCAGACAGACAGACCGTCCGTGCGCGAAGAGCCGAAAATGGTGGCCGCGCCCGTCGCCCCACCGCCTCGCGAGGCGCCTTCCGCGCTTCGCGACGAGCCGGGCGAACCGGAACCACCGTATGAGCCGCGACGGGTCACAGGCCCGACGGCGGCCCATCACGCGCCACCCTTGCGGCCGGAGCCTCCCGCCGTCGAACCGTCGCCGCTGCCGGTGATTCGCCCTCTCCCGTCCGAAGAGCCGGCCGAGCTGGCCGAGGAGCGCGACATCACCATTGCCGAGGTCGCGACGCCGTCCCGCAAGAGCGCCTTTGCGCCGCCGGCCGGGTCCGGACACGCCGCCGCACTCCCCGCCGCCCCGGAGGACGACCCGCGCTCGCCGCGCGAAGAGCCGAAACGGCCGCCACCGCCCGGACCCAGGTCCGCCGATGACGACGACGCCGACGCGGTCAGCAATCTCGAAAAGGACATGGCCCGCCTGCTCGGCCAGATATCCAATTCGGGTTCCAGCTGAAAAATGCCTCACGGCGCGTCATTCTCGCGCCATCTTTGGCATGAAAACGCCTCGCCAAATCGTCATCGAAACGTCGTCATCGGGCTGTTGTCGACGTCAGGTGCCATCGCTATATTCCGCCGCGCGACGCAGCCGAGTCAGAGGTAATCCATGCCGCAGTCAGCCGTTCGAACCAGGGCGCGTGACTATCGACCGAGCGACGACGAACCGTTCATGAACGAACGGCAGCGGGAGTATTTCCGGGAGAAGCTGATTGCCTGGAAAGAGGAAATCCGCAAGGAAGCCCGGGAGACGCTGGAATATCTCCAGGCGGAGAGCCAGAATCATCCGGACCTCGCCGACCGCGCCTCTTCGGAGACCGACCGCTCGATCGAGCTTCGGGCCCGCGACCGCCAGCGCAAGCTGATCGCCAAGATCGACGCCGCCCTGCAGCGAATCGAGGACGGTACCTACGGCTATTGCGAGGAGACCGGCGAGCCGATCAGCCTGAAGCGTCTCGACGCCCGGCCGATCGCGACCCTGTCGATCGAGGCGCAGGAACGCCACGAACGCCGCGAACGCGTCTATCGCGACGATTGATCGCCATCGTCCAAGAAACGCCCGACTTCATCGCTATCGAGCCGTCGGAACCGGAATCGGCTGGGTTGCCATGATCTGATCTTTGCGCCATCTATCGGCGCGTGAGGGTGGCTTGAATAAACCGACGCACCGGGCCTGGGCAGCCCAAGGGGGTGTCGATTGATTCGCAAAGGAGCCAAGCAATGAAATCACTCGTTACGGCCGTCGCCATGGTCGGTCTCGTCGCAACCGGGTTCACCGGGTTCGGGGTGACCGGCGCATCCGCGGGGAATTCGCGGGCCTATTGCGAGCAGTATGCCAAGGATGTTTCGCGCCAGGAGACGGGCGGCAACATCCTCGGCGGTGCCGCGGTCGGCGCGATCGGCGGCGCGGTTCTCGGTGGCATCTTCGGCGGCGGACGCAAGGGCTCCGTCGGCACCGGCGCCGCGGTCGGCGCCCTTGGCGGCGGCGGACTCGGCGCCGTCAACCGCACCCGCGTCTACGATCGGGCCTACCAGGAATGCATCAACCAGAAAGCGGCCCCGGCCGCCTATGGTGCTCCGCCGGTCGGCTCGAAGAAGTGGAAGAATCTCTGCTCGCAGAAATACCGCTCGTTCAATCCGGCGACCGGCTATTACAAGGGCTATGACGGCGACTATCACCTCTGCCAGATCCCGTAGGCCTGTCGCGAGCCTGATATCCCATCCGGCGCGCCCGCCCCTCCGGCGGGCGCGTTTTTTCTTGCCGGACGACGGGCATCACCAAGCCACGGCCCGTCTCGGGTAGAATCGCGGCATCGTGACGATTCGGGAGGTCTGCCATGTCGCGGCTTCTTCTTCTCCGCCATGCCAAGTCGGATTGGGGCGACGCGAATCTGCGCGACTTCGACCGGCCGCTTGCGCCACGCGGCGAACGCGCCGCGGCGGACATGGCCAGGGCGATCTCGGACGGCGGCATCCTGCCCGACCGGATCCTGTGTTCGCCGGCCCGCCGGACGCGCGAGACCCTCGCCGCGCTGAAGCCCTATCTCATCGGCGGCGACCGGGTCGAGTTCGTCGAAAGCCTCTACGAGAGCACGCCCGGCGAATATCTGCGCGTCATCGCGACGAAGGGCGACGCGGCCGAAACCCTGATGGTCATCGGCCACAACCCCTCGACCCAGGGCGCGGCGCTGGCCCTGGCCGGCACGGGAGAGCCGGGCCTCCTCGGCGAAATAGCGGCAAAATACCCGACCGGCGCGCTCGCCGTCATCGACTTCGAGGCGAATGACTGGTCGGCGATTTCGCCGGGCGACGGCCACCTCGCGGCCTTCCTCAGGCCCCGCGAGCTCGGGTAAGGGCCGTCCGCCAGCAACCGGAAATGGCGGATTCGGCCGGCTTGGGGCTTCCGGGCGAGCGTTCCAGTGCATACATCGGTGATCCGAGCCGGGTTCCCGGGAGCGAGCGACCTTGTCACTGACGGCAATCACCGACGAAACCCGGCTGGCGCTGACAACGCTCGCGGAACGGACCATCGGCATCACGGCGCCCGCCATCCGGCTCGGGGTCACCGGGCTGGCGCGCGCCGGCAAGACCGTCTTCATCTCGGCGCTGGTCCATAACCTGATCCATGGCGGCCGGCTGCCGCTGTTCAGGGCCTATTCCGGCGGCCGCGTCCTCGGCTCCCATCTCGAGCCGCAACCCGACGACGCCGTGCCGCGCTTCGAGTATGAGCGCCATGTCGAAGCGCTCGTCGAAGACCGGGTCTGGCCGGATTCGACCCGCCAGATCAGCGAGCTGCGCCTGACGGTCCAGTATGAGTCGGCGTCCTTCCTGACCCGCACCCTCAGCGGCGGGAAGATCCACATCGACATCGTCGACTATCCCGGCGAGTGGCTGCTCGACCTGCCCCTCCTGTCGAAGGATTTCGCCACCTGGTCGCGCGAGGCGCTGGCCTTCGCCCGCGCGCCGGAGCGAAGCCGGACCGCCGCACCGTGGCTCGACCGGCTGGCGACCATCGACTCCGACGCGCCGGAAGACGAGGCGCTCGCCCGGCAGCTCGCTGCAACCTTCACCGGCTACCTGCGGGCCACCCGCGCGGAAAGCGGCAGCCTCTCGACCCTGCCGCCGGGGCGCTTCCTGATGCCCGGCGACCTCGAGGGCTCCCCGGCGCTGACCTTCTCCCCCCTCGACCTCGCGGACGGGACGATCCGCCCCGGCTCGACGGCCGCGATGATGGCGCGCCGTTTCGAGAGCTACAAATCCGCCGTCGTCCGCCCCTTCTTCCGCGACCACTTCGCCCGCCTCGACCGACAGATCGTGCTGATCGACGCGCTGGAGGCGCTGAACGCGGGATCGGCGGCGGTGAACGGGCTGGAGACCGCGCTCGCCGACATCCTCGCCGCCTTCCGGCTTGGCCGGACGAACTGGCTCGGCGGGCTGGTCAGCCGGAGGATCGACCGGATCCTCTTCGCCGCAACCAAGGCGGACCACCTCCATCACGGCGACCATGATCGGCTCGAGGCGATCCTGTCGCGGCTCGTCGGCCGCGCCATCGAGCGCGCCCGCTTCGCCGGCGCCACCGTCGACGTGATCGCCCTCGCCTCGGTGCGGGCGACGCGGGAGGGGACGATCACCCATCATGGCGAGAGCCTGCCGTCGATCATCGGCACACCGCTGCCGGGCGAGACCGTCGACGGCCGGATCTTCGACGGCAGCACGGAAATCGCCATGTTTCCCGGTGACTTGCCGGACAATCCGGAATCGGTTTTCGAAGAGCCCGGCGGGACCTCCATGCCGCTTCAATATGTCCGCTTCCGTCCGCCACGGCTCGAGCGGACGGCGGAGGGCCTTACCCTGTCGCTGCCCCATATCCGACTCGACCGGGCCCTCGAATTCCTGCTCGGAGACCGCCTCAGATGACACGGCAAGCAAGGCGTCCGACCGCGTTCGAGCTCGACGACCTCAACGTCGTCGAGGCCGATTACGTGCCCGGCGTCGGCGCGCAGCCGGTGCTGGTCCCGGACGCCGATCCCTTCGCTTCGCCGGCGGCCGGCGACGATGTGGTCGCCGCCGCGATCCCCAAGCGCGGGATTCGCTGGTCGCGCTATTTCCTCGCGGCACTTGGCGGATTGATAACCCTCGGGATCGGCCTCGCCATCGACAACCTGATCCGCGACCTCTTCGACCGCAACGACGTCCTCGGCTGGATCGCCGTCGGCTTCGCCGGCCTTGCCGTGCTGGCCCTTCTGGCGCTGGCGATCCGCGAAATCACCGCGCTGTCGCGCATCCGCAAGGTTACCCGGATCCACGAACGCGCCGTCGCGATCATCGACAGCGACGACCGGACGGCGGCGCGCACCCTCTCCCGCGAGCTCATCCGCCTCTATGACGGCCGGCCCGAGACGGCCCGCGGGCGGGCCGCCCTTGCCCGCCACATCGAGGAGATCATCGACGGGCGCGACCTGATCGGCCTCGCCGAGACCGAGCTGATGCTGCCCTTCGACGAGGCGGCGCGCCGGCTGGTGCTGGCGACATCCAAGCGCGTCGCGCTGGTCACCGCCATCTCGCCCCGTGCCGTGGTCGACGTGCTCTTCGTCGGCGCCCAGATCCTCAGGCTGATCCGCCAGCTTGCCTCGCTCTATGACGGCCGGCCGGGAACCTTCGGCTTCCTGCGGCTGACCCGCGCCGCCATCACCCACCTGGCGGTGACTGGAGGGATGGCGGCCGGCGATTCGCTCGTCCAGCAGATCCTCGGCCACGGCATCGCCGCCAAGCTCTCGGCGCGGCTCGGCGAAGGCGTGGTCAACGGGCTGCTCACCGCCCGGGTCGGGATCGCCGCGATCGAGGTCTGCCGGCCCCTGCCCTTCGTCAACGCCCGCCCGCCCCGTCTCGCCGATGTGGTCGCCGAGTTGCGCGGTGCCGGCGGCGGCAGGGCGAAGACCGACCCGGCGGACGAGTAGGCCCCGCCCGTGTGACGCCGATCACAGCCCGACCGTCCGGAAGCGGCTATCAGCCCGCCCACCTTGATGACCCGGAACGGTCGCCACCGCGTTGGCGGCTACCCGACCGGGTTCCTCGACAATTGTGATCCAACGACCAGACGCGCCGCTGCCGCGGCGCGGCCCGGCTTCCCGTGTCACCAGCGATCCCGCCCATCGGCGGCCGCCGAAAGGTTTCGGTCATGCCTACTCAGACGAGTGACGTTTTCGGATATTACGTGAACAATCCCCTTGGTCTCGGCCTGGTCTATGCCGGTCCGGATATCGCGTGGACCATCGCCAGGGACGTCTTCGTCGGCGCATCGAAGGTCGCCGTCTACAGCGCCCACAATGGCAGCAAGCTGATCAACAAGGGCGACATCTCCAGCGACGAACTCGGCGTCCACATCGAGGCGAAGGAGGACGGCAGCGTCGTCAACAAGGCGGGGGCGAGCATCTTCGGCGCAACTGGCGTGACGACCGGCATGGTCGCCTCGCGCGACATGACGGTCGTCAATCACGGCGAGATATTCGGCAAGGAACTGGCCGGCGTATCAGCCACCGACGTTTCGGGCTTCAACCTCCGCAACGACGGCGACATTTTCGGCGCCCAGGCCGGCGTCTACACGCAGACGGGTCATCCCGACTCCCAGTCCGGTCCGACCATCAAGAACGCGGGCCATATTCATTCGGATGTGTACGGGATCTACGCCCAGGCAATTCCGGGACTGACGGCGACCGTCGTCAACAAGGCAGGGGGCGTCATCGAGGGAGAGGTGCAGGCGATCCGGACGACACCCGGACATCTCGCGCTCGACAATCGCGGAAAGATCAAGGGCGACGTCTTCTCCGCCGCCGAGTCGGACAAGGTCGTCAACCGCGGCAAGATCAAGGGAGAAGTCTTCCTGAATGGTGGTGACGATGTCTATCGAAGCAAGGATGGAAAGGCGGGCCTGGTCCATGGCGGCGACGGCAACGACAAGCTCCATGCCGGCGGCGCAAGGGACAAGTTCGTCTTCGACACCAAGCTCGATGCAGCGTCCAACGTCGACATCGTCAAGCACTTCGATTCGGCCAAGGATACGGTCTTCCTCGACCTTTCGATCTTTGCCGCCTTGACCGGCCCCGGAGCCCTGGCAGCATCCGAGTTTCACAAGGGCAAGCAAGCGGCCGACGCGGACGACCATGTCATCTACGACAGGACGACCGGCGCCTTGGCCTACGACCCCGACGGGAACGGCGACATTGCCCAGACGCTGTTCGCCAATATCGGAAAGGGGCTCCACCTCGACAGCAGCGCCTTCACCGTCGTCGCTTAGGGACTCCCGAGAGGGGCGCTACCCGTCCCAGATCCCGGCAACCGGCCCGTCCCGCCCGCCGGATCGGCGCCGGGAACGGCGACCGCCGCGATTCGGCTGCGGATCGCCGATGTGGTCGCCGAGTTGCGCGGGGCCGGCGGCGGCAAGGCGAAGACCGAGCCGGCGGACGATTGACGCCCCGAACGTCAATACAATTGTTAGTTGCCCGGAGACTCCCGCCCTACTACGATTTATCGGACAAAGTCCGGTGTCGCGGCCGCCAAAGTCCGGTGCAGCGACCTCGGACGACACGCCGCGCAACGTCCCCGGGTAAGCATTGCCTTGTTCGCCCGACTGGAGGGTAACCGATGCCTGTGCAAAATACCGACCTCTTCAACAACAATTCGCCAGCGATCTGGTACATGAGCCCGGGCGAAAGCTGGACGATCGGCAAGAATGCCCATGTCGGATCGAACCTGAGCAACGGCGTCCACAGCACATTCAGCGCCAGCGAATTGACCAACAAGGGCGCCGTCTATTCGACACAGGGCTACGGCGTATTATTCAGCGGCGGCGATTCCAGTATTACAAATAAAGATTCTGGAAATATAACCGGATTTCTTGCGGGAATTTACTTAGGCGGCTACAACAACAATCTCTCCAACTATGGTGACATAAGCGCGAAAGGCGCCACCGGTGACGGAGTATTTATCTACGATAGCTACGGAACCTGGATAAAGAACTACGGGGATATCTTCGGAATACGGTCCGGCATCTGGATTCAGAACACGTCGCCAGTTTCCCAGGGGCCAAAGATCGACAACCACGACCGCATCCATTCCAGCGGCCCGGCCATTTTCTTCGACGGCTATTCCGATGAGAAGACGACGATCATCAATCGCGATGGCGCCAGGATCACCGGCGACAACGGTGCCGCGATCTACGTTCAGGACGGCGCGATCACGGTGAAGAACAGCGGCGTCATCAAGGGCCTGGTCCAGGGCGACGTCACGGAGGAGATAGACGACAAGATCGTCAACAAAGGCAGTATCAAAGGTGACGTCAACCTCTGGGGTGGCGACGACAAGGTCGTCAACAAGGGCAAGATCAAGGGCGACGTCCATCTCGGCGGCGGCGATGACACCTACAAGAGCAAGGCTGGCAAGGCCAAGATGGTCTTCTCGGACTACGGCAACGACAAGCTGATCGCCGGCGACTCCAAGGACAAGTTCGTCTTCTCGAGCGCCCTCGATTCCTTCCAGAACGTCGATACGGTGAAAAAATTCGAGCCCGGCTACGACAAGTTCTATCTGCACACCATGATCTTCAGCAGCCTCGCCACGGGGCCGCTGCCGGCCTCTCAGTTCCATAAGGGAAAGCAGGCCGCCGATTCCGACGACTACATCATCTACGACAAGAAAGAGGGCGACCTCTATTTTGACCGCGACGGCAGTGGAAACCTCTACGCCCAGGTCGAGTTCGCCCACGTCCAGAAGAACCTGGACCTCAGCCACCACGATTTCACGGTCATGGCCTGACCGCCTGGACGACGACGAGCGGTGCCGCTACCCGCCCCAGATCCTGGCAACCGGCCCGTCCCGCCCGCCAACCGGATCGGCGTCGGGAACGGCAACCGCCGCGATTCGGCCCCGGATCGCCTGCCCGTCCTCGGCGCCCTCCCGCATCAGGTCGGCCCACTGGCCGCCCGGGTAGGCGCCAATGACCAGCAGGTCGGGCGTCGCGGACAGACGCTTGTGGCCGACACCGGCGGGGATCAGTACCGCGTCTCCGGCCTGGACATGCAGGCTTTCCCCGCCCTCGCCGCCAAAGCGGACCTCCGCCTCGCCGGCGGCGATGCCGAGCACCTCATGGGCGGTGGAATGATAGTGGTGGAAAGGGAAGATGCCGTTTCGCCAGCTCCCGCCCCAGCCATTGGCGGCGAACAGCGCCTCGAATCGCGATGCCATGTCGCCACCGGCGGGGTCGAGCGCCCGCGGATAGACGATCAGCGGCACGCTGTTGTTGGGAATGTCGCCGTCGTCGGCGAACAGGAAGGACCAGGTCTCCATCGCTGCACCTGATTTCCGTCGGGGCCGGGAGCCATCGTCCCGGCGGCAAAAGTTTGACAGGCCCTTGCCGTACCGTCAAAACTCCGGCACTAGGGTGGCGCCAATCAAAGGCCGGAAAGACACATGCAAGCCGACAGGCCCCAGCAGGACCGGCGGCGCGGCGAAGATGTCGCACCTTCGGCAACATCCGGTGCACGCCGCCACCTTAATTCCGCCTCGGGCTACGTCGACCACATGGTCGCCAGACGGCCTCTTGTGACCGGACCGGGGCGGGATCGATCGGCGGAATGAATTCACTCGGCTTCGGTCTCGAACGTGTCGTCGCACCGATCTTCCGGTGGCCGCGCCTGTCCGGCCTTGTCGTTCTCGTCCTCCTCGGCGTGTGCGCCTTTGGCGGGACGAAGCTGACATTCGACCAGAACCTCCGCGCCGTCTTCGCCGGCGGCACCGAGGCCTACAAGGTCTATTCCAAGACGGTCGAGGATTTCGTCGATCCCGAGAACGAGATCCTGATCCTCGTCGAAGGCAAGCGCCTCGGCGAGCCCGAGGTCTTCGCCAAGCTGCGCGACTTCCAGTTCGAGCTGCAGTTCATCGACGGCGTCGGCAGCGTCGTCTCGGCCTTCGCGCTGAGACAGGCGCCGGACGCCAATGGCGACGCCCCCCTGCTCATCGACAATGCCGAGGCCGGGCTGACGCCGGAGCTTCTGGAGAAAGTCCGCGCCCATCCGCTCTTCGGCAGCAAGCTGCTGTCGACCGACGGGACGGCGATGAACTTCATCGTCACCCCGACCGAGCCCAAGGCTCCGCTGGACGTCACCCGCGTCCTCCGGCAGCAGATCGAGCAGACCGCGAAGGACGTCCTTGGCGATACCGGCCTGAAGGTCACCGTCAGCGGCTTCCCGACGCTGCGCCTCGATATCGTCGACGTCCTGATCCGCGACCAGATCATCCTCAACACGGCCGGCGTCATCGTCGGCATCATCATGAGCCTGATCGTCTTCCGGTCGGTGATTGCCGCGGTGATGACGGCGGTCCCGGCGATCATCGCCGGTGGCGCCGTGCTCGGCATGATCGGCCTGACGGGCACGTCGATCACCGTGATGTCGAACGTCGTCCCGGCACTGATCATGGTGCTCGGCTACGCCGACGCGATGCATCTGACCTATGCCTGGCGACGATACCGGGCCGAAGGCGCGAGTCCCACGGAGGCAGCCCGTTTGGCCGAGGACGAAGTCGGCGCGGCCTGTATCCTGACGGCGATCACCACCGCCCTCGCCTTCCTGTCACTGACCCTCTCCGACGTCCAGATCGTCAGCCGCTTCGCCTGGATCGGTGCGATCGGCGCCGTGCTGGGCGGCATGCTGGTCCTCGCCGTCCATACCCTGCTTGCAATCTATCTCGGCCGTTTCTGGGAACCTGCCCACGGCACCGGCCGGAGCCTTCTCGCCCGGCTTCGCGGACCGAATGCCGCGATCGGCCGGTTTGCCGTGAAACACGCCAATCCGATCGCATCGATCGCGGTGATCATGGTCGTCATCCTCGGCGCCATGTATTTCTCGGTGCCGCCACAGCATTCGTTGCGCGAGCACCTGCCGGCCAACAATCCCGCCAACGCCGCCCTCGGCCAGATCGACAAGCTCTTCGACGGCGCCTACCCGATCCAGATCGTCGTTCCGCTCGGCGACGCTTCGCCCACCTCTCCCGAAGGGCTGGAGAAGATCCGCGCGGTCCAGGACGCGGTCGCGAAGATACCCGGCGTGGCGAGCCCGCTGTCGCTGTGGAGCGTCGCCGAATGGCTCGGCGGCGACATGCAGCAGGCGTCCGAGAGGCTCACCGATCTCGCCGAGGAAATGCCGCCGGAGACCGCGTCGCGCTTCTTCGGCCGCGATGGCGCTTCACTGGTGACGGTGAGCGTCCACGAGATGACCACCGCCGAGGCCAAGCCGCTGATCGACAAGATCGAGACCGCGGCCAGGGACGCCGGCGGACCGGACGTGACGGTCACCGGCGTGACGGTACTGACGGCGCGTGAAAGCGACCGGACGATCAACAACCTGTTCTGGAGCCTGACGCTGGCGGTGGTCGCCGGGGTCGGCGCGATCATGCTCGCCTTCCGCGACTGGCGGATGGGCGCGGTCGCCCTGCTGCCGAATGCGCTGCCGATCTTCTCGACCGGCGCGCTCCTGTTCATCACCGGCGCCGGCATGCAGTTCACCAGCGTCCTGTCCCTCACCGTCGCCTTCGGCATTGCGGTCGACGACACCATTCACTATCTCAACCGCTTCAGGTTGAGCGGCGCGTCGCTGAGCCTGCCCGATCGGCTGATCGACACATCGCGTCATATCGGGCCGGTGCTCGTCGGTACGACGGCCATCATCATCGCCGGGCTTTCGACCACATTTGTGAGCGAAATGCCGACTATAAACCTGTTTGGCGAATTGGCGGCCGTGACCCTCGCAGCCGCCCTGATAGCAGACCTTCTGGTCCTGCCCGCACTAATGGCCGGAGTGGCAAGTCCATGGTTCGAAACGAAAAAACCGACCAAAGACAAGGAGTCCGCCGCGCAGGACGAGCCGGTGCAGGCCTGATCCTGGTCGCCCTGGCGCTTGGCCTTGCCGGCGAGCCCGGCTTCGCCGCGGACGACCCTATTCTCGCCCAGATGGCCGGAAACTGGGTTGGTCGCGGCACCTTCAAGTCGAGCCCGAGCGCCGAACCGGAGCTGGTCTACTGCAAGATCACCAACACCCTGTCGAACGGCGGCACGACGCTCAATCAAAAGGGACGTTGCGCGGTCGCGACCAATTCCGGCCGCATCTCCGGAACGATCCGGGCACAGGGCTCGGGCGCCTATGACGGCTCGCTGGAATCCCTCTCCACCAAGGGCCCGCTGACCTTCTCCGGCAAAGCGTCCAACAACCAGATCGCCCTCAACGCCTCATTCGTCGACCGGAAGACCAACAAGCCCGGCAAGGCCTCCATTCAGACCGTGGTCGGCAACGGCAAATATCGCACCGTTTCGAAGACGACCGACACCAAGACCCGGACCGAGTTCGTCGCGAGCGACATCACCTTCACCAAGCAGTAGCCGTTCGCAAGAAGACAATCAGTTGATGGTCGTCCTGAGCGCCCATGCGCGAGCCGTCAGGGGGATGGCGCCATCTTCCCTTCGCGGCAGGGTCTCCTGCAGCCTGTCCGCAAGCTGCCGGAGCCGGTCTCCGGAAAGCGTGGCGCAATAGCCGGGCGCCGGCCCTGCCCCCAGCGTAAACGGGCGCCAGAGGTCGTCGAAATCCTCGAAGACGGTGGGAATCTCGATGGCCCTGCATTCGGGCGCCGCTAGCCCGGCCGATACAAACAGGTCGCTCATCCCCTCTGGCGTGCAAAACGGAAAGCGCCGGTTCTCGGCAAGATCGGCAGCCGTCGGATCGAGATCGACCGCCGCATTCCAGAAGTCGCGGAGGAATCCGAGTCCCCCTCCGGGATAGTCCCAGACATAGACACCGATCGTCGCTCCGGGCCGGGCCACCCGCCTCATCTCGGCAAGCGCCCCGACCTTGTCCGGCACGAAGTTGAGGACCAGGGCGGAAACGATCGCGTCGCGGCTGGCCGGTTCCAGCTCCAGCGATTGCGCGTCGCCGACCCGAAACGCCGCCCGCGGGTCGCGGTTGCTCAATGCGGCGGCAGACACGAAGGCCTCCGACTGATCGATGGCGATCAGGCTCTTCGGAGCATGTCGCGCGAGGATAGCGGCCGACAGGGCGCCGGTGCCGCATCCGACCTCGAGCCAGTCGACACCCGCGGGGACGTCGAGCCAGTCGAGGAAGGGCGGGGCGACCTGCCGGCTCCACCGCCCCATGTAGCGGTCATAGCTGTCTGCGGCTTGCCACGCGTCGTGGCGGGCGTCCCGCACCATCGATCGCTCTCCCGCCTCCGGCGATGTTCGCGCCCTTGCACACGAGCGCAGGATACGCTCGTCCCCGTCGCTCGAACAGGCGGATTCCACCTGCCCGGGCGCGCCGGGGAGAGAGACGCCCTCAGATGACGCCGAGCTTCTTCTGCAGGCTCGAGGACGACGTCGTGTACTGGAAGACGATCCGCTTGTCGGGGTTGATGATGCGGGCGGCCGCCTGGGACATCAGCGCTGCCTCGTGGAAGCCGCAGAGGATCAGCTTGAGCTTGCCCGGATAGGTGTTGATGTCGCCGATGGCGAAGATGCCGGGCTCCGAGGTTTCGAATTTCTCGGTATCGACCGGGATCAGATTCTCCTCGAGATTGATCCCCCAGTTGGCGACCGGGCCGAGCTTCATCGTCAAGCCGAAGAAGGGCAGCATCCGCGTGCAGGCGATCTCGGCCTCGCTCTCCTTGCCCTTGACGGTCGCCGCGGCGAGCTGACCGCCCTCGCCTTTCAGGCCGCTGACCTGGCCGAGCTGGAAGTTGATCTTCCCGGCATCGAGCAGCGCGTGCATCTTCTTGACGCTGTCGGGGGCCGCGCGGAACTCGTCGCGGCGATGGACAAGCGTCAGGCTCCTGGCGATCGGCTGCAGGTTGAGCGTCCAGTCGAGCGCGGAATCGCCGCCGCCGACGATCAGCAGGTCATGGTCGCGGAATTCCTCCATCCGCCGCACCGAATAGAAGACCGACGTGTTCTCGTAATCCTCGATACCCGGCACCGGAGGCCGTTTCGGCTGGAACGATCCGCCGCCCGCCGCGATCACCACGACCCTGGCGAGGAAGGTGTCGCCGGCATCGGTGGTCACGCGAAAGCGCCCGTCCGCCTCGCGGGTCAACGTCTCCACCATCCGGTTGAGGTGGAAGGTCGGGTGGAACGGCTTGATCTGCTCGATCAGCCTCTCGACGAGGCCCTCGCCGGTGATCTCGGGATAGCCGGGGATGTCGTAGATCGGCTTCTCGGGATAGAGCTCGGCGCATTGCCCACCGGGCTTGTCGAGGATGTCGATCAGCGCCGTGTCGAGATCGAGCAGGCCGAGCTCGAACACCGCGAAGAGACCGACCGGGCCGGCGCCGACGATGACAACGTCCTTCTCGATGACGTCGGTCGCGCCGATGGTGTTTGTCGATAGATCGTTCATTCCGCCAAAATCCTGCGTCTTCCAGATCAAGCGGAGACTTATCCGCTGGCCGTCGCAAATCAAAGGAAGATTGTTGCGAGCATTT
>NZ_JAGRLA010000113.1 GCF_020442045.1 Bauldia sp. | reverse complement strand
GTGGCATTCTGCAGCTCCGCCTTCAGCCTCTCGACCTCCTCGGAGCGGCGGGTCAGCTCGCGCAGCCGCTCGGTCCGCTCGGCCTCGAGCTGGGCGATCTCCGCCGTCACGCTTTCACGCCGGACCCGCTCGGCCGCGAGGTCCGATTGCAGCGACTTGACCTCGCCGGCGCGGCGTTCCAGGGCGGCGAGGCGGTCGACGCGCTCCGCCTCGAAGGCCGTGATCCGGGCCTCGAGTCCGGCGGCGCGGCGCTGCTCGGCGGCAAGCCTGGCCTGTTCCTCGGCGAGCGACGCCGCCAGCTCGTCGCGGGCCGTGCCGGTCCGGGTTTCGGCGGCCCTGGAGGCGGCGAGCGAATCGTTGAGATTGCCGATCGTCGTTTCGCGGGCGACCAGCTCCATCTTCTGTTCCTCGGACAGCACCTGGGCCGAGGCGAGATTGGCCTCGATCGCGGCGATCGCGGCCTTCTGTTCGTCGATCGTGCCTTCCCGCGCCGCCAATCCGGCCTTGGCCTCGGCGATCCGCGCCTCCGCGGCCTCGAGCTCGCCGACCAGTTCCGCACCGCGCGTCTCCAGTGCCTCGATGGTTTCGGCCTTGGCCGTGCGGTCGGCCTCGAGCCGGGCGATCTCGGTGCGGCTGCGGCTGATCTCGAGCAACTGGCCGTTGGCGCCGGCCTCGAGCCGCTCGACCTTCATCTCGAGCTGCCGGGCGCCGACCGCGAAGCCCGCGCGGAGCTGGTCCTTCTCGGCCTGGATCTCGGAAAGCGACATCGGCAATTCGCTTTCGATCCGGGTCCGGGCGAGCCGGTCGGCGCGGCGCCAGATCGCCGGGGCGACCGCAAGCGCCAGCAGGCCGGCTGTCAGCAGGCCCAGCACGAAGATCATGATCGCCTGGATCAACGGTCCCTGACTCCAACCATCGCGGATGACCGACACATGAATATCGGCGCGCCCTTTACCGGGGCAGCCCGGTTACCCCTATCCTAAACCGAAAGCTCCCGCCACGGCCAATGATGTCGGTCACAAGTCCGTAGGCGGGGTGCCGCCAAACGCGCTCAGAACGGGTTCCAGGTACGCGAACTGGTGAACTTCAGATAGCCGAAATTGACGCCGAGCCGGGCTCCGACGCCGGATACGATGGGTACGACATAGACGCCGCCGCGGGAAAGCACCGTCATCCCCAGTCCGGCGACGACATAGGCCGATCCGTTGACGCCGGCGAAGCGCCGGTAGAGCGAATCGACCGACGGCAGGTTGTAGATCAGCATCATCACACGGTCGCCATTCGCGCCGACATCGAGGCCGATCGACGGGCCCTGCCAATAGACCTGATATTGCCCCGCATTCTTGGTGTAGAGGGTCCCTTCGCCGTATCGCGCACCGCCAACGAAGGCGCCGCTCGCCTCCTTGCCGATGATGTAGCCGTTGGGCAGCCCGTAGCTGCCGGCGGCATGCTCGACGATGCTCGCCATGCCCTGCGAGACCTCGCCGAAAAACTGGTGGCCGACATCGATCAGCTCGTTCGCGCCGAAAGTCGATTGTGGCTGCGGGGTGGGGCCGGGCGATACGACCTCGTAGCCGGGCGTCCCCGGCTGCGCGGGATAGACCGTGGTCCGGTCGCTTGCCGGCGGTGGCGGCGCCGCCGTCTGCGCGGCGGCCGGGCCGCCTGCCATCGCCAACAGGACGAAAAGGACCAGGCACCCGGCCTGGCGAAACCTACCGATCATCTCTCGATCCCTGTCTTCGCCGGCCTTCGGTCCCGGCGGGCGCCCGCGAATCGCGTTTCCAAGGCGCGAGTCTAGTCGAAAAATGGGCGGTACGGCGGCGCCGATGGCGGCGGCCGGGCGTGGTTGGCAGGCGGATGGGACCGGTGTATCCGGAGCATTGGCGATGGGCGGCTTTGATTCGCGGCAACCAAGGAAAGAGGGGAGGCGTTATGACCGACCAGGCCGAACTGGGGGCGCTTGATCTCGCCGCGCTGCTTTGCAGCCGGGTCTGCCACGACATCATTTCCCCGGTCGGGGCGATCATCAATGGCCTCGAGGTCCTCGACGAGGACAACAGCGAGGACATGAAGGAATTCGCCTTCGACCTCATCCGGCGAAGCGCCAGGCAGGGCTCGGCCAAGCTGCAATTCGCCCGGCTCGCCTTCGGGGCCGCCGGGTCGGTCGGCGCCGAGATCGACCTCGCCGATGCCGAGAAGGTGGCAACCGGCTACATGGAGGGCGAGAAGGCGGACTTCACCTGGGTCGCGCCCCGCGTCCTGATGCCGAAGAATCTGGTCAAGCTGCTGCTCAACCTCATCCTGCTGGCCAACACCGCCGTGCCGCGCGGCGGTACGGTCAACGTCGTCGTCGAGGGAGACGCGGCCGCGCCGCGTTTCACGCTCCGTTCGGTCGGGCCGACCGCGCGGGTTCCCGCCGCCTTCGAGAAGCTGGTGCCGGGGGAGGTCGAGGGCTCCGAGATCGATGCCCAGTCGGTGCAAGCCTATTATGCGGGCGCGCTGGCGCGGAGCTGCGGGATGGCGATCACCGCCGCGCTCGATGGCGAGGATGTCGTCATCGCCGCGGCGCCGTCGGTGCCGGCGGCCTCCGCCATCTCAGCGGAATCTTAACGTTTGGCGGCAAGATTCCGCTGATCCGCGGCAATTCGCGCGGTGCTGGAGGCGCCGGAGACGATCCGGCGCCGGGGTGGTCGTGATGAGACAGTGCCTGGTGGTCGACGATTCGTCGGTGGTGCGGAAGGTCGCCCGGCGCATCTTCGAGGATCTCGGGTTTTCGGTCGGCGAGGCGGAAGACGGCGAGCAGGCGCTGGAATCGTGCCGGCGCGGCATGCCCGACATGATCATGGTCGACTGGAACATGCCCAGGGTCAGCGGGGTCGAATTCCTGACCGCGCTCCGCGCCGCGGATGGCGGCGACCGCCCGATGGTGCTGTTCTGCGCCAGCGAGAATGATGCCGGCCATATCACCCGCGCCCTCAGGGCCGGGGCGGACGATTACCTCCTCAAGCCGTTCAACCGCGAGATCATCGAGGCCAAGCTGCAGGAAGTCGGCATTCTCTGAACGATGCCGGGCGGATCACGGATATCCGCAAAAAAAAGAGCCCCGCCGGAAGGAAGCGGGGCTTTTGTTCTTGTTGGCACCACGGGAGGAAAGGGAATCAGGCGCTTTCGCGGATCTCCTGGTCGTCGGGTTCGCGCAGGACATAGCCGCGTCCCCATACCGTCTCGATGTAATTCTGTCCGCCGGTCGCCGCCGCGAGCTTCTTTCTCAGCTTGCAGATGAACACGTCGATGATCTTCAGCTCCGGCTCGTCCATGCCGCCATAGAGGTGATTGAGGAACATCTCCTTGGTCAGCGTGGTGCCCTTGCGCAGCGAGAGCAGCTCGAGCATCTGATATTCCTTGCCGGTCAGATGCACGCGCTGGCCGTTGACCTCGACCGTCTTGGTGTCGAGGTTCACCGTCAGCTCGCCGGTGGTGATAACGGATTGGGCGTGGCCCTTGGACCGGCGCACGATCGCGTGGATGCGCGCGACCAGCTCGTCCTTGTGGAACGGCTTGGTCATATAATCGTCAGCGCCAAATCCAAGGCCACGGACTTTGTCCTCGATCCCGGCGAGGCCGGAGAGGATCAGAATCGGTGTCTTGACCTTGGAGACCCGGAGTGACCGGAGGACCTCGTAGCCGGACATGTCCGGCAGGTTGAGGTCGAGAAGGATGATGTCGTAGTCATAGAGCTTGCCGAGGTCGACCCCTTCCTCACCGAGGTCGGTGGTGTAGACGTTGAAACTCTCGGACTTGAGCATCAGCTCGATGCTCTGCGCGGTAGCGCTGTCGTCTTCGATCAATAAGACTCGCATGCCAAACCCCCTGGCCTGCCCCTCGGACTTGGCGGACCGGCTTTTCCGGCCGGCACCAAGGAACGATTAACCTCGATTCGCAACGCTACCTGCCATTGGTTAACAAAAACTGATTCTGTTGCACAAGCGAATTAACGAGAAATCTTCGTGAATCGTTCCATTGCACTGACTTTATGGACAATTCTAACGATTAACTTCTTGTTAACCTGATTGAAGAAATCCCACTAACCGATTCACATGACTCGGACAATTCGGGTGCTTTGACCGGACCTCGGTTTACCCCGAATTAAGCCATCTCGGTCATGATTAACGCGACGAGTAAACGAAAGGTTACCGGCGGCTGTCCGCCAATGCCGTTCGCAACAGTCAGAACAAGAGGGATGCCGCCGGTTCAGCGCGGCGATCAGTGAGGCTGAGGGAGTGTTGTCATGAAGTCGCGGGAAAGCCTGATCCGGCTGAAGCGTTTCAGGGTCGAGGAAAAGCGCCGCCAGGTCGCGCAGATCGAGAGCATGATCGCCGAATTCGAGAGGATGGCCACCGACCTCGATGCCCAGATCGCTGCCGAGCAGGAGCGCAGCGGCATCAAGGACGCAACGCATTTCGCCTATCCGACCTTCGCCAAGGCGGCGTCGCAGCGGCGCGACAACCTGGTGGCCTCGGCCGAGGAGTTGAAGGAGCAGCTCGCGGCGGCCAATGCCGAATTCACCGAGGCGAGCGAGGAGCTGGACAAGATCGAGGCGTTGGCCGAGCGCGGCGCGGGCGATCGCGTCGCGGATCCCAATCAGCCGCCGCGTACTGCCACCGCGCGCTGATCCGCGCGGGGCTCCCGGGGGCGGGCCCGGGCTTCGGACTAGGTCTTTGCCCTGATGACCGGGATGTGCGGCGCCGCCTTGTCCGACATGGCGCCGGACAGCCGCGGGTCGTCCATCACCTCGATCGCGAACTTGTAGGGCCGGAAGCCCGCCCGCCGGTAGAAGCGGAGCGCGGACGGATGGTCGTTGGTGCAGGTGTGGAGCCATACCCGCCGGACCCCCGGGCCGAAGGCCGCGTCGAGGACAGCTTCCATCAGATGATGGGCGGCGCCGGTGCCGACCGCTTCGGGCACGACTCCGAACATGACGATCTCGACCTCGCCCGGCCGCCGCCGGTCGAGCTCGGCGACTCCCAGGGTTTCCCGGCCGCGCTCGACAGCGTGGATTTCGACACCGGGATCGCGCATCAGCGCCGCGAGCTCCGCCTCGGGCATCAGCGGAATGTGAACCCACAGCCACTCTTCGCCGATGCTGCCGATGATCGCGCGGTACCAGTCCGGCGACGGGTGGTCGAGCTTGCGGATGCACCAACCCTCGGTCCGCGGCGCCGCCGTCGGCGCGGGCCGTTGGGTCATCTCCAGATAGGTCACGACATTGGCGAGCTTGCCGGGCGGCAGGTCGGTATAACCGTCGAGCTTGAGCGGAATGGTCTCCATCGCCGGTCAGCCGCCGGTTTCCAGGGCGCGACGGGCCTCGGCTATGCTTTCGGGCGGCATGCCGGCCTGGGTGGCGAAGGCGATCAGAAGCCGTTCGTCGCCGAGGTAATGGTCGAGGACGCCGCCGAGGAAGCCCGGCTTCGCAGCGTTTTCGCGAATGGTTTCAGGGGCGAGGCCGGTCAGCGCCATGAACCGGTCGAGGTCTTCGGGGCGCGAGGCGAGAAAGGCAAGGGCCTGGACGGCGACCGTTTCGGCGTTGCCGCGTGTCGCCATTTCGGGCGGTTTCGATGAATTTCGCCTGTGCATATTTGCCTTTCCGAAAGAAATCTCAGCTAATTGTGAACATACAAGAGTCGCCGACACAAGAATCGGTGCCCGGCGTTCGAACCTCTGGATTCCCGCATGCCCAAGACCGTGCTCGTCGTGGAGGATAATGAGCTCAACATGAAGCTCTTTCACGACCTGCTCGAGGCGAGCGGCTACGACACCATCGAGACGCGCAACGGTCTCGAGGCGATCGATCTGGCGCGGACGCACCGGCCGGACCTGATCCTGATGGATATCCAGTTGCCGGAGGTGTCCGGGCTCGAGGTGACCAAATGGATCAAGGAGGACGACGACCTGAGGTCGATTCCTGTGATCGCGGTCACCGCCTTCGCGATGAAGGGCGACGAGGAGCGTATCCGGCAGGGCGGCTGCGAGGCGTATCTGTCAAAGCCGATCTCGGTGGTGAAATTCATCGAGACCGTGAAATCGTATCTGGGCGACGGGTAGGGGGATCGCTGGATGACCGCGCGCGTACTTGTCGTCGATGACGTTGCTGCCAACGTCAAGCTGCTCGAGGCGCGGCTGACGGCGGAATATTTCGAGGTGGTGACCGCGACCAGCGGCGCGGAGGCCCTCGATATCTGTTCCCGCGGCCTCTGCGATATCGTGCTTCTCGACGTGATGATGCCGGGGATGGACGGGCTCGAGGTCTGCCGGCGGATCAAGGCCGATCCGAGGACCGCCCATATCCCCGTGGTCATGGTGACGGCGCTCGACCAGCCCGCCGACAGGGTCAGCGGCCTCGAGGCCGGCGCCGACGACTTCATCGCCAAGCCGGTCGACGACATGGCGCTGGCGACGCGGGTCAAGAGCCTGGCCAGGCTGAAGACGCTGACCGACGAACTGATGATGCGCGCCGCGACCTCGACCGAGATCGGCTTCGACGAGGCGATGGATCCGAGGACCATTTCCGGCGAGGGCGGCCGGATCCTGCTGGTCGAGGACATGGAGGCAAGCGTCGATCGGATCGTCCGGACGCTCTCCCCGCTTCACACCGTCGATGTCAACGCCGATCCCCAGGAGGCCTTGTTCGCCGCGGCCGAGAATGACTATGACCTGGTCGTCGTCAGCCTCAGCCTCAGCGGCATCGACGGCCTGAGGCTCTGCTCGCAGCTCCGCTCCCTCGACCGGACCCGGCAGATTCCGATCCTGGTCATCGTCGATCCGGACGACAGGCAGCGGCTGCTGCGCGGGCTCGACATCGGGGTCAACGACTATCTCCTGCGCCCGATCGACCGCAACGAGCTGCTGGCGCGGGTCCGGACCCAGATCAAGCGCAAGCGCTTCTCCGACCGGCTTCGCGACAATGTCCAGATGACCCTGGAAATGGCGGTCACCGACGGCCTTACCGGGCTGCACAACCGGCGTTATCTCGAACGCCACCTGACGTCGCTGGTCCGTCAGGCCCAGGATCGCGGCAAGCCGCTGTCCCTGCTGGTGCTCGACATCGATCATTTCAAGATGGTCAACGACGTCCACGGCCATCTCGTCGGCGACGATGTCTTGCGCGAATTCTCGCGGCGGGTCCGCAAGGCGGTCCGCGGCATCGACCTCGTCTGCCGGCTTGGTGGCGAGGAGTTCATCGTCGCCATGCCCGATACGACCTCCGCGCTGGCGGTTCTGGTCGGCGAGCGGATACGGCAGAAGATCGCCGGCGAGCCCTTCCAGGTGACCAATGGCTCGTCGCTGGAGATCACGGTTTCGATCGGGGTCAGCTCGCTCGAATCCGCTTCCGATACGCCGGAGGCCCTGATGAAGCGCGCCGACGAGGCGCTCTACGGGGCCAAGCGTGGCGGGCGGAACCGGGTTTCGGCCGCCGCCTGACGCCGGCAAAAGGCCGGTCTTTCGGCAACCAGGCCGGGCATTAAGGATAACATTTTACTAAGACTGGAACTTCCGCCGGCCGAAACATCGAATTTGTTTCAATTCTGCGTGGCCTGGGGATAAGTTTTCCGTGGCAAATCTGGTGACGGACCAGTGTTGCAGAAATGCGACATCCGCTCGAAAGCCAGTACGAAAACCCTGCGGAGTGCTCAGGTCCGCCGCATCTCCTGGGTCCGTAGGGTCGGCCGGTTCCGGAACGGTGTGAGTGGCCTCCTCGTACAAACCCGTTCTGGGCCGGCCACTATCAGGTCGGCCGCGCCCGGGGCGTGGGGTGTCCCCGCAATCGCCACGTCCTTTGCGGCGTCAGCCCGGCCGGCCGGGCATCATCGCTACATCCTCGAGATGATCGTCCCACGCCGCTCTGTCGTCGACGAAGATATGGGCATCCGGCCGTATCGCGAGGGGCGTGTCGAGGCTGCCGGCCGGGACGACGAGGCGACCGTCCTTCTGGACATTGGGCAGGGCCGAGCCGCAGCTCGCGCAGAAGGCTCTGGTGTGTCGCGTCCGCGGCAGCACGAACGTGGCGATGTTGTCCTCGCCGCTTACCCAGCGCAATGTCGCCGTGGCGGAAAACAGGTTGGCGGCATGCGCCGACCCGGTGTCCTTCCGGCAGCGGTCGCAATGGCAGAGGAAGAAGCGGTCGAAAGCGCCATCGACCTCGAAGCGCACGGTTCCGCAGAGGCAGGAACCCCGATGGTCGCTCATCAGCGGCAAACTCCCCGGTGAAACGAAAAAGCGCACCGCCATGGCGATGCACTTTTTCTGAATGCCCACGCAGGCGACGGTCGCCCGCGGACGCGAAGCCTTCGGCGGAAACCGCCTACTTGATCTTCGCTTCCCGGAATTCGACATGCTTGCGGGCGACGGGATCGTATTTCTTCATCGCCAGCTTCTCGGTCTGGGTGCGGGTGTTCTTCTTGGTGACGTAGTAATAGCCCGTGTCCGCGGAGCTGACGAGCTTGACCTTGATGGTGGTGGCCTTGGCCATTTTCACTATCCCTTCGGAGATTTGGGCGCCAAACTACGGTCGGCGGACCGAAAGTCAAGCTGCCGGTTTCGAAAGGCCTGTCGGATGTTGAATTCCCGTCGGTTGGCGGCCTTCGGCCCGCTCCTGGCCCTCGTCCTCGCGGCGGCGTCCGCCGGCGCGGCGACGAGCGGGCTGACCACCATCAACCCGAAATCCGCCTATCCCGAGGGGCCGTCCTACCGCGACGGCATCCTCTACTACACGGAGATGGGCAGCGACCGGGTGATGACCTGGGACGGGCGGGAGAACCGTGTCCTGTGGTCGCGGCGCGGCTGCTATCCGACCACGGTCGCGCAGTGGCGGGACAGCGAGATGATCGTCCTGTGCCATCGCCAGGAGCTGCTCGCCCGGATCGACCGGTCGGGCGGGACACTGGGACTGATCGAGGCCGATGATACGGGCCGTGGTTTCCCGACTCCCAACGCGGCGACACCCGACGGCGAGGGCGGCCTCTATTTCTCGTCCTCCGGAATGTTCTCTCCCCAGGCGCCCGCCACGGGCGCGGTCCTCTACCTGGATGCGAAGGGTGGCCTCCGGCGCGTCGCCGACGGCATCCACTATTCCAATGGCGTCGCCCTGTCGCCGGACGGGCGCACGCTCTTCGTCTCGGAGCATCTTTCGCGAAACGTCCTCGCCTTCGACGTCGCGGCGGATGGCGGCCTGTCGGGGCGCCGGATCTTCCTGCATCTCGACGACATCGTCGGCGCCGACCCCGACCGCGGCTGGGAAGTCGGGCCGGACGGGCTCGCCGTCGATCGCGAGGGCAACCTCTTCATCGCCGAATATGGCGGCGGCCGTATCCTCGTCGTCGATCGGGCGGGGAGCCTCCGCGCCACGATCCGGGTACCGGAAGCCTATGTCACCAGCATGGTGCTGGTCCCCGACGAGTCGCGGCTCTTCATCACCGCCCCGGCGACGATCTTCGCCACCGGCGGCGCGGTCTACTCGGCCGCCAACCCGCTCCGTCAGCCGGACTGAGCGACCTCGCGGAATGCGGGCAGCGATTTCTCGACCATCGCATCGGAAGCCGTCAGGCTGATGCGGAAATAATCCGGGGCGTTGAGGATCGATCCCGGCATGACGAAGACGTCGCGGTCGGCCAGCGCATTCCACGGGTCGTTGGCGCCGCCGCTCGGCCAGCGGCTGAACAGGTAGAAGGTGCCTTCCGGGGCAAGCACCTCGTAGCCGGCCTCCGACAGGGTGGCCATCAGCGTGTCGCGACGCCGGGTCAGCGCCGCGATATCGATCGAGAGCCCTTCCAGGTCGGGGATGGCGTATTGCATCAGCGCGTTGGGGAAAGTCCAGCCGAGCGCCATCTGAGTGGGGAAGCAGGCGTCGCGCAGCGCCTCGCGGTCGGCCCGCGGCATCAGCGGCGAAACCGCCAGATAGCCGAGCCGCTGGCCCGGCGCGAGCAGCACCTTGCCATAGCTGTAGCTGATCATCGTCCAGGGATAGATCGCCGCCGGACTGACGAAGTCGCGTCCTTCGAAGCGAAGGCGACGGTAGGGTTCGTCGGAGACCAGGAAGATGCGGCGGTTGTTCCTCGCCGAGGCCCGCTCGAGCAGCCCGGCGAGCGCGCCGAGGCTGTCGGCGTCGTAGATGCGTCCGGTCGGGTTGTGCGGCGTGTTGACGATCACCATCCGGGTCTTCGGGGTGATCGCCGCCTCGATCGCCGCGAGGTCGAGGTCGAAGCTCCCGGCGGTCAGTATCACCTTCTTCGCCACCGCCCCGGCGAGCTCGAGCATCGGCTCGTAGCAGAACCACGCCGGCTCGGAGAAGATCGCCTCGTCGCCGGGTTCGAGCACCAGGCGCATCGCCACCGACAGGGCCACGAAGGCGCCCGGCGTCAGGGCGATATCCTCGGTCTCGAAGGCGAGGCCGAGCTCCGCCGACAGGCGTTCGGCGACGAAGGCGGCGGGTTCTTCCTCGCTCGTCTTGTAGGCGAACCAGTTCTGGTCGCCGGGCACGGCGCGTTCGCGCAGCGACGTGACGAGCCCCGCGAGGGGCATCTCATGCGGGTTGCCGAAGGTGAAGTCGGCGATGCCCTCGGCGAAGCGCCGGTCGGCATAGCGGGAGCGGAAGTAGAAATCGGCAACGGGCTTGAACGCGCCCGACGCGGCGACAACACGGCTCGCAACTTCAGTCATCAAAATCCCCTCCGGCTCGTTCCGGCGCGGCGGAACGGGTCGGAGGTTATCCGTTTTCGGCTGCCGCGTCGCCGGGAAGATATCCCTCGGGCATCGCATCGGGATCGCCGCGCGGGTCGAAACCGTGCATGTAGAGGGCCCATTGCAGGGCGATGATGGTGCCCTTGATCGGCCGGAGCAGGCCCAGCGTCATGGCGAGCGTCAGCGGCATCCAGATCGCGACATGCGCCGCGTTGGACAGGTCGGTCAGCAGGAAGACCGTGACCATGATCGGCACGATCACATGGCCGACGATCAGGATGGTGAAATAGGGCGGCGCGTCGTCGGCGCGCTGGTGGCTGAGATCCTCGCCGCAGACACGGCATTCCGGCAGGGGCTTCAGATAGCCGGCGAACAGCGCGCCTTTGCCGCAATTCGGACAGCGGCAGCGGAATCCGCGACGCATCGCCCGGAACAGGTCGCGCTTCGGCAGGCCGAGATCGTTGAGCTCGGTGTCGGGGTGCCTGGTCGGGACGCTCGGCGAGGTTTCCATGCCGTCCGAGTTAGGCCGAATGGCCGTGGCGATCAAGCCGTCCGGCAAAGATGTCGCAATGTCATCGCCGCTTGCGGGATGCCTTGCCGGGCCCCTTCCTGGCGCGGCTCCGCGCCTTGCCGGCCTTGCCCCGTGCCGGCTTGCGGCCGGCCGAGGGACGCTCCTTCTTCGGGAGGATGCGTCCTTCCGACAGCAGCTCGAAGCGGAGCGCGCCGGCGAGCGGCGCGGCCTCGATCAGCTTGACCTCGACGGAATCGCCGAGCCGGTGGGTCTCGCCGGTCGCCTGGCCGGTCACCGCGCGGCGCGCCTCGTCATAGACGAAATAGTCGTTGCCGAGCGAGCGCATGGGCACGAAGCCGTCGGCGCCGGTCTCGTCGAGCTTGACGAAGAGCCCGGCGCGGGTGACGCCCGCGATCCGGCCGTGGAAGGAGGCGCCGACGCGGTCGGCCAGCCAATGCGCCACCAGCCGGTCGATGGTGTCGCGCTCCGCCGCCATGGCGCGGCGCTCGGCCGCCGAGATCTGGGCGGCGATCTCCGGCAGCTCGGTCTCGATCCCCTTCGGCAGCCCGCCGGCGCCGAGCTTCAGCGCGCCGATCAGGGCGCGATGGACGATCAGGTCGGCATAGCGGCGGATCGGCGAGGTGAAGTGGGCATAGCGGCGGAGATTGAGGCCGAAATGGCCGATATTCTCCGGGTGGTATTCGGCCTGGGACTGGGTGCGGAGCACCACCTCCTGGAGGAGCTGGTCGTGCTCGCCTCCCCGCGCCCGGGCGAGGATCTGGTTGAAATGGGAGGGGCGCAGGTTGCCGCCCTTCGGAAAGGTCATGTCGACCGACTTCAGGAAGTCGCGCAACGCCTCGAGCTTTGCCAGCGATGGCGTGTCGTGGATGCGGTAGACCAGCGGCGAGCGCTTCGCCTCCAGCGTCTCGGCGGCGGCGACATTCGCCTGGATCATGAATTCCTCGATCAGCCGCATCGATTCGAGGCGCTCGGGAACGATCACCCGCTCGATCGAGCCGTCCTTGCCGAGGACCAGCCGGCGTTCCGGCAGGTCGAGCTCGAGCGGGCTGCGGTCGTCGCGGCCGCGGCGGAGCGCCTCGTAGGCCTGCCACAGCGTCTTCAGCGCATCCAGCACCCGGCGATCGGCATCGATCGCCTCGCCGTCGAAGGCCTTCTGGGCCACCGGGTAGGGGAGCTTCGCGGCCGAGCGCATCATCACCCGGTGGAACGTGTGGCCGCGCTTCCTGCCATCCGCCGTGAACACCATGCGGACCGCCAGGGCGGGGCGGTCCTCGCCCTCGCGCAGCGAGCAGAGGTCGTTGGAGATCCGTTCGGGCAGCATCGGCACCACCCGGTCGGGGAAGTAGACCGAGTTGCCGCGCTTCAGCGCCTCGCGGTCCATCGCCGAGCCGGGCGTCACATAGGTGGCGACGTCGGCAATGGCGACGGTGACGATGAAGCCGCCCTTGTTGTCGGGATCGGCGTCGGCGACCGCGCAGACCGCGTCGTCATGGTCCTTGGCGTCGGCCGGGTCGATGGTGACGAGCGGCAGGTCGCGCCAGTCCTCGCGGCCCTTCGGCGTTACCGGCTTGGCGGCGTCCGCCTCGGCCAGCACCTCCTTCGGGAAGACATGCGGGATGCCGTGGGAGAGGAGCGCGATCAGGCTGACCGCCTTCTCGTTCCTCATCGAGCCGATGACCTCGGCGATCCTCGCCCGGTCCTGTCCGTAGCGGCCTGAACGCGACACCGTGACGGTGACGAGGTCGCCTTCCTTGATGTCCCCCGCGCCGTCGGGGTCGATCGGCAGCACCTTCTGCTTGCGGTCGACCGGTTCGAGCTGCGGGCCTCCCGGTCCCTCGCGATAGACGCCGAGCACCGTCGCGGGACGCGCCGCCAGGACCTTGATGACCCGCGCCGCGTAGGCGAAGCCGCCGCCGGCGCCGTCCTTCGACAGGCGGGCGAGGATGCGGTCGCCGACGCCGGCGGTCGGGCCCTTGGCCTTGCCGCGATTGGGCAGGACGAGGATGCGGGGCGCGCTTCCCTGCTCCTCGAGCCATTCCGCCGGCTCGGCGACGAGGTCGCCGTCGGCGTCCCGGCCGGTCACCTGGAGCACGGTCACCGACGGCAGGTCGCCCGAGCGGTTGAGCTTGCCGCGCCGCTTCTCGACGACGCCGTCCTCGGCTAGTTCCTTGAGCAGCGCCTTGAGCGGGATCCGGTCGGCGCCCTTGATGCCGAAGGCGCGCGAAATCTCACGCTTGCCGGCATTGCCGGGGTTGTCGGCGATGAAGGCGAGAATCTCTTCGCGTGTCGGGAAAGGCCGCTTCGTCGTCGTTTTCCTGCCGGTCGATTTCTTCGCCAAGGTCGGCTCTATTCGGCGGCCTGGTCGGGCGTCGCCGCCTTCGGCTTGGCGGCCCTGGCTCGGCTCGCCTTCGGCTTGGCGGCCGCCTTGGTGGACTTGGCCTTGGTCGCCTTGCGCCGGCTGGCCGGCGCCTTCCCGGCCTTCTCCGCGAGAAGCCCCAGCGCCTGGTCCATCGTCACCTCCTCGGGCTTGAGGTCCTTGGGCAGGGTGGCGTTGATCTTGCCGTGGTTGACATAGGGGCCGTAGCGACCGTCGCGGACGGTGATCGGGCCACCCGCGGTCGGATGGTCGCCGAGCGTCTTCAGGGCCTTCGGCGTGGCCCTGCCGCGGCCGCGGCCGCCACCGGCCTTCTTCTCGGCGATCAGCGAGACCGCGCGGTTGAGGCCGACGGAGAAGACTTCCTCGACCGAATCGAGATTGGCATAGGTACCGTCGTTGAGGACGAAGGGGCCATAGCGGCCGATGCCGGCGGTGATCATCGTGCCGGTCTCCGGATGCGGACCGACCTCGCGCGGCAGGGCGAGCAGCGCCAGCGCCCGTTCGAGGTCGATGGTCACCGGGTCCCAGCCCTTGGGCAGGCTCGCGCGCTTCGGCTTCTTGTTCTCCTCGTCGGCCTCGCCGAGCTGGAGATAGGGGCCGAAGCGGCCGGTCCGGACGGTGACGGCAAGGCCGCTCTCCGGGTCCTGGCCGAGCTCGCGCACGCCGTCGGCGCCGAGCTCGCCGCCATTGCCGTTCTCGCCATTGACCGCGAGCTGGCGGGTGTAGCGGCATTCGGGATAGTTCGAGCAGCCGATGAAGGCGCCGAACTTGCCGAGCTTCAGCGACAGTCGGCCGGTCCCGCAGGACGGGCATTGGCGCGGGTCGCCGCCATCGGCGCGCTGCGGGAAGATATGCGGCCCGAGCAGTTCGTTCAGCGAATCCAGGACCTCGGAGACGCGCAGCTCCTTGGTGTCGCCGACATCGGCGGAGAACTGCTTCCAGAACTCGCGCAGCACGTCCTTCCAGGAGATGTCGCCGTTCGAGATCTTGTCGAGCTTCTCTTCAAGATCGGCGGTGAAGTCGTATTCGACGTAGCGCTTGAAGAAGCTCGACAGGAAGGCGGTGACCAGACGGCCCTTGTCCTCGGGGATGAGCTGGCGCTTCTCGAGCCGCACATAGTCGCGGTCGCGCAGCACCGACAGCGTCGAGGTATAGGTCGACGGCCGGCCGATGCCGAGCTCTTCCATCTTCTTGATCAGCGTCGCCTCGGTGTAGCGCGGCGGCGGCTC
>NZ_JAGRLA010000012.1 GCF_020442045.1 Bauldia sp. | reverse complement strand
TTGGTCAGATGCGCGTCCAGTACCTGCCAATCGGTGCGATCGGGCTGGTTCGTTGAATGCGCGTAGTGCATCGTGGCGCGATTCAGGGCTGACTCGTTTCGCTGGCTGTCCCATAGTCGACGGTCCCGAGCAGCGTATGCCGTTCGTAGCCACAAGGCCACATCCGCTTGCTCGGCGGCTTCGCCGCCCATCACCGACCTGTTGGCAGGCGCCGGGTGCCTAATCGTCTGCCTTTTACATATTTGAGCCGGCAAACGTTAAGCCCTGACCGCTAGAAGATACATGCCTGCGGGAACGCAAGGCCGAGGCCGGAAAGGGGATGCCGTCCTCGAGAAGGCGGCGGCGGCAGCTGGCGGCCGCAGACCATCTAGAGACGGGGGCAGGCATGACGGTTGTTCTCATCGCCTCGGCGGTCGCAATCGCCATCACGGTTCCGATCTTCCTTCACCTACACGCCTCGCGAGTGCCTGGAGCGTTGGCCTTTGCCGCCTCGGCAATGGTCGCATCGGTGCATATCGCCTTGAGAGCCATCGGAGGTTCGGATTCGCGAGGCTGGCTCGACATCGTTTTCCCACTTGTCATGCTCCTTGGCAGCCTGTTGATGCTTTCAGGCTTTCGACAGTTCGTATCGAAGCCAGCGCTGCGACCGCACGCCCTTGTCGCCATCCTCATGCCGGTTGCGGGCCTTCTCGCCGTATTCACCTTCATGGTGGATAGCCTTGCCGGCAGGATGATCGTCAGCACCGGGTCGGCGTCGATCATCGTCCTGGCCATGGCCTGGACGATGATCGACGGATTCCGTCAGGCCGATGCGCCGACTGCCTTCAAGCTTTTCGCGATCGTCTGCGCATTCGTCGTCTCGGCATTCTTCATGTCGCGGTGGCTTGCGGCTGTCATGGGCACCGACAGCTGGAGCTACTTCGCTGAACCGACGGCCTGGAACCTGGCCATCTCGTCCATGCGGCTGCTGTTGTTTCCCACCATGTATTTGTCGGCACTCCTGCTGCTGCTCGGAAGAACCGTGACCAGGCTTGAACGGTCGCTGAACCATGACAGCCTGACCGGCGCATTGTCGCGGCGGGCCTTTCTCGAGAATGCGGCTCCCCATTTCGATCCCAACCGTGCGGTCCAGGGCAATGTCGCGCTGCTGTTTCTCGATATCGACCACTTCAAGCAACTCAATGATCGCTACGGCCACGACACTGGCGACCGGGCGCTCCGGCACTTTGTCGAGGTTACCTCCAAGGCTCTGCCGTCTCAGGCCCGTCTCGGCCGGCTCGGCGGCGAAGAATTCGCGATCCTGCTGCCGGCGAGCGCGGCTGCGGTCGCGACATCAGTGAGCAAGATGATATTGAATGCCCTGAGGAATGCGCCTCTTTCATCCGTCGAAGAATCCATCCCCATGACGGTCAGCATCGGCGTCGCAATCGCGCGGCCGGGTGACTCGACCAATGAGATTCTGAAACGCGCCGATGAGGCGCTTTATCAGGCCAAGGCGAATGGCCGTGACCAGGTCTGCCTGGCCGGCGAGCTCGAAGGGGATGCCGCCGATCGGAACGAGAAGGCCGATGATGGAGGGCGCCAGGACCATGTCCCATCGATCTTCGGCGCAGCCTATGGAGCGCGGTAGCCGCGGATGCGCGCGGTGGGCATCCCAGGATTACATGAAAGCGGCCTGTCCGATACGGCTTGCCTGAGCGCCAGACGGGAGCATCCCGATCGGCTGCAACGAAGACGGCTCGGCCGCCCGGCTTAGGAACACGAAAGGCTTCGGGAATTGCGGCGCCTTGCGTGGGAAACGAAGTCTCCAGGAGTGTCGATACCGACTACGCGGCCGGAAGTCCCCAAAATTTTCAGCAGTGCTCTCGCATAGATTGCGCTCTCGCAAGCGCCGATGATCCGGCGGATGCGAGCAGGGTCAAGCCGATCCGTCCAAAGCCCTCAGCGGCCCGCCCGCCAGGCTCGCAGCCGCTCGAATATCCGCGGAATGGAGATCACCGCGATCAGCAGCGCCCCGATGTAGACGCTGATGACCTGCCCCGGGATGTTATTGAGCGCCATGCCGAAGGTGACCAGGCCGAGAACGAGGACGGCGAGAAATACGCCCAGGATCGAGCCGACGCCTCCGGCGATCGAAACGCCGCCGAGAATGACCATCGTGACGATATCGAGCTCCCAGCCGACCGCGATGTTCGAACGCATCGAGCCGAGCCGCGCCGTGAGCAGGGCCCCGGCAAGACCGGACAGCATGCCGGAAAGCCCGAAGAGCAGGAAACGCAGTCGATTGACCGGGACACCCGAAAAACGCGCGGCGACCGGATTGGAGCCGATGGCGAAAAGCTGGCGGCCGACCGCGGTCCTGTGGAGGACGATGCCGAAGATCAGGGCGAGGACAAGGAAAACGAGGAACGACAGGGGCACCGGCGGAATGAACAGCCACGGAATGCCCGTCTCGGTCATCGGGATGAAATAGGACTGGCCGAGGTCGAGGAAGCCCTGCGGATATGACCTGAGCGCCTGGTCCCCCAAAATCACCTGCGTCAGTCCGCGAAACAGCGACATCGTGCCGATGGTGACGACGATCGAGGGCAGCCTGAACCGGGTCACCAGCGCGCCGTTGAAGACGCCGCAGAGCAGTCCGATGCCGAGGCCGACCGCAAACAGCATCGTCGGGCTCCAGCCGGCCTCGGCGGCGTAGCCGATGCCCATCGATGCCAGCGCCACGATCGCCGCGACCGAGAGGTCGATGTCGCGCACCAGGATAAGCAGCGCCATGCCCAGCGCGATGATCGCCTTCTCGGAGAAGTTGGAGGTGGCGTCCGCCAGGTTGTAGACGTCGAGAAAATACGGCGAGACGAGCGAGTTCACCACGATCGTCAGCACGAACAGGATGACCAGGATCACGTCCCAGCTAAGGAGAAAGTCGCGCAGCCGTCGCGGCGCGGTGTCGAGGACCGTGTAACGGTCCTGCTGGCCTGGCTGCACGGGGACGTTCACGCCTTGACCCTCCTCAACAAGCCGGAATCCCTGCCGAGACGACGGGCCTCGGGCAGAATGAGCTTGTCCGGCCGATGCTCCGCCCGCGCGTTGATGACGACGGCCGCGAGGATGACGGCGCCGGCGATTGCCATCTGCCAGAAGGGCGAAATCTGCAGCACGGGAAGCGCGGTGTTGACGATGCCGAGGAAGAGCGCACCCAACAGGGTCCCTGCGACGGTGCCGACCCCGCCGCCGATCGAGACGCCGCCAATCACGCAGGCCGCGATGACGGTCAGCTCGTAGCCACTGGCGATCTCGGAATAGGCGACGCCGTAGCGGGCAACCCAGAGATATCCGCAGAGCCCGGAGACAGCGCCCGCGATCGAATAGGCCAGAAACTCCTGCCGGCCTTGGCTGATGCCGCAATAGCGCGCCGCCAGCGGGTTGCCGCCGACGGCGTAGAGACCGCGTCCGGTGCGCGTGAAATTGAGGAAGAGCCAGAACAGGATCGACACGCCTATGGCGATCCAGATCGGCGTGGTCAGTCCGAGAAATGTCTGCTTCGGGAAGGCCTGGAAGACGTCGCCCATCTCCGAGGCATTCACCTGGTCCCCGCCGGCCAGGATGATGATCATGCCACGATAGACGGCCAGCGTCCCGAGCGTGACGACAATCGGCGGTATGGTGAGGAGAGCGACGAGGGCGCCGTTGATCATACCAAGCAGCAATCCGACCGCCACGCCGGCCGCGATCATCAGGGCAAGGGGGACGCCGGGATAATATTGGCTGACCAGCGCCGCGACGAATCCCGAAAGGGCGAGATTGGCGGCGACCGAGAGGTCGATGCCGCGGGTAAGGATGACGACCATCTGCGCCAGCGCGAGCATGAACAGCACCGACGTCTCGGTGAGCATGTCGCTTATGTTCTGCCAGCGGACAAAGACCGGGTCATACGAGCCGATCAAAATGACTCCAATGACCAGAATCAGGGCGAGGAAAAGTTCGCGCGATTTTATGAGCGAGGTCACGCGGCGTCCCTTCGCGCACCGGTGGCCGCACCGACGATCGCTTCGGCACTCCAGCGGCCTCGCTGGAACTCCTCGACGATCCGCCCTTCCTTCATGACGATCAGGCGGTCGGCGAGCCCCATGACCTCCGGCAGTTCCGAAGAGATCAGGACGACCGCAAGTCCTTCGCCGGCAAGCTCGCCGATGAACTCGTGGACCGCGGCCTTCGAGCCGATGTCGATGCCCTTCGTCGGTTCGTCGAGGACGATGACTTTCGGCCGCGTCGCCAGCCACTTGGCGATCACCACTTTCTGCTGGTTGCCGCCGGAAAGCTCGGCCAGCCGCTGCTCCCAGCTGGAGGCCTTCACCGCCAGACGCCGGCCGAGATGTCGCGTCTCGTCGATTTCCAGGGGGCGAGACAGGAACAACCCGCGCACATACTGGCCGAGACTGGCGAGGGTGACGTTCTCCCGGATCCCGAGCGAGAGAATTGCACCCTGGTCCTGCCGGTCCTCCGGCACGTAGGAGATGCCGGCGGCGATCGCATCGGCCGGCGAGGCGACCGCGAGCGGCCGGCCCTCCAGCGTCACCCTGCCCCGAGTCGTCGGGGTGATACCGAACAGGCCCTGCATGGCCTCGGTACGGCCGGCGCCGACCAGGCCATAGAGGCCGAGAATCTCGCCCTTGCGCAAGTCGAAGGAGATGTCGGCATATTCCGTCGCATTCGAGAGGCCCTCGACCGAAAGCACGACGTCGCCGATCGGAACGTCCCGCTTCGGGAAGACCTGGTCGACGGGACGCCCGACCATCATGCGCACGAGCTCCGCTTCGGTCACCGAGGCGACCGGTCCCTCGCCGACTTTCTCGCCGTCGCGGAGGCACACGAAGTCGTCGGCGATGCGGAATATCTCGTCGAACTTGTGGCTGATGAACACGACGGCGTGGCCCTCGGCCTTCAACTGCTCGACGATGCGGAACAGATCGTCGATCTCGTTGGCGGAGAGGGCGGCCGTCGGCTCGTCCATGATGACCACCTGGGCCTCATGCGAAAGTGCGCGCGCGATCTCCACCAGGTGCTTCTGCGCCACCGACAGGCGCTTGAGGGGGAGGCCGGGCGGGATGGGCGCATCGATACGCTCCAGGAGGTCGGCCGCGCGGGCGCGCATCCGGGACCAGTCGACACCCCCCGTGGCGGCGACCGGCATATGCCCCATGAAGATGTTCTCGGCAACGGTGAGTTCGTCGAACATCACCGTTTCCTGATGGATCGCCGCAATCCCGGCGGCCCAGGCGTCGCGTGGCGAGGAGAAATGCCTGGCCGCGCCGCCGACATGGATCTCGCCGCTGTCGGGCCGGTATATGCCGGTGAGGATCTTGACGATGGTCGACTTGCCGGCCCCGTTCTCGCCGATCAGCGCCGTCACCCGCCCGGATTGGAGGGAAAGGCTGACGTCATGAAGCGCCCGCACGCCCGGAAAGCTCTTGGACACTGCGGTGAGGGTGAGGACGGGATCGGACATGAAATCGGAGGCGGATATTCTGCGGTGCGGCCATGACCGGACGAACCGGTCATGGCCCTGGAGATGGGCGAAAATCCGCGGTCAGAAAATCTTCGCGTATTCTTCCACGTTCGACTTGTCGAACACGAAGGGCTCGCCCATGACGCACTCGCCGTCGGGACCGACGGTGGTCTCGCCCTTCGAGCCCATCGACAGCTTCGAGCCCTCCGCCGTCGCTGCGCCGTTCAGGATATCGTTCATGATGTAGGTCGAGGCATAGCCGTAGTCGACCGGGTTCCAGATCGCGAAGGTGTCGCAGGCGCCTGCCAGGACGTAGTCCTTCATCTCCGAGGGCAGGCCGAGGCCGGTGATGTAGACCTTGCCGACCAGGCCGCCATCGACGATCGCCTTGGCGCCCGAGCGGATACCGATGGTGGTCGGCGAGATGACGCCCTTCAGGTCCGGATGCGATTTGATCAGGCCCTGCATCTCGCGATAGCTCTTGTCGTCCTGGTCATCGCCATAGACGGTCGCGACCAGCGGCATGTCCTTGTATTCGGGCTTTTTCCATTCCTCCTTCATGGCCTCGATCCAGGCGTTCTGGTTGGTCATCGTGGAAGCGGCGGAAAGAATGGCGACCTCGCCCTTGTAGTCCAGCGTCTTGCCGATCATCTGTACCTGCTTCGCGCCGATCAGCGGGGTCGAGGACGCCGACAGATGGACGATGCGGCCGTCGGGCGCGATCGCCGAGTCGAAGCTCATCACCTTGATGCCCCGCTGCATGGCCTTCTTGCCGACCGGCACGAGGGCGTCCGCATCATTCGCGGACACGATGATGCCGTCGACCTTCTGCGCGATCTGCGCGTCGATGACCGCGATCTGGTCTTCCGCGGTCGGCTTGGCAGACGCGGTGTAGATGATCTCGATGCCACCGATCTCGTCGGCGGCCTGCTTCGCGCCATTGGCGCAGGCGTCGAAATAGCTGTTGCCGAGGTTCTTCACGATCATCGCGATGCGCTTGTTGTCGGCGGCGCTCAGCGACGATGTCAGGATCGACGGTGCGGCCGCAACAAGCGCAGCGCCACCAGCGGTCTTCAACAGAGTGCGACGTGTCGTAGTCATGGCAAATTACTCCTCCCATGCCCCGAGCGATTCAGGGCATTTTCCTTGGTCAAGTGCGCCAGGCACTATCGGCTGCACTCATGCAGCTGGCCGCCATTCTGACACTCGCTCGATGAGAAGGCTACTGCGTCCCCGATATCTGCAATTCGGAGGGTGGCATGATCGGCACCTGTGGAGGGCAGATCAGGGGGTATGGGCCCCGCTCGGTTGAGCGACACCTCCCGGAAGACACCCCCAATCCGATGCGAAACAAGGGCTCGCGATGTTCAGCGCCGAGCAGGCTGGATCGCCATAAATGGCTGATCTCCGCTATTTCCGAGGTGCTATGTTCAGTTATGAGAGAGGGGGATGGTGCCCAGGGGCGGAATCGAACCACCGACACGCGGATTTTCAGTCCGCTGCTCTACCAACTGAGCTACCTGGGCTGAGCCGGCCCAACGGAGGCGACAGGCACCTTCGTTCACCGGCAGGGCGTCGCCTTATAGGAAACTCGGCGCGAGGTGTCCAGATCGTTCAGCGACATCCTTCGGCACCCGCCTTCGTGCTCCGTGGCTCGCCTGAAACAGCGGGTCCCGCTCGCCCGCCGCGGACGCCCCGGAACCCGGCTCAGCCCGATGACGGAGCCCCGTCCTCGTCATCCTCGTCCCCCTCGACGCCCGGGATCGCATAGGCGCCGGAAAGCCATCGGTTGAGGTCGACGTCGGCGCAGCGTCGCGAGCAGAAGGGAAACATCGTCCTGTCCGCCGGCTTGCCGCAGATCGGGCAGGCACGCCGCGGCCTCAGCGGAATGACCTCGCCGCCGGCTCTGGCCGGGCCGCCCTCCTCCTCCCCATCGGCCATGGCGTCCTCGTCAGCCCTTCAGCCAGTTGAAATGCACGGGATAGCCGTCGCCGACCAGCAGCGTCATCGCCTCATAGAGCGGCAGGCCGACGACGTTCGAGTAGGATCCGACCATCTTGATGACGAAGCCGCCGGCGAGCCCCTGCACGGCATAGCCGCCCGCCTTGCCGCGCCATTCGCCCGAAGCGAGGTAGCTCTCCATGTCCTCGCGCGACAGCCGCTTGAAGCGGACGCGGGTCTCGACCAGGCGCTGGCGCATCTGGCCGGCGGCGTTGGTCAGCACCAGCCCGGTATAGACGCGATGCGAACGGCCCGAGAGCAGCCTGAGGCAGGCGGCCGCTTCCTCGATGCGCTCCGCCTTCGGCAGGCAGCGCCGGCCGACCCCGACCACCGTGTCGGCGGTCAGCACCAGCGCACCGGCAAATTCCTCGTCCCCCTTCAGCAAGGCGGCGGCGGCCTCGGCCTTTTCGCGGGCCAGGCGCTTGGCGAGATTGCGGGGCAGCTCGTGGCGCTTTGGCGCCTCGTCGATCGCCGTCGGCATCAGCCGGTCCGGCTCGACACCGATCTGGTTCAGGAGCTGAAGTCGGCGTACCGAGCCCGACGCGAGAACCAGTTTCAGACGTCCCGGCATGTCATTTTCCTGCGACGGCGCCGGCAGCCGGCGGTGCGCCGCTATTTGAAGCGGTAGGTGATCCGACCCTTGGTCAGATCGTAAGGCGTCATCTCGACCAGGACCTTGTCTCCGGCCAGGACGCGAATGCGATTCTTCCGCATCCGGCCCGCGGTATGTGCGATGATCTCATGGTCGTTTTCAAGCTTCACGCGGAAGGTCGCGTTCGGAAGCAGTTCGGAGACAACCCCCGGAAACTCGATGATCTCTTCCTTGGCCATGCGGTTCCTGTCTGGCAGCGGCTGGAAAAAGTGGGCGGGACGGTAGCCGATTAGCGCTCGGATGTGAACCGGATCATGCTTCGCGCCGGTCGCGCCAACCGAGCGCGCAAACCAGCGTGAACAGCCGGCGGGCGGTGTCGAAATCCATGTCGACCTTGCCCTGCAGCCGCTCCCGCAGCAGGGTCGCGCCCTCGTTGTGGATGCCGCGCCGTCCCATGTCGATCGCCTCGAAACGGGCGGGCGACATCGTGCCTTCGGCCGACTGGTAGGTCTCGCAAATCAGGAAGTAGTCCCGGATCACCCGCGACAGGGGCTTGAAGGAGAGGATGTGCCGGGCGACCGGGCCGCCGCCGGCGTCCATGATATCGAGGACCAGCTTGCGCTCGGCTATCGAAATCCTGAGGCGATAAGCCCCTTCTCCGCCGGCCGGAAGAAAGTGGTTGTCGGCGGCGATCATGTCCTGCATGGCGATCTCCCGCTCCGCCTCGAGGAACGGGCGCCCGCCCGTGAGAGCCGCCGGGTCGACCTCGACGCCGATCAGCCTGCCGGACCGCCCCCTGCCGTCTCCGGCCATCGCTGCCCCCTCAGCGGTTCATCCGGATCGACACCGAACGCGCATGGGCATCGAGCCCCTCCGCCTCGGCAAGCGTGATCGCGGCCGGACCGAGGGCGCGAAGCTGCTCGGGGCCGAGCTTCAGCAATGTCGTCCGCTTGACGAAATCGAAGACCGACAGCCCGGAGGAGAAGCGGGCCGAGCGCGCGGTGGGCAGGACGTGGTTCGGGCCGCCGACATAATCGCCGATGACCTCTGGCGTATGCCGGCCAAGGAAGACCGAGCCGGCATTGCGGACCCGGACGAGCAGCGCCTCCGGATCGGCGACGGCGAGCTCGAGATGCTCCGGCGCGACCCGGTTGGAAAGCGCCACCCCGGCGGCAAGCGAATCGACGAGGATGATCGCGCCGTGGTCACGCCAGCTCGCGGCGGCGACCTCGCCGCGCGGCAGCGTGGCGAGCTGGCGCCCGACCGCCGAAGCGACGCGTTCGGCAAGGTCTTCCGAATCGGTGACGAGGATCGATTGCGCCGCCGTGTCGTGCTCGGCCTGGGCGAGGAGGTCGGACGCGATCCAGTCGGCGTCGTTGTCGCCGTCGGCGACGACCAGCACCTCCGACGCCCCGGCGATCATGTCGATCCCGACCTGGCCGAAGACCAGCCGCTTGGCGGCGGCGACATAGGCATTGCCCGGCCCGACGATCTTGGCGACCGGCGCGATCGTCCCGGTGCCATAGGCGAGCGCCGCGACCGCCTGCGCGCCCCCAACCCTGTAGACCTCGTCAATGCCGGCGAGCCGGGCCGCGACCAGCACCAGCGGGTTGGTCCTGCCGTCCGGCGTCGGCACGGTCAGCACGATCCGCTCGACACCGGCGACCCGCGCCGGCACGGCATTCATCAGCACCGAGCTCGGATAGGCCGCGGTCCCGCCCGGCACATAGAGACCGACCGCCTCGATCGCCGTCCAGCGCATGCCGAGCTCGACGCCGAGATCGTCGGCATAGTGGTCGTCGGCCGGCATCTGGCGGCGGTGGAAATCCTCGATCCGCTGTTTCGCGAAGCGCAGCGCGTCGCGCGCCTCGCCGGTCACACTCACCTCGGCGGCGTCGAATTCGGCTTCCGGGATCCGCAGGGTCGCCGGCGTCAGCTCGATCCGGTCGAACCTGCCGGTGTGCTCGACCAGCGCCGCATCGCCGCGCGCGCGGACATCCTCGATGATGCCACGGGCAACCGCCTCGACGTCCTCGGAGACCTCGCGCTTGGCGGCGAGCAGCGCGCGGAAGCGATCCTCGAAATCGGGATCGGACTGGTTGAGCCTGCTGACCACCCCCGACAGTGCCTCCGTCAGGCCGTGGCGGAGGTGTCGACGGACAGGTCGTGCTCGGGCTTCGCCGCCGTCGCCCAGGCCGCGCCGAGGTCGGCGAGGCGCGTCTCGATGCATTCGACGTCGAGCTGGACCGCGGCACCGCCGGCGAAGACCAGCGTCAGGCTGCCGCCCGGGGCCTCGTCCGGCTCGAAGGTGATGGTCAGCAACTCGAGCACCGCGTCGGGCCGGTCGCGCCTGAGCCGGCTGGTGCGGACCGCCTTCACCCGGTCGAAGACGAGGGCGGTGCGGCGGCGCTCGAACGCGGTCCGCTCACCCTGGCACTTCTCCCAGATGAAGCGGTTGAGGACGAGGGCGAAGCGGTTCTCCTTCGGCAGGTAGGTCAGGTCGCCGACCTTCATCACCGCGTCCTGGACATGGGCCGAAAGCACCGACAGATCTTCCTCGTCGAGGGCGAGAAGCTTCAGGCAATCCGGTTCGCTCATGATCGGTCTCGGACGGTTGCTGGGATGCACCTCAGGTAGTGTCAGCCGGCCTCCGGCGCAATACCGCGATCAGCCGGATATCCTCTCCACCGTCGCGCCGCAATTGCCGAGTTTCTGCTCGATCCGCTCGAAGCCGCGGTCGAGGTGATAGACGCGATTGACGACCGTCTCGCCTTCCGCGGCAAGCCCGGCGATAACCAGCGACATCGAGGCCCTGAGGTCGGTCGCCATCACCTCGGCGCCCTTCAGCCTGTCGACGCCATGGACCGTCGCCATCTGGCCGTCGAGATGAATGTCGGCGCCGAGCCGGGCCAGCTCCTGGACGTGCATGAAACGGTTCTCGAAGATGGTCTCGCGAATCCGCGACGCGCCCCTGGCGTGGCAGACCAGCGCCATCAGCTGCGCCTGAAGGTCGGTCGGGAAGCCGGGGAAAGGCGCGGTCGTCACGTCGACCGCATTGAGACCGCTCCCGTTGCGGCGGATGCGGATGCCCTCGTTGGTGGCGGTCACCTCGGCGCCGACCTCGCCAAGCAGATCGAGGGGCGCCTGAAGGGTCTCGGCGGATGCGCCCTCGAGCAGCACGTCACCGCCGGCCATTGCCACGGCGAAGGCATAGGTCCCGGTCTCGATCCGGTCGGGCATGACCGAATGGCGGGCACCCGTGAGCCGGTCGACGCCGGTGATGCGGATGGTCGAGGTGCCGGCGCCGGAGATCCTGGCGCCCATCTTGAGGAGGCAGGAAGCAAGGTCGAGCACTTCCGGCTCGCGGGCGGCGTTCTCGATCGTGGTTTCGCCGCGGGCGAGCGCCGCGGCCATCATCGCGACATGGGTCGCGCCGACCGTTACCTTGGGGAACTGGATGCGGGCGCCGGTGAGCCCCTTCGGCGCACGGGCGACGACATAGCCGCCATCGATGTCGATCTCGGCGCCGAGGTCGCGAAGCGCCATGATGAAAAGGTCGACCGGCCGGGTGCCGATGGCACAGCCGCCGGGCAGCGACACCCGCGCCTCGCCCATCCGCGCGATCAGCGGGCCGATCACCCAGAAGCTCGCCCGCATCTTCGAGACCAGCTCATAGGGCGCGACGGTGTCGACGATGTCCCGCGCCGAGAGTTCGATCGTCTCGCCCGACGAACCATTCTGCCCGGCGCGCTTGCCCTGGACCATGCAGTCGACGCCATGGTTGCCGAGGATGCGCTTCAGCAGCATGACGTCGGCGAGATGCGGCACGTTGTCGAGGACCAGCGTCTCGTCGGTCAGGAGGCTGGCGATCATCAGCGGCAGGGTCGCATTCTTGGCGCCGGAGATCGGAATGGTCCCGTTCAGCTCGGCGCCGCCAACGATACGAATGCGATCCATGGAATATCGCCCCCTGTTTGCGCCGGACGTGGTGCCGACGCGTCCCCATATATCCATATATCCCCGGGTCCGGCGGATTCGGCCCGTCTAGCCCAGCTTTGCGGCGCAGACAAGGCTTGGCGCCGGTGCGTCAGTCGCCGTCAGCGGCCCGATTGCCGGCCTCGGCATCGGAATTGCCGTCGGCTGGATCGGAAACGGCGGAAACCGCCGCTTTCCGCCGGCGGAGATTGTCGCGGAGCGCCGCGGCGAGCCGCGCCTCGCGGGTGTCGCTGGCGGCTTTTTTCGCCGGTTGTTGGTCGCCGTCTTTCATGCCGCCAGATTATCCGCCGCGCCGTTCGCCTGCCAGAGGCCTTTTGCTTGAAGCCCGCGCGGGCTTGTGGCAGTAAGACCGCCGTCCGGCACCAACCGGCTCCTGCTGCCGTAGCTCAGTGGTAGAGCACTCCCTTGGTAAGGGAGAGGTCGACAGTTCAATCCTGTCCGGCAGCACCATTCAAACCCGCAGAAATCCGCCACTTTGAGCCCCGCCCGGCGGCAGCCTATTCGGCAGTGGTCGGCGAACATCGGCAGAACATGGCGGATGCATCCGGGGAAAATCCAGGGACTCGTTCACCAGCCGTTCTTCCTTCACGTCATCAGGAACCACCCCGGCGGCAACAATCCGATCGCCAGCGGGATCATCCCTCACCTCGCGGCCGGCGAGCAGGGTCTCTGTTCACTCGCCCGAAAACCTGTGGTAGCATTGCGGCGATACGACACGGGAGGCGTCGCTATGATCAGCATCAAGCGCCTGGCTGGCATTTGCGTGTTCGTTGCGTTTCTGGTTTCGCCAGCGGCAGCCGCAGATATCCAGTCGATTGTCACCGGCCTGCAGAGCAGCGACGCGGCGACGCGCGAGAAGGCCGCCGCCGATCTGGAATCGCTTCCGACGGCCAATGCGGACGATGTCGATGCGATAATTCTGAACGTGGCGAGCTTCGACGATTCCGTCTTGCCGGGAGTCGTGATTGCGCTTTCCAAGTTCGGGACGGCGGCGGTTCCAGGACTTCAGGCAGCGCTTGCATCCGACCAACCGAAGGTTCGCAGGACCGCCGCCCAGGCACTGAGTCGCATTGGAGCACCGGCAAAGGAAGCGACAGCGGACCTTGCAGCCTTGCTCGTGCAGGATGATGATGAGGCTGTTCGCGGGGCCGCCGCGGAAGCGCTTCGGGCGATCGGCCCGGAAGCAAAATCCGCCGCCGCCCAGCTCGCCGCCGCCCTCAAGGATGACTCTCAATGGGTGCGTTGCGTTTCGGTGGAGGCGTTGGCAAACCTCGGTGACCCGGCGTCACCCTACCTCGATATGATAGCCTCGATAGCGGCAAATGATCCCGATCCCTACGTTCGGGATCAGGCGGCAATGTCCGTTGCGCAGCTGCAGGCCCCGTCCATCAATGCTCTTGCTCCCGATGCCGATGCCTCGCCCGTGGATGATTCGCTGAGATCCGTTCTGGAGATACGGTCACATATTGCCCAGGGCTCGGGGACTGGCGATGCGGCGGAAATGCTGGGAAAGGCGTATCTTTCGGCCGTGCCCTCGCCCGATACGGCGATGCTGGAAAACATCGTTCCGGGGGACGCCGATGTCGGCGATCTGTTTGCTCACCGGACGGACAAGAAGTCGGCGGCCGTCATTCGTGGCCAGGCGATCGAAGGGCTCAGGGATCTGGGTTCAGACGCTGTCGGCGGGCTGCCGTATCTGATCATCGCGACCTCCGACCCGACACCATGGGTCAGGGCGGTTTCCGCGGAAACGATCGGAAACCTGGGATCGGAAGCGGGTGACGCGGCCGTACCATACCTGGTGAAGATGCTTGAGGACCAGGACAGCTACGTCCAGCAGACTGCGCTGCAGGCGCTGAGAAAGCTCGCCCCGCCGTAGAAAGCCCGGCATATCCCTGGCAAGCGGTGACACGGAACCAGCGACTACGCCTCGGTTCGGTCTTCGCCGCTGGGCCGCCGTGCGCGCCTCGCGAAGTGGTGCCTTGGCGCTGCCGGTCCTCTTCCTCGAAGACCTTGCAGCCCCGTGGCGGGCTTCAGTCCTGCCATGTGGCGCCACTCCATGGCGCCGATATTCGAACCACCGGCCCTACCCGCCCCGGGTGAGCGTCCGCTCCACCGCGTCCCGCCAGCCGGCATAGCGCCGGGCGCGTTCCGGCTGTCGCATCTTCGGGACGAAGCGGCGGTCCGATTTCCAGCCCCTGGCGAAGGCATCGGGCGGCGGACACAGGCCGGCCTGGAGGCCGGCGAGATAGGCGGCGCCGAGCGCCGTGGTTTCGAGGATCCTCGGCCGGTCGACCGGTGCCCCCAGGACGTCGGCGAGGAATTGCATCGTCCAGTCGGAGGCGACCATGCCGCCATCGACGCGCAGCACCGTCCGCCCGGCGCCGCCCTTTCGCCAGTCGCCCTGCATCGCCTCGAGCAGGTCGCGGGTCTGGTAGCAGACCGCCTCCAGCGCGGCGCGGGCGATCTCGGCCGCGGTCGTTCCGCGGGTGATGCCGTAGATCGCGCCGCGCGCCTCGGCATCCCAATAGGGGGCGCCGAGCCCGACAAGCGCCGGCACGAAGTAGACGGATTGGCCGGGATCGGCTTCGGCCGCCAGTTTTCCCGCCTGCCCGGCGCGCCTGATGATCCTGAGGCCGTCGCGGAGCCATTGCACCGCCG